>JAYZKK010000026.1:0-35769 GCA_036163555.1 Actinomycetota bacterium
ACGATGTCAGAGCAGTAGGACAGGGCTTTTTCGGCCACAATAAATGGGCCTCGTCGTTGTTGCCGGTAAACGCGAAGTATGGCGTTGTCAGTTATGGAGAGCCGTGGCGCCAACCCCACACCTAGGCGATCCTCAGGTATGTATGCCAGGCCGGACTGAAAGCGACGGTGGGGGCTAACTGCGGTTATGTCGGCGCCATCCATGATTAATGTGCCGTTGCTTGCCGGGCGTAAACCAGCAATAACGTCAGCTAGTTCGCGTTGCCCGTTACCGGCCACACCCGCGATGCCGACTATTTCCCCTGAATGGATTTGGAAGCTGACATCAGAAAACGCGTCCACACCGCGGTCACCTGCAGCGCTCAAATTTTGCAACTCCAACAAAGGTTTCCCCGGAGTTGCTGCTTCAGGTCGAGCAGGGATAGCAGGAGATGCTCCAACCATGAGACGCGCTAGTTCGTTTTGGTTTGTTATTGCCATATCTAATGATCCGGCAACCGTTTTTCCCTGCCTTAAGACGGTCGCTTCGTCACAGATCCCGGAGACTTCATGCAATTTGTGGCTGATAAAAATGATGGATCGACCATCATCGGCCATTCGTCGCAAAATCTCGCCTAATTCGTCGACTTCGCTGGGGGTTAATACGGTGGTTGGTTCGTCGAGAATTAGCACCTGTGCATCCCGCCACAACACCTTCAAGATCTCCACTTTTTGGCGCTCGCCCATAGACAGCTGCCACAGCGGCTGTGCCGGATCGACCTTTAGGCCGTACTTGTCTGCCATTTCCGCGACATCGTTCTCGACCTGACGGTTGTTGATCACGGACGGCGCTGAACCAAGGACAATATTTTCAGCGACTGAAAAAGATGGAATTAGGCGGAATTCCTGATGGACCATTCCAACTCCGGCAGATAATGCATCAGCTGGGTTTCGAAATTGGTGGGGGAGACCATCGATTTTGATTTCGCCGCTGTCGGGCCGATACACCCCTGCGAGGATATTCATGAGGGTTGATTTGCCAGCGCCGTTCTCTCCTAGAAGCGCGTGGATTGATCGTCGCTGAACAGCAAGTCCAACTCCAGCGTTCGCGACGACTCCTGGAAATGTTTTCCATATATCGGTCAACTCGATAGAGAGTTGGTCGCTATTCCTAGGAGATGAGGGTTGGGTCATCGAGGGGAGAACCTGCTTTGCTTAAACGCGTTAGCGGCGCCGACGTGGAATGTCCTCGCCGGCGCCGCTAAATGCTGTTAACAGCTAACTAACTCAGCCAGTGGATCCAATGACGCCTTCAACGAAGAACATCATCCCGAGCATGGCTCCGTCGTCCATAACTTCACCAGCGCCTAAGACCTGGTTCCCGTCCTGATCCATGATTGGACCGGTGAACGGATGTAGATCACCAGCGATGATTGCAGCTTTCGCATCCATTACCTGGTCAACCACGGATTGGTCAACGTCACTAGCTATTGGCGCAAGATCAACGATTCCATCCGCCATTGATCCCCAATAGGAGCTCGGTGAATAGTTGCCTGCTTTAGCGTCCTCAATGATCTCAACATATCGAGGTCCCCAATTCCAAACAGGAGCTGTCAAGAAGGCGTTGGGAGCAAAGGCACTCATATCGGAGTTATAGGAAACCCACCGTGCTCCGGCCGCTTCTGCCTTTTCACCTGCCGCCGTTGAATCTTGGTGCATAGCGATCACGTCGGCGCCTTTGTCGAGCAATGCTTGAGCAGAGTCACCTTCAACGACTGGGTCAAACCATGTGCTGGTCCAGATCACTTCTACTTGAGCGCTCGGGTTTGTGGCTTGGACGCCAAGTGTGAAAGCGTTAATTCCCCGTATAACTTCTGGAATTGGGAAAGCAGCGACATAGCCGATCAAACCTGAACTTGTAGCTGAACCAGCAACCATTCCGGAAAGATATCGAGGCTCATACATCCGGCCAAACGTGTTACCGAAGTTGCTGTCATTCATCTTGTACCCAGACACATGTTCAAAAACCACGTCAGGGTATTCATCTGCTAACGCGAGCATGTCGTCCATGTACCCAAACGAGGTACCAATAATCACGTTGTAACCCTGGTCAATGAAATCCCGAACGTAATTAGCGAAATCCGCTGTTCCTTCAGGAACCGCTTCCACGTAAGCCGTTTCAACACCAGTTTCATCTTCCGCGTACTGTCGACCTTCATCGTGCGCATAAGTCCAACCGGCATCGCCAACTGGACCTACATAAACGAACGCAGCCTTTGTGTCGGCACCATCGTCTCCACCGCAGCTAGTGAGTACAAAGCCCAGCCCGATACAGACTGCTATCAGTGCTGCAATCTTCCTCCGCATTTCTACCGCCCTATCTCTATGTTTTTCGACTTCGAACCCCCGCATTCTGTCACATTCTGAGCGTGTGATGAGCCCTTACAGAGAATGATCGAAGAAGAAATTGAAGGGCCGTTGGAGCCTCCACGATTTGGCTTAACTTGAGCTATCCCAACCGGTGAAAGCATCGATAGTGGCGTAAACGTCTCCCAATGGATACAACACGGGTGAAGTACAGCCATTCGACATGTAACCGGCTACCGCCTCGCGTGCTTCTGCCGCTGTGCCTGAAGCTGTGAGCATCTGAACAATTTCGTCCGGTATCAGCTTTGCCGCAGCTTCTACTTGCTCATGTGTGGCCGGCCAGGTCAGCACTTCGCCCACCGCTTCAAGCAACGACTTAGGTACACCTGAAGCTTCCATTATGTGGGGTTGTTGACCGAGATATTGAGCGACCATATTTCTGGCCATATCCAGTGCGGTGTCTCGGTCTTCATGGACCGAACACACCACAAGTTGTGGGCGATCAAGATCATCGACTGAGCGCTTGCCCTTTTCCGCACCTCGCTCTAAAGCTGCCATGGCACGAGCGTTATAGTCAGGCGAAACTAGATAGTTAAGGACGACGCCGTCTGCGATTTCGCCAGTCAATTCCATCATTTTCATTCCAGTGGCACCGATGTATATCGGAACATCTTTGGGTTTACGATCCTGGTAAACGTAATCCAACTCAACGCCGTCGAGTTTCACGAAATCCCCGTCAATAGTCACGGTTTCGTTGGCTAGAAGCGCGCGGACGGCGTTGACTACTTCTCGCATGACCTTCAAAGGGCGATCGCGTGAAACTCCGACCTTGGTGGCCAAAGGATCCCACCAGGCACCTAACC
Source organism: Actinomycetota bacterium (assembly GCA_036163555.1). Classification (GTDB taxonomy): domain Bacteria; phylum Actinomycetota; class Acidimicrobiia; order Acidimicrobiales; family Poriferisodalaceae; genus MedAcidi-G3. The sequence goes on from JAYZKK010000026.1 coordinate 3,209, forward strand.
CACACAAAATTCGCCCCGGGGCCAGGTCATCGAGAGTCGCGAACATTGAAGCAAGACGAGCTGGGTTGCGTGTCCATACATCTACTACTCCTGAACCGATCTTGATTCGTTGAGTGGTCGCTGCAAATGCAGCCATTGGCACAGACGCTTCGCGAACCAAGCGTGAATCAGCTTGCCAAACTGCGTCAAATCCGCTGGCCTCCGCATATCTAGCGAATTCAATTCCCTCAGTAATTGTGTGGGCATCTTGGAGGTACAGAGCCGGTCGAGTCACGAGATCTCCGATGAAGTAGTAGTCAGTGAACACTAACGAAATATGAGGACAACAGGAATCACTAGCTATTTTGTGGGTGAATCGGGTTCAATGAAGATATGGCTTTGCCAAATGGCCCATCGGTGTCAATCAACGGGGAACGGCTTCTTGAACGAATAGCCGAGCTCGCCCAAATCGGAGAAATCGAAGGAACTAAAGGATGTTCACGACTGGCGTTCACCGATGCTGATCGTGACGGGCGCGATCTGGTTGTCACATGGATGAAAGATCTGGGTTTGACGGTAACGATCGATGCTGTGGGAAATGTCGTTGCTTCCACGAACTCTGATGGCGCATTAGGCGCAGTAATGGCTGGTTCCCATATTGATACGGTAGGAACCGGTGGCCGTTACGACGGTAATCTTGGCGTTCTGGCAGGGTTGGAAGTTATCGAAGCAACACTCGCCGCTGGTATTGAACTTACGCGCCCATTGGCTGTCGCTTTTTTTTCCAACGAAGAAGGGTCCCGCTATCCGCCGGACATGATGGGAAGCCTCGCATATGTGGGAGGCATGAGCGTCGAAGCTGTACTGGAAGTCCAGGGCTCCGATGGCACGGTGGTAGGAGAAGAGTTAGATCGGATTGGTTATCGAGGTTCGGCCCCGTGTCCAGGTGTGACGCCCCATGCTTTTGTGGAGCTGCATATCGAACAAGGCCCCGTTCTAGATAAGGAAGACATCCAGATCGGGGTTGTTGAAGGGGTGCAGGGTATTTCATGGACAGAATTGACTTTGATTGGCCAGTCAAACCATGCGGGCACAACTCCAATGTCTCTTCGTCGCGATCCCATGCGGGTAGCCGCCGAAGTTGTAGTAGCCGCGCGATCCATAGCGTCCGAAATGGGAGGCAGCCAAGTGGCGACAGTCGGGTCGTTGAATCTCCACCCGAACCTAGTGAATGTTGTTCCAGCCAGCGCAACCATGACCGTTGACCTGCGCAATACGGACGAAGGTTTGCTTCAACTTGCCGAAGAGCAGCTTCAAGCCAGGGTTGCAGCGATCGCCGAAGACGAGGATGTAAAGGTTGAAAGTCGTTCACTTGCTCGCTTTGAACCGGTGGAATTTGACGAACGGGTCGTTGAACAGATTGAACTGCTAGCAGAACAGAGTGGTCTATCGACAAAACGTATGCCGTCTGGCGCGGGGCACGATGCCCAGATGATGGCTCGCATTTGCCCGACCGGCATGATCTTTGTGCCCAGCTTGGATGGCATTAGCCACAATCCAGCAGAACACACTGATGAAAAAGATCTGGTAGCTGGAGCTCAGCTTCTTAGCGACACGATGCTTGCGCTGACCGAGGTGGAGTGGTGAGGTCATTACGGGTAGGTGCCGCACAACTAGGGCCGATAGCGAGAAACACCACAAAAAGCGAAGTTGTAGACCGGCTAATTGTTTTGATGAGGGAAGCAAACGCTGAAAACTGTCGGCTAGTTGTATTCCCCGAGCTAGCGCTCACGACCTTTTTCCCCCGATGGTATTTGGATGATGATCCTGAGGAGCTGGACTCGTATTACGAAACTGAAATGCCCGGTCCGGACACCCAACGGTTGTTTGACGAAGGGAAAGCCCTCGGCGTTGGTTTCTACCTTGGATACGCAGAATTAACTCCAGAAGGTGAGCGTTACAACACCTCAGTTCTCGTCGATGAAAGCGGTTCACTTGTCGGCAAATACCGCAAGGTGCACTTGCCTGGCCACGAAGAGCACGAACCCGAGCGCCCATTCCAACACCTAGAACGCCGTTATTTCAAAGAAGGACCCGAGGGGTTCGGTGTTTGGGAGGCGTTTGACGGCATCATTGGGATGGCCCTGTGCAATGACCGCCGTTGGCCTGAGACGTATCGGGTTATGGCGCTTCAAGGCGTTGAAATGATTCTTATTGGGTACAACACCCCCATGCATTACGCGCCTGACCCCTCTCAAAATCCTTTGCAGTCATTTCACAACCAGTTAGTAATGCAGGCAGGCGCATACCAAAACGGAACTTGGGTCATCGGGGTCGCAAAGGGAGGTATCGAAGAAGGAGTTGATTCTCTTGCTGAGTCAGTGATTATCGCACCATCAGGACAAATTGTCGCCCAAGCAACAACCACTGATGATGAACTGGTTGTAGCTGATTGTGACCTCGATTGGTGCAAACACTACAAAGACACCCTTTTCGACTTTGATCGTTACCGACGACCTGAAATGTACGAATTAATTACACGGCCAAAGAGCGACCGATGACAGCGTTCCAACTCAACGGCCAAGGTGTCGTCGTCTCTGAAGACCACGAACATCTGTTAGGAGCACTTCGAGATGAACTTGGGATCATCTCCGCCAAAGACGGATGCGCGCCTTCGGGCCAGTGTGGTGCCTGCACCGTGCTGGTAGGAGACAAGGCTCGAGTAGCGTGCCAAACCTCCTTAGAAAGAGTTAATGGCGAGGACGTAACCACACTCGAAGGATTCGACGACGCGGAACTCCAACGTTATTGCGACAGCTTTGCCGCACATGGGGCACTGCAATGCGGGTTTTGTATCCCCGGCATCTTGGTGCGCGCCAAAGCACTTATAGAAAAAAAGGGCACAGCACTTACTCGAGATGAAAGCGCACGACATCTCGGAGCTCACCTATGTAGATGCACCGGTTACATCAAGATCCTTGATGCCATTCAAGATTTAGCCACGGGAGTTGTTCCCAAACCTCAACCTCCCAAAGGCGTGGGATCCGGGGGAACAAAATACGAGGCAGAAGTGTTAGCTGCTGGGGCGAGACCCTTTATAGATGACATGCAAGTCGACGGTCTGCTTCACGGGGCGTTGAAACTTAGTGATCACGCAAGAGCAGACATACTCGAAATAAAGACCAAAACAGCCCTATCGACGGAAGGCGTAGTGGCTGTTTTCACAGCAGCGGACATTCCCGGTGAACTGAAAGTTGGGCTGATCCACAAAGATTGGCCAGTAATGATTCCCGTAGGAGGACGCACTTCCTACCTCGGAGACGTCCTTGCAATCGTCGTTGCTGTTGATAGAGCGACTGCCATCGAAGCAGCAGCATTGATTGAGATTGACTATCGAGTGCATGAACCAATGACTGACCCAATTCGAGTCATTGAAAATGATGAAAACGCTGTCTGGGGTCTTGAAGGAAACACCCTATCGACGTCTACATATCAACGAGGAGACGTCGATTCCGGTCTAGAAAACTCAACCCATGTTGTTCATGAGACCTTTCAAACCCAACGGGTTGAACACGCATTTCTGGAACCCGAATCAACTCTTGCGATACCCAACGAAGACGGCCTCTACGTCTATACCGGAGGCCAAGGGATCTGGGATGACCGCAATGACATAGCACGCGTCCTGGGCGTTGACCCGTCTCTCATAACCACGGAACTCGTCAGCAATGGAGGAGCCTTCGGTGGGAAAGAAGATATGTCGAATCAAGCGCATACGGCACTAGCGGCATGGCTTCTCGACAAACCAGTCCAGATCACTCTTTCCAGAGAGCAATCTTTACTAATGCACCCAAAACGTCACCCAATTCGAATGACGTATGAAGCCGGATGCGATGCAAATGGAAAACTGACCGCCCTTCGGGCAAGAATGCTCGGGGATTCCGGGCCTTATGCCTCGGTTGGCATGAAAGTTTTAGAACGAGCTGCTGGCCACGCGACAGGGCCTTACGTGCTTCAAGCCGTGGACGTCGAAGCAGTCGCGGCAAGGACAAACAACTCTGTATGCGGTGCTTTCAGAGGCTTTGGTGCGAACCAAGCCCAGTTCGCGATGGAGGGGATCATGGACAGGTTGGCTGAAAAAGTCGGCATCAGTGGTTGGGAGATCCGATCACGCAATGTCGTCAACCCAGGGGATGTTTGGGGCCCGGGCCAAATCATGGACGACGGATGCCTCGGAGCTCGAGCGTGCCTTGACGCAGTAAAGCCCGCGTACGACGAAGCCGTTCAAGCAGGGCTACCCGTCGGCGTTGGTCTTGGCTTAAAGAACTCCGGTCTTGGAAATGGGTTCGATGAGATAGCTAAAGCAGTAGTGAGATTTGAAGAAGACGGCACCCTCGAAGTTCGACATTGCTGGACTGAAATGGGTCAAGGCGTCCACAACGTGGCACTCCAAGTAGCGGTTGAAGAACTTGGTGTCGCGGCTGAACAAATAAAGGTCATCGTCGACTCAACCCGTGAACTGGGAGCAGGACAAACCACAGGAAGTCGCGGCACACTCATGGGCGCGGGCGCAGTACAAGATGCCTGCCAAAGAGCGCTCCTTGATGGTTGCCAAGTTGGCGTCGATTACGAAGGGACTTACCGAATTAATTGGACAAATTCGCTCAACGAAGGTCTAGAAAATCCAGTGATTCACTCCACCTTTGGCTACGCGTCCCAACTGGTCATCCTTAACCCAGATGACGGGGAGATCCAGAACGTCGTCGCTGCTCACGACGTCGGACGTGCTGTCAACCCGCAGCTCTGCGAGGGCCAAATTGAAGGAGCCGTGCACATGGGGCTGGGGTATTCACTAACTGAAGGCTTCCCAACAGACCCATCGGGGCGCCCGACAAATACCACCCTTCGCGGTCTGGATATCATCCGACCCAAAGACATGCCCCCCGTTGAAGTAATTATCGTTGAATCACCCCAACCAGGAGCGCCCTACGGCATCAAGGGAGTGGGCGAAATAGGGTTAGTCCCAACCGCCGGCGCCGTAGCCGCCGCAATACGCTCGTATGGTGATTCTTGGCCCACTGAGTTGCCAATCCGAAATGTAGCTAACCGTGAACGGGCCAGCGCGTGGACCTGACCAGTCTGCAACCAAACGAGACGACCGGACTCGTATGCGCTCACCATCACTTATACAGCTCGTTGGCTCGTGGTATGCCAGCACCCCCGCGAACCCCGGGATCTTTCCGTGAAATCCTGGAACTAGTTTGGTGGCGGCTTGACCAAGCACTGGACCTGGAAATGTTGGAATGGTCCGCAAAATTAGGGGCACTCGAAGCGATCGAATCTGGCACAACTGCAATCATCGATCACCACGAATCACCGCACGCCATTGAAGGATCATTAGACGTAATCGCAGATGCTTGTGCAGAAATAGGAGTTCGTGTTGTCTGTTCCTATGGGGTGACCGACCGTCACGGACCGGAAGGAGCAGCCAGAGGCCTAGAAGAAAATGCACGGTTCTTAGCTAACGGCGGGCATGGCATGGTCGGTGTACATGCAGCGTTTACATGCGAGAACGACACCTTGGTCGCCGCAACCGAACTGGCAAACCGCTACGGGGTCGGAGTTCACATACACGTCGCCGAAGGACCTGATGACGTTGACGCGACATCACGTCTACGAGAGTTGAGTACAGATAGTTGGCTGTTGGTCCACGGTGTCCATTTACCGGATAATCATGAGTTACGCGGAACCATCATCCACAACCCCCGATCCAACATGAATAATTCCGTCGGCTATGCAGCACCCCAGCGGCTCGGTCTACCAGTTGCATTAGGGACCGATGGTATTGGTGCTGCCATGCTCGACGAATTTCGAATCGCTTACGTACGGATGAGAGAACATGACATCGCAGCAACCCCAGAAGCGGCATGGGGATGGCTACAAGGTGGTTACCAATTAGTCCCCGAAGCCCTACAAGACCGAGTGATCTGGTCCGACGAACCACTCGACCCATGGCGACTCGCATTCCACACCAATATTCGCGCCAGATCGGTGGAAATTGGTGGCGAACTTGTTTTGAACGACGGGCTTGCGACTCGAGTAGATGCCCAGGAAGTAAGAGCAAAGGCATCCGAACAAGCTCAGCGCCTGTTCAGGAGACTTGAAGCTATGCCCTAACTGTTCGCTGCGGTTAGGTGTTCGAGAACCACTGATGGTGTCAGAGGAAAAGTGTTCATCCAAACACCGGTTGCATCGTGAAGAGCTGCCGTAACTGCTGGGGCGTAGGTGATGTACGGCATTTCAGAAACGCCTCGTGCACCCCAAGGGCCAAGTGGGTCAGCTGCTTCGAGAATCAGGCATTCTACTTTGACGGGTACGTCCCCTATCCCTGGGATCAGATATTGGGAAAGTCGCGGGTTTTGGATCCTTCCTTCCTCAAGAACCAGCTGTTCGCTGAGGGTGTATCCATGAGCTTGGGCTATAGCACCCTCAATTTGGCCCCTCAACATGTGAGGGTGGATGACCCTGCCTACATCATGGATTGAAAGAACACGGTCAACACGTATATGGCCAGTACCCGTGTCGACAGTCAAATCCACGACCTGTGCCATATAGCCATAACAAAAGTTGGGTTGCCCCACCCCTGTTTCTGGGTCGAGTGCTTCGGTCACCGGCGGTTTGTAGCGGAAATGCCCCACAGCAGGCCTGGCACCGTCAGCCCATGCCTTTTCTGCTTCTTCGACAGCACCCAAGACTGAATTTCCGGCCATGAATGTGAGGCGAGAGGCCGACGCCGATCCGGAATCCCCGCCGGTGGCAGTATCGCTATAAATAGCGTCAATGTTGCTGATGCTGACGTCGGCCGCGTCGGCCACCATTTGTACGAGCGCGGTGTGCACACCTTGGCCAACCTCAGCGGCGCTGTGGAACAGTTCAACCCGAGTAGGACGATCGGTATCTGGGTCGCCATGGAAAACGACGTCTGCCTCGCAGGCCTCTGGGAAGCCAAAACTAAAACCGACGTTCTTCATGCCGATCGCGTACCCGCGACCCTGCTTTGTCTGGCCTAATTCTGGTGGTAATGAAGCAATAGAACGAAACGGTGGTGTCTGCAGTAATGGCGCATCAACTGGCGCTTGTTCAACGCATGCTTCGATAACTCGATTGACGCCAACACCTTCAGGAAGCCCTGATTGGGTTATCCCGTCAGACAGATCACTAAGCGCATTTCGACTGCGAAGCTCCAAGGGGTCTATCCCCAATGCATCAGCCATCTTGTTCATTTGCGATTCAGCGACAAAAGCGCCCTGTGGGCCACCGAACCCTCTAAAAGCACCACCAGGGACACTGTGGGTGTAAATAGCTTTGCTGTCTATATGAGCATTCGGCACGTCATATGCGCCTGCGACTGACAGATGAAGATTCCCAAGTACTTTGTTGGACGTGTAGTTATAGGCGCCTGCGTCAAGGAGCACTTCAGCTTCGACGGCAGTGATAATTCCGTCCGCTGTAGCGCCCAACCGAGCATGAACAGTTGCTCGATGACGTTTGTGGTGACCAACGATGGACTCTTCGCGAGTCCAATTGCAATGCACAGGACGCATGACACCAAGATTGTTGAGTTTCTTCGCTGTCACGGCCATGACGATTTGCAAACTCATGTCTTCTTTGCCGCCGAAAGCGCCACCAATTGAGGCGTACCGAACACGAACCTCTTCAGGGTCGACGTCAAGGGCATGGGCTATTTGTTCTCTGTCTTCGTGAACCCACTGCCCGCTTGTTTCAACAGTGACTCGCTTATCGTCATCAAGCCATGCAGTGGCGGCTTCCACCTGTAAATACGCGTGTTCTTGGTGGGGGAGTTCATATGTGTCCTCTATAACCACGTCGGCTAACTCCATCCCCCGAGCACAATCCCCCTTCCGAATTCGAAGCTCGTGGTACGTGTTGCTTGATGAGTTGGGATGAACAAGAACTTCATCAGACTGCGCAGTACTGACATCAGAAACGAGAGGTAGAACTTCCCACTGCGCTTTGATTAGAGCAGAGGCTTCGCGGGCTTGAACCAGAGTTTCGGCAACGACGACTGCAAGATGATCCGCTTCCCATCGACTCACATCACATGGGACCGAACTCTGCCCGGTGTCATCGAGTCCAATAAAAACAGGTTGATCAAATAACGTCAGTCCATATTCGTTCATCGGAACATCGGCAGCGGTCACAACCGTTACCACGCCAGATGCACTGAGAGTTTCTGTGAAATCGATATCGACGAGACGAGCATGAGGTTGATTCGTGAATACGACGACGGCATGTAGAGCGTCGTCCGGGACACGATCGGCAGGATAGGTAGCCGCACCGGTGACCTTGTCGATGGCGTCAATGCGTTGAGGTGTTTTTCCCACAGTCATCAGGACGAGTCCCTACTAGTGGATAAGCCGTTTAACGCTTCGACTATCGAGTAATACCCAGTGCACCGGCAAAGATTGCCCGCCAGTCCCGCTCGTATTTCATCGGGTGAAGGCGATTTGTTCTCGTCGCACAGGGCAGCAGCCGCGACAAGGAAACCAGGTGTACAAAATCCACACTGGACAGCAAATTCGTCTAGGAACCCCTGTTGGACTGGGTGCAAGCCTGATTCGTCGGCAAGTCCTTCAACCGTTACGACAGAAGCCCCGTCGGCTTGCGCCGTTGGAACTAGACAGCTTTCGACAGCCGCACCATTGAGCATGACAGTGCACGCTCCACACTCGCCTTCAGCACAACCTTCCTTGGTCCCAGTAGAAGCGTTGGCTCGCAACCATTCCAGAAGCGTTGAATTGTTAGCAATTTGTGCGGTGACATTTGATCCGTTGACTGCGCAAACCACCTCCGTTGCTGATGACAGGCTCGGCTGAGGAGGGGTTGGTCGGTTAGCAACCCAACCCAACAACGGAACAACTCGAGTCTGAGAGGTAGAGAGTTCTGAAAGGTTCGCGAGGGCCCGACGAATGGCAGTCTCCGTAACAGCGGTTCGGTAGGTAGCAGTAGCGCGGATGTCATCGATAGGCGAGATCTCATCTACGGCAACACGAGCAGCTGCAGCTGCGGTTTCAGGGTTAAGGTCTTTGCCGACTAGATATTCACTCAATGACTTTGAGATGCTGATTGTTTCGCTCACACTTCCGATTGCGACATCGGCCTTTGTAATGAGTGATGTCGCTTCGTCAAACTCCAGAACAATTCCGGCGTGGACTACGGATATTGCCTGGGCGGTCCTGTTACCTACCTTGAACCATGTACCAACAGTTTGAGAGCTCCACCTAGGAATCCTGATAGAGCGAACTAATTCTGATTGTGCCAATACTGTCTGCCTGAACCCGTTAAAGAAGTTACTGATTGGAACTTCACGTTCCCCACTAACCGATTCGATGAGCACAGACGCGTTGAGTGCTACCAACGCCGAAATAGTGTCATTAGCTGGGCTGGCAGTAACGATATTCCCAACGACCGTTGCGCGATTTCGAAGTTGGGGAGAACCAATCTCCAGACATGCCATCCGAAGTATGTCGAGAGCAGAATCTAAATTTGGTGATCCAATGATCTGGTTGTGTGTCACCGCACAACCGACAACAACATCAGTGTCACTGACAGTGATTTGTGAACAGTCAGGCAAGCCCCAAAGGTCTAGGAGAGTCGCACCAGAACCTTCAGGGTCAGGAGTGCGTGATAGATCCAACAGCAGATCTGTAGCTCCCGCGATTGGTAAAGCATTTGGTGAAGCTTCGTACAATTGGACTGCTTCAACCCAACTTGCAGGACGCAGGATCTCTCTAATGTGAGTCCCTAGCTGTTGAGACTCATGTAGACGTCCCGTCTCCGAAGTCATTGGGGCACTTCCGAAGAGCTGATGAGAGTGCCATCTATCCATTTGCGAAGATCGTCTAAGACTTCCTCTTTGTTGATCTCGTTTAATAGCTCGTGTTTCGCCCCCTCGTAAAGATGCACTGTTTTTGCTGAGCTGGGCATGTCGTTAATAGCTTGTAAAGAATCTTCGTAGGGCACAAATGGATCCGCGGTGCCGTGAAAGAACCCCACAGGGATTTGAATCCTGTCGATCTCATCACGGAATTCATCAAGAGCGATGACTTCTGCTTCGAGTAAAGGGCGTTTGTACAGACCACGATAAACCAACGGGTCGGCGTCATAATCCCGACAAACCTCGATGTCTCGTGACATGCCCATTGGGTCGGAGTCTTCAGGAGGTAGTTCTGGTAACCCGAGTACTTCACGAGCCCACTTCCAGTCACCAATAACTGCGCCGAAGAAAGCTGCCCCAACAGCTCTTTCTGGCCACCGTTGGACAAATCGAGCGGCGAGCAAACCACCCATTGAATGTCCTGCGACTAGAAGAGGGAGGTCGAGACCGAGTCGATCAAAGGCCTCTGAAGCCACAACATCTATATCGTTTACCACAAGACCGAAATCAGTTATCAGGGCGCGTTCTCCACCGGAAAGGCCGTGACCGACATGGTCTGAAGCAAGTACGGCAAGGTCGTTAGCCACCAGTGCTTCGGCAACGTGTGCATATCTACCGCCATGTTCCGCGTAGCCATGAAGAATGAATACGAGAGCCCTCGGGGTTGAAGAAGGTTGCCAGAGTCGCGCATGTAGGTCCCCGGCGTGTCCAGAGACTTGGAATTCTTGAAGATTTGTCATGCCGCTACCTCGTTTTGGCGGTCGATCCCCGTAAACAAAACCCCTACAACCGCTCCAGGCTTTGGAGGGGCTTCTACCAAACCAGCTAGCCCCGCTATCCCAGTAGGAGAAACATTTAAGCCAGTAACGCTAGTGGCAATTCGATGGGTTTCAATCAGGGTTGCCTCAGGCACGACTACTGGTTCTCCGCCACTCACCAAAGTTGCATCTAGCAACGGCAGCCAGTCGTAGGTGATGTCATCAAGAAGGCCCGAAGCAGCGCTATTTGGTTGATCCCAGGGCCACATGAATTTTTCAGGACTAGCGGCGGCCTTCTCCATATCGAAATCTGGTGCGAGGAGATCCCAAGCTCGTTTAAGAGGTGCACATCCAGAAACCTGAACTGGATGGATCGACACGCCAGGCAACGCCATCGCTGTTGCTGTTCCTAATGCACCGCCCCCAACTTGGACGAAAGCTGTGTCTAAATTCGGCACTTGGTCACGCAACTCCCACCCTAGAGTTCGACCGCCATCGAAAACCGCAGGAGTATCGGTTCCTTGCACCCCAAATGGGCGACACCCATTAGCGATGGCTTGTCGAAAACGGGCGTAACAAGGGTCCCCTTTTTCGTTAGTTGACGGCTCGCACACTTGGATTTGCGCGTCCAATTCTCGCAACAAGTCCAGGGCAGGTCTTTCGGCCCAAACAGGGACGAACACCTCGATTGGCTGGTTAATTGCTTTTGCGACGATTGCTGCGGCTATAGCGGCGTTGCCGCAACTAGCGATTGCCAGAGATCCCGTCGGAGAATCCTTGGTTGTGTTTTCGACTGCCAAATGAAGCGCAACACCGAAAAGATGCCTGGCTTTATGGGACCCTCCAACAGAATCGATCTCTACCTTGACCTTAAGGTCGATATCAAGACCAAGAGCATCTGCTAGTGGACCACCGTTAATTACCGGGGTTACAGAAAACCCGGTTCCATCAACTGCCTTTATTCCCTCATCCAACTTCGCTACTAGGTCTACAAACTGCTGATCGCTCCACCCGGCCGCGGTTGCTTGATCGAAGGAGTCGAGGCGATCCCGGTAGAGGATAAAGGGGTTTGTCTCTTTCACGTCATCGACGATGCTTTGCGCCAGTTGCCTCATTGAATTCGCTAATGCGATTATCCCACTTCTCAATGAGGGGTCGTAACTCGTCCCACCAAACTTGACTTCTCCTGCGTTCGAAGTCGTCGATTGAAATTCCTTGCTGTTCGACCCAGGTGAAATACCCAAGGTTAAAGACCCGGTCCCGGTTCGCTGCGTCCATATCAAGGATGTCTTCAGTACCGATGTCGTTCAAATGCGTCCCGAGCACAGCGTCGGCTTCGGTATCGTCGAATCCTTCTGGAAAGTCACGACGCATAACTTTTTCACGCTCGGAGTTATACAGCTCAGACCCATCTGTGGCGACCGTCATAACAACGTCGTCCGGACCAAGTTCCCAGTGCTTTGCTGATTTGATTGCAGCCAAAATGTTGCATATGGATGAATACCCCAAGTTCGTCATCAATGAACCAAGCTCTGGATCGACACCGTGGCGTTCCAACGAGCGGAGGCCGGACGGCGTATTAAATGCCACGTCTAGTTGGTCCGTTGCCTTATCTGAGACGCCGACGATTAGATCGGTATTGGTGACGTTATGGATGAGAGGAATATGTTTATCGCCTATCCCTTGAATGTTGTGATCACCGAATCCGTTATAAAGCATTGTTGGCACTTCGAGAGCTTCGACAGCCACAATCCGAGTGCCATGGACGTCCTTCAAATAGTCGCCAGCGCCCAAAGTTCCCGCGGACCCCGAAGCCGAAACGAAAGCAGCGAGTTGGGCGGGCTGGTTAGAGGTCACTCCCGAAAAGATGGATTCAAGAGCCGGCCCCGTAACTGCGTAGTGACCCAGATGGTTCGAAAATTCACTGAATTGATTGAGGATCACATTCGATTCATCAGCTTCCAGCCGGCCACATTCGTCATAAATTTCTTTAACGTTGGCTTCAGTGCCGGGGGTACGGATGACATCTTCTGGATGTTCGATCCACCGATCTAACCATTCAAATCGTTCACGGCTCATACCCTCAGGTAGAACGGCGACCCCACGACAACCCATTATTTTTGAGATAGCGACACCGCCTCGCGCGTAGTTGCCGGTCGAAGGCCAAACAGCTCGGTTGACAGTTGGATCAAAGCGGCCCGTAACCAAGCGGGCGACAAGGCAGGAGTACGCTGCAAGCACCTTGTGGGCCCCGATCATTGGGAATCGATTCCCGAGCGCTACCACTATGCGAGCGTTGGTCCCGGTGAGCTCTGGGGGTAGTTCAATGTGGTCCGGGATCGCAGTTGGCGTTGGTTGGGTTGGGGTATTGAACCAGTGAACTCGGAAAAGATTGATCGGATCAGCGTCATCTGGGGAAACGTTGGCTAGGGCCTCGAGAACGTCCGGCTGAAAGGTTGTTGGATCTCTCAGCTCACTAAAGCGTGGCAGAACGATGTTTCGTTCGCGAAAACGCGTGACCGCGTTGGCGAAAGACTCCTTGCCTTCCGGATTGAAATCATCGAAAACTGCCAGTGCACGGCGCATTCTTCCAAGATAGAGGTATGAGTCTCTAATTAGTCAACACAGATGCCTGACAACAATGTCAAACTGTCTTCGATGGTTGAACCCGTTGACCTCCTTATAGAGGATGCTTGGCTGGTTGCGACGATGGATGAGGACCGTCGCGAGCTAACAGGCGGTTGGGTAGCGGTCGACAACGGCCTCGTTGTCGCCCTCGGCGGAAGCTCTGAGCGGACCCCTGATGCGCAACGCCGTGTCAACGCGAGTGGTTGTTTAGTGACTCCAGGATTGATCAACACTCATCATCATTTGTTCCAGAACATGACTCGGGCCTACCGACCTATGACTTCAGCGCCCCTGTTCGGGTGGTTGAAGTCGCTGTACCCGTTGTGGACAGCAGCAATCGACGAAGAAGCGGTATATCTGGCCGCCTGGGTCGGACTAGCCGAATTAGCCATGTCTGGATGCACCACCAGCACCGACCACCACTACCTTCACCCAGTAAGAGCAGGTGATCTCCTAGCAGCTGAAATTCAAGCAGCGGTTGAATTGTCAATGAGGTTTCATCCCACGTATGGGTCCATGAGTTTGTCGGTCAAGGATGGCGGTCTACCCCCAGACGACGCCGTCCGGACCGAAGACGACATTCTTGCCGAAAGTGAAAGACACGTAAATCGATGGCATGACCCTGCAGTGGGATCCATGCTCCAGATAGCACTTGCCCCCTGTTCGCCCTTTACGGTCACACCTGATTTGATGCGACGAACAGCGGAGTTGGCAGAACGTCTTGACGTCAGACTCCATACTCATCTGGCCGAAAACTCCGAAGACGATGAATTTTCAATAGCTCAGTTCGGAAGACGGCCAGTTGAATTGTACGAAGACGTGGGATGGCTTACTGATCGAAGTTGGGGAGCGCACGTTGTTCGCCCCAACGAAAATGAAATCATTCGTCTTGGTGCGGCTGGTGTCGGTATCGCCCATTGTCCGAGTTCCAACATGATCCTTTCTTCGGGTATCTCTCCAGTTGTCGCGATGAGAGACGCGGGGTGCCCTGTAGGTCTGGGGTGCGACGGATCCTCATCAGCTGATTCAGCTTCGTTATGGCAGGAAGCTCGGTTAGCGATGCTTCAAGGGAAGCTTGTGTCTGGGGCAGATCAGATGAATGCAAGAATGGCGTTGGAGATAGCGACTCGGGGCGGGGCCGCGTGTCTTGGCCGAACTGGTGAAATAGGTGAATTGTCAGTTGGTTCAGTAGGTGACGTAGCTGTTTGGAAACTAGACGGGCCGCAAATTGCTGGTGTTCTTGACGACCCGATAGAAGGATGGCTGCGGTGCGGTCCGTTTTCCGCGACCCATGTGTTTGTCCAGGGAAAACAGATTGTGGATGGCGGAATGCTGACTAACCCACAACTCGAAGAGATTCTCACTAGACATCGAAAAGCTGCCCAACGTTTCCAACCGCAGAACTGAGAGAACCAGTTGGTTTCCATTACTGCGACAAAATCGAAAATTCGTCCCTCACCGATCTAGGATCCCGAAATGGGGCATCAACAACCATTTGTCACTGACGACTCTGACGTCGTAGCCGATGCACGAGGCTGTATTGCAAGCCGCTCCCTGCATCAACACACTGAGCGTCTAGCGCCACAAATGTATGAAGTCGCACCTAGGATCTGGTGCCTCGTCGGGAATGGTCTGTCCAATCAGACCTTTATCGAAGGTCCAGAAGGCATCATCGCGATCGACACCGGCGAATCAATCGAAGAGATGGATAGCGCTCTTGAGCAGCTTCGAGTCGTATCTGACCAACCTGTTGTAGCTGTTGTTTACACCCATTTTCATTATGTGAATGGAACGGCCGCCCTAATAGAAAAAGAACCCATACATGCCATATGGGGCCATGAACGAATCAGCCGCAACCTTGAGCGATCAGCAACTGAAATAGCACCCGCCTACACCAGAGGGTTGATAGAGCAGTTTGGAATCCAAATGCCCGAAGATGGGCCTGATGGACTAGTCAATGTAGGTCTCGGGCTTGCTTACCGAATGGCACACCATGCCCCTTCGACCCCGGGTCACGTTCCAGCAGACCACACTTTTTTTGAGGATTGCTCTGTAGTCGTTGCTGGTCTGAAAATGATTGTTACACAAGCTCCGTCTGATGCCGATGACTCCGTGACCCTTTATTTCCCCGAGCTCAAGGTCGCAGTCCAAAATCTGGTATGGCCAGCCCTGTTCAACATTTTCGCGATCCGCGGAGAAGAGTATCGAGACCCACGAGTGCTCATAAAAGGTATCGACCATCTCCGCACCCTCGAAGTGGAACACCTTTTAGCGACACACGGCCCACCACTATCAGGGATGGAAGAAATACAACGCAGAGTGACCGCGTATCGGGACTCGATCCAATTTCTATGGGACCAAACTGTTCGCTGGACCAATAGGGGAGCGACTGGTCCAGAGTTGGCACACCGAATCCAACTCCCAGCCGTGTACGACGACGATTGGTTAACAAAGCAGCATTATGGCCTAGCTGAACACCATGTGCGGCAGATCCGGTCGGGACTCTTCGGGTTTTTCGACGGAGACCCAATCGGGTTACTGCCGTTAGACACTTCCGAAGAAGCAGAACGAATGGTCTCAGCAATGGGAGGGCCTGAACAGGTCAGAAGTCTCTGCGACGAAGCGCTAGAAGGATCCCAAAATGATCTCAGGTGGGCCATCTCGCTAGCTGGGCGCTTGGCCCACCGGCCAGGAGCCTCAGAAATTGACCGCCAACTTCTTGCCACAGCTCTTCGTACTGCGGCTCAACGGACGACCTCATCCAACCTCCGCAACTGGTGCATAACCCGCGCACTCGATTTAGAAGGCCACATTGACGGAGCGAGACTTAACACTCACCGATTTAGTCGACGCCAAGTAGAGCAATGGTCAACCGATGCTGCCGTATCCATTCTTAGAGTCCTTATTGACCCAGACAAACTCGTCGGCGTTGACTTCCACCTCGCAATTGAACTCGACGGCGAACGGACAGGTATCCATTTTCGCAACCACATTGCCTGCCCAACTGACGGACAAGCCGGCGAGGCAGTCTTATCCGGCAGCAGAGCAACCTGGAACCAGATCCTCACAGGATCAACCGACCTGCAGTCCGCCATAAGCTCTGGCGACATGGCGTTAAAAGGTGACCTAAACGCGGTAATCAACGCTGTTCAAGCGGTTGATCACCCAGGATTCCAATGACAGCAAATTTGCCGAAACCCACACCGCCTTTTGATGGTCGAGTGGACCGGCTACTCGAAGACGCAGAACCCCGACGTCTCGAAGCAGCCCGAGGCCCCGAAAAGGCACCCAACGTTTTGCTTGTCATGCTCGACGATGTGGGCTTCGGGTCATTTTCCTCGTTTGGTGGCCCAGTTGAAGCACCCGCATTCCAAAGCGTCGCCGATAATGGGCTCGTCTACAACCAATTTCACACCACCGCACTTTGTTCACCAACCCGGGCAACATTGCTGACAGGAAGACAACACCACAGTGTCCACATGGGAGGGATTACCGAGATCGCCAATTCGTTTCCCGGCTACGACTCCCAAATTCCTGCCGAAGCGGCCACCGTGGCCCAAATACTGCAAATGTCAGGCTACGGAACGTCATGCTTTGGCAAATGGCACCTAACACCCTCCTGGGAGCAAGGCCCTGCAGGGCCCTACGACCGGTGGCCAACCGGTATGGGTTTCGACCGCTTCTACGGAATCATCGGGGCCGAAGCTTCCCACTGGGAACCAGCAGCATATGACCAGACCACACCAATCTCACCGCATATCGGGCGCCCCGATTACCACCTCACCGAAGACCTAGCCGATCAAGCAATTCATTGGATGGAACGCCATCGAGCATCAGCACCAAATCGACCATGGTTCTGTTATTTCTCGACTCCGGCAGTCCACGCACCCCATCACGCTCCCGCCGATTGGATCGAAAGATACCGAGGCGCATTTGACGCAGGATGGGACGACCTAAGAGAACAAATTTACGAACAACAACTTCATCTTGGTGTCATTCCAAAAGACACAACTCTCACAGTGAGACCAGACGAAATTCCTGCATGGGATGAGTACCCAGAGCGCTATCGGCCAATAGCCACACGGCTAATGGAATGCTTCGCTGGGTTCCTCGCCCACACCGATCATCACATCGGACGCGTCATTGATGCCGCTAGGCAGGAAGAGCGAGACACTCTTGTCATATATCTTTCCGGCGATAACGGAGCTTCTGCTGAAGGCACTATCCACGGAGCATGGAGCGCCCCATCATTCCAAAACGGCGTACACGAAGACCCTGAATGGCTTTTAGAACATATTGATGATTTCGGCACCTCGAAGTGCGAAAATCATTTCAACGTTGGCTGGGCATGGGCGCTCGACTCGCCGTTCCAATGGATGAAACAAGTCGCATCTCACTTCGGAGGCACACGAAACGGTCTTGCCATCGAATGGCCAGGACATATAAGCGATAAAGGTGGACTGCGATCACAGTTCCATCACGTGGTGGACATTGCCCCAACAATTCTTGAAGCGGCCGGAATCACCATCCCAGACAGTGTGAATGGCATAACCCAAATGCCTTTTCATGGAACACCTATGGGTTATTCATACGCTGAAGATGGACCTAGCCAACGAACCACCCAATACTTCGAAATTCTAGGTAACCGGGCTATATACAACGACGGATGGATTGCATCCTGCTTCCACGGCCGAGTCCCTTGGATACGAATGCAAGCATTTGAATTTGATGGGCCACAAGAACAATGGGAGCTCTACGACATTAAGAATGACTTCTCCCAATCAGTGGACTTAGCCGACAAATATCCCGAACTACTCCAACAACTATTAGACATCTTTGATTCTGAAGCTAAGAGATTTGGGGTGTACCCACTGCGAGACGCAGGGTCCAGAAGAGGCGGCGAACTTGGAGTACCCCACGCCCTCGATGGTTTGCGAACCATGACCTACACCACAGCTCACGTGAGGATGCCAGAAAGTGTCGTAGTTCGTCTCAAGAATTGCTCCTGGAGAATTACCGGAGATGTAGAGACATCAAGCAAAGACAGCGGGGTGATCGCATGTCAGGGTGGCAACATGTCCGGATGGTCAATGTGGCTCGACAACGCAACCCCGAACTTCACCTATAACTGCTTCGGCCACGAGATCACCACTTTGACCGGAACGACACTCGGTTCAGGTGCTCACCAGATCGAAGCAATCTTTGATTATGACGGCGGATTCGGCAAGGGCGGGGAACTGGTTCTAGTCGTCGATGACATAGCCGTCGCCTACCAACGTCTTGATCGGACTGTCCCAATAGGGTTTTCGATGAGTGGCGAAACCTTTGATGTTGGAACCGATGCCGGATCACCGGTCGGCCCCTACCCACACGATTTTGAATGCACTGCAACTATTAATGGCGTCACTCTCACCCGTCTCAATGAACCCGGTCAAGCGGTACAGGCGGCCGAAAGAGAAGGGCTTATCCGAGCCGGCTTCAGCACACAATAGAAATCGCAGTTTTAATCGTCTATTACTGAAACAGCAGCCTCAATCAGCGGGTACAACTGCTTGGCAAGCTGGTTCCCCACATTCGAAGTGCTCTCCACAACAAGATAAGCACCGAACCCATCTTCAGGCTGGATCCAAGCAGTCGACCCGTAAAGGCCGGGGTCTCTCAAACGGATGACACCCCTCTCGTCAGAGGGTTGCGCCGCTGACCCGCCATAGCCAACGATTTCTTGTGTCCACCACCCCAATCCATAACCGACAGGTGATCCATACATTTCACCGGATCGATTGCGCTGCATTAAATCGACGCCACTTTGTGATAGCACCTGTTGCCCGTTGCATTTTCCGCCATTTAGATGCATGGAGAGAAGCTTTCCGTAATCACCAGTTGTTGTATAAGCACCGCCTCCAATATGTGGATTGTCGGTCGGTGGGAGAAGAGATAAATCGCCATCCCAGTCGGGGTAGCTTCCGCTGATCGCCCCGAGAGGGATCCAAGGGTTCGAATAACCAAGCGACCTGAGTTCACACGGCTCAACGTATATTTCGTCGATCAAATCAGCCCAGCTCTTTCCTGAAGCTATCTCGGCTACTGCACCCGCAATTTGCAACTGGATACCTCCATACCGAAACTCGGTGTCTGGTGGGACAGTTCTTGGATCCGATGCAGCTACCGAGAGGCCTTCGATTGCACACTCTTGCAGCGAACTAGTAGGCAGAAACATACAGATATACAGAGGGTCATCAGCTCGAAGCCCTGGGATTCCCGAGCTCCCAGATAGCAGTTGCATTGACGTGACGGTGCTGAGTCGACCCGCATAATCGACGACGTCGCCAATCGGTGCCTCAAGGTCTAACAGTCCCCGGTCATGAAGATGAACCAAAACCCCTGCGCTGATTACTTTGCTTGTAGACGCAATCAGTGAGATTCGGCCAGTCGAAAATTCTCCCCAATGATTGTGATACCTAACCCCGTGATCACGGTCAACGACAATTAGCCCAGCACCGTTCAAGTTCTTCTCAGCGACGAAGTTTTCGACGGTAACGGTGACCTCTGAGAAACTTTCCGGAATTTTCGTGGCTTCATACTCCGTGGATGCGGGTTCATTCCCAGATGTAGTCGTCGGAGCGGGTTGCTCGACTGTTGATGAAGGGGGAGTCGATATCTCGCTCTTTGTTACCTCAGCATCCTCAGACGTGGACACAGCGGCATTCCCGGATGTAGTCGGTGCTGTGGTTCCAACTTCTTGGACCGCGGAGTTTGTTGTAACGGTGTTTGTCCCAGCGCATGCTGCGAGCGACAAAGCAGTAAGCAGACTAAGAAGCAAACGAAAAGAGATCATGAATTTGACACCAAATTCTTGACGGCTTTTTCTGCGGCCTCAATGACAACAGAAAAATATTCATAAAGGGGTAATTCCGGTCGTGCATTTAACCACCCCACAATCATCAAGCTGCGAACGGCAAGGAAAACATCAATCGAACTTATTTCCTCATCGTCCATTTCATAGATCGAGCAGTACCCCTCAAGAAAAGCTTCTCGTGCGCGAGGGAACCATGGTTCGCCGACACCGGGGTGGAGTGCCACCGCGGCCTCATGAGCGAACCATCCGTACCCAGCATCATCAAAGTCAATGATGGTTAAATCGTCGCCGTCGTACATGATGTTTCCGAGATGAAGGTCTGAATGGATTAGACCGAACCGATCAGGGCCTGTTGAAAGCGCAGCTAATTGGGTTTGCAATAATTTTCGAGCCTCGCGAAAAAGCATTCTCTGACTGCCTGTCAATGGTTCCGCTTCCCAAAAACGTCCCCACAACGGGGTGTCCCCGAGAAGTCCTTCGAGGTCCCATCGACGTCGCTTGAACCCTTCTGGAGGGTCCCACTGATTTGAGTGGCATCTGATGTCGGCGGCAAGTGCGCCAATTGTTTTGTAATGCGGGACTACATCTTGTGAGGTGTTGGCCAACGGTGTCCCCAGTGGCTTGCCGTCAACCCATTCGATTACGCCGACAAAACGTTGTTCGCTGTGAGTGTCATCACCAATATCCACGGAGCAGTAGTAACCACCGGCCTCGGTTTGAAGTGCCACGGGGACCGGCAGTCCGGCGTTTCCTAGCGACTGAACCCACTGCACCTCAGAGTTCAACTCTGTTAAGTCGTTGTATCCGGGTCGGTGTAACCGCATCACCAGCTGCTCGGTCGCACTCAACTTGATTCGGCACACAACATTTTCTGTGTGAGACAAAACCTTTATCTCCATTGGGTTGAGACCCCACGAAACACAAGCAGCTCTTGCGGCTTCTAAGAAGTCACTATCCCTAGGCATTAACGAGACAATCCCTAAAAGCCTCAAGAAAAAGCTCTGCATGTTCATCTTCGAATACCAATGGAGGACGAATCTTTAAGACGTTGCCGTGCTGCCCGGCTTTGCCGAGAAGAACAAATCGCGACTTCAAAGATTCCACCATTCTTTGAGCACCGCCGACGTCAGGGTTTGTAGTGCCAGGTTCAACCCAGTCAATGCCGATGAATAAGCCGCTACCTCGAACGTCACCCATTTCGGGGTGCTGTGATTGAAGTTCAGTGAGGGCCATTTTCAAACGAGTCCCAACTTCCGCCACTTGACGCACTAAGTCGCGTTCGACAATTTCGTCGATCACTGCCGATCCGGCTGCGGCTTGGAGAGGTGAAGAAGCAAACGTATTGAAGTAACGGTGACTCTCCCTGAATTTGGTAACCATCTCGTGATTGGCAGCCATGGCGGAAAGAGGGAAGCCATTACCCATTGGTTTGCCCATACACACAACATCTGGGGTGAAGTCGCTCACTTCGTAACCCCACCATGAACCGCTACGAGCGAAACCTGCCTGAACTTCATCTGCGATTACCAAGCCGCCCGCGTCAGCCACCATTGACGTAGCTTCAGCGAACCACGTCGCCGGAGGGTTCGGCAACCCTTCATTCGCGAGTATGGAACACAACATCATCCCCGCAAAGCCACCGCTATCAGCAAAAGAACCAATTGTGGCCTCTAGCTGGTCTAGATGTTTTTGTAAGAGTTCAGCTTCGGACAATCCGTCATGAAACGGCCGGAACAATTGTGGAGTTGAAATAGATTTGACCCCGTTTCGTTCGACGCCAACAGGCAACCCGGACAGTCGGCCAACAAGCGAAGAATTGCCGTGGTATGTGGCGTCGGTGCAAATGATTCCGCGTCTACCGGTTACGGTGCGGGCGAGCGTGAGCGCCATTTCGGTGGCTTCAGTACCGCTACACCCCAAAATCGCGGACTCGATCCCATCATGATGCAGACCGACCAAGCGTTCTACATAGTTAACGACTCCTTCGTGTAAATAGCGACTGTGGACGTTGAGAGTTGCAGCTTGTTCCGCCAAATTCGCGACAACCCTGGGGTTTGCGTGCCCAACACACGGAACGTTGTTGTACAGATCCAGATAACGATCACCGCTCAGGTTCTCTAACCACACCCCGTTGCCGCTTTGCAAAGTCAACGGCTCCTCATAAAACAACGGCGCGTGATCCCCCATGACACGATGATGCCGGTCAAGCAATTCACTCATAGCCTCAGTCTGTCATCCTGCTGCCCATCAGGGTTATCTGACCGGCGGGTGATAAGGGCAAAATCGTCTTAAACCTCAGCCATGACAGACCTAGATATAGCTAACGTCAGAAGTGAAGCCAGATAACTGTTTCAGAGCCCATGAGGAGCTACGTGATCAAGAACCAATCCCCACATGTTTTTTGATAGGAGACTTTGGGCCTTCACTAAAGGAGCGCGCGTCGCCATTGTCCAAGCGGTGGTGATTGGTGTCTTAGCTTCAGTAAGCGGAATCGCTCGCCTAGGTTTGCTCGGCTGGCTTTTAGCAAAAGTATTTCGGGGTGAATCACTGGATCAGCTGTTAGTTCCGGCGGTTCTAGTAGCGATAGTCATGGTCGCTCGGGGCGTTCTGGAACATTGGCGCAAAATGCTTGCCCACCACACCGCAGCAAAGGTGCAGCTAAAACTTCGCGCTCAGCTCCATGAGCACGTTCTTGAATTGGGACCGGCTCACTTTGGTGATGTACGAACCGGCGAAGTCTTGTTGTCTCTGGTTGAAGGAGTTGAGCAACTAGAAGTTTGGTTCGGCGAATACCTGCCACAGCTCATTGTCGCGGCTGTCACACCTCTAATGATTTTTGCAATGCTGTCTCCCCTCGACCTTCCAGTCGCTGGAGTACTCACTGGATTTGCCCTGGTCACTTTGCTGGCCCCATCGATTTTCCACCGATGGGACGCAGCCCGAAGCTTGGAACGACAAGAGGCCTATAGCCGGTTCGCAGCAGATTTTTTGGACTCCATTCAAGGTCTGGGAACATTGAAAGCGTTCGGTCAAAGTGAAGCCCGAGGGCGGACACTTGCACAGCGGGCACACGATGTCTTTAAAAGCACAATGTGGGTGTTGGCAACAAATTCTCTGACACGCGGGATCACCGACACCGGTCTGGCGCTTGGAGCAGCCGCAGCCTTGACCGTGGGGGCGTACCGGGTGCAGGCCGGTGATATGGAAATGACGACGCTCCTGATCATCTTGATGGCAGGAATTGAGGTGTTTCGTCCACAACGTGATCTTCGGACGTTGCTCCACAACGGAATGATGGGCCTATCAGCAGCGCAGGGAATATTTAAGGTTTTCGACACTGAACCTCAGGTGATTGAACCCGTTGAACCGGTAATTCTCCAACAACAGCTTGAACCCAGAATCTCATTCGAAAACGTAACTTTTCGTTATCCAGCTGCGACAGAACCGACTCTGAACAGACTCAACATCAATGTCGATCCGGGCGAACGTGTTGGTGTTGTCGGGCCGAGTGGTGCTGGAAAAAGTACCGTTGCGAAACTCTTACTGCGTTTTTATGATCCAAGTACCGGTTCCGTATCCCTTGGTGGGCATGACCTCCGAAACCTTTCGGCAGAGGACCGCTACGGGGCGATAGCTGTTGTCTCCCAAGACACCTTTCTCTTCCACGGGACAGTTCTCGACAATATTTGTTTCGGCGCCCCCGACTCTGCCATGGAAGCGGTCCAACAGGCAGCAGTAGATGCCAACGCGCATTCATTCATCATGAAGTTGCCCAACGGTTACGACACTGTCATCGGAGAACGCGGAATTCGTTTGTCGGGAGGTCAACGCCAACGCATAGCAATAGCACGAGCTCTACTGAAAGATGCCCCAATCCTGGTCCTCGACGAAGCACTTTCTTCAGTTGACGCCGAAAACGAAGCCCTTATCCAAGAAGCCTTAGATCGACTTATGGCTGGTCGCACAACGTTGATATTTGCTCACCGACTTTCGAGTGTTATTGGTGCTGACCGCATACTGGTTCTTGAAACAGGTGATGTGGTCGAATCCGGCACTCACTCTCAATTAATGGAACGCGGGCAGCGTTATTACGCGTTAATGGCTGGCCAGCTATCAGAGGAAAACGTCACCCGAGCCACGCCAAAGAACACTCAAAGTACCGACGACAATCGAAGTTTCGATCAAGAAATCATGGAACCTGTTGATAACGAAATTGTTGCTGCTACTGGTCTCGGTTGGGTTGGCGCCGTGAGATGGCTTTTCTCCGAAGTTCGCCCATGGCGTATTAAGTTGGCGGCAACTTTCGTGTTTGGAGTTACGCGAGTAGCCGCGCTGATAGGTGTCGGCGTACTGAGCGCCCTGATAGTCGCAGCCGTAAAACGCGGGGAATCATTCGGTGGGCTTCTCACCGCACTGGTGGTCATCGCCCCGTTAGCCGGCATTTTGCATTGGTTGGAGTCATGGGTGGCTCATGACATGGCCTTTCGAATGCTTGCTGAAATGAGAGTCGCCCTTTATTCAAAATTGGATCAACTTGCTCCCGCGTATTTAGTTCGGCGACGCACCGGCGACATGGTTGCTATGGCAACTCATGACGTTGAAATGGTCGAGTACTTCTTTGCTCATACCGTCGCACCAGCATTTGTGGCATTACTAGTACCGTCCACAGTTTTGATCACTTTGATCGTGCTCGGATGGCAAATGGCCGTAGCACTGGTTCCGTTTTTAGCCGTCGTTGTTTTGAGCCCCTTCTTGTTAAGAAAACGCTTGGACACGCTCGGCTCAGAAGACAGAGAGGCGCTCGGAGATCTAAATGCATTTGTCGTAGACACTGTGCAAGGTCTTGGTGAAGTGCTGGCCTTCCAGCAAGCAGATAGAAGATCAGAAGCTTTTCTGCAGCGAGTGCAACGACATATTGACGCCCGTTTGCCCTTCTACAGTGATCTGTCTCGCCAGACCGCGTTGCTTGAAATAGCCACCGGTCTGGGAGGCCTCGCAGTGGTTGTAACTGGAGCAGGGTTGGTATCTGGAGGCAATCTCACTCCCACCACACTTCCTCTGCTCACGCTTCTTGCGCTTGCTTGTTTCTTACCTGTCTCAGAAATCGCTCACGTAGGACGACAACTAGCAGACACGCTCGGTGCTTCACGAAGGTTGCATCAGGTTCACAACGAACCCGTCACGGTTCAATCCGCGCCTTCACCGACCCTGATCGACTGGACTACTGCTGAGAGCGCTGTCACGTTTAACAATGTTGCGTTTAGTTATCCAGGCACGGAAACACAGGCCCTGGCCGGGGTGTCGTTCGAAATCCAAACTGGTTCCACAGTTGCAATAGTTGGGCCTTCGGGAGCCGGGAAGACGACGGCAGCGCAACTTATGTTGCGGTTCTGGGATGCTGACGATGGAAATATTTTGTTGTTTGGCCAGCATCTTCGTGATCTTGATCTAGATGATCTTCGAGCCCACGTAGCCATGGTGAGCCAAGAAACGTATCTCTTCAATGACACGCTGGCCCACAACATTCTTCTGGCGCGTCCCGATGCTACGGAAATGGAAGTTCAAACCGCGATAGAGCAAGCATCTCTGACCGAGTTTGTCGCGAACTTGCCCGATGGGCTACAAACCATGGTTGGGGAACGCGGAGTCCGTCTCTCTGGCGGCCAGCGGCAGCGTGTTGCTATCGCTCGAGCATTTCTGAAAGACGCCCCAGTGTTGGTCCTTGACGAGGCCACTTCACATCTGGACGCAGTCAACGAAGCATTTGTGCACAACGCGTTACAACAACTAATGCAGGGTCGAACGACACTCATCATTGCCCACCGGCTGTCCACAGTTCGTAACGCTTCAAAGATTGTTGTGATGGATGCCGGGGAAGTGGTTCAAACCGGAGACCATGACACCTTGATCGATGAAGACGGACTCTACTCACGGCTTGTCACTCATCAACTTTCCGCTACCGCCACACCCCTGTAGTTTTTACACCGCAGTCGTAACTGCCCGGTTGCTTTGGGTCGTAATCAGCGAGGAGCGAAAGGGCAAGCCTCAGTCAATGGAAGCAAGAAATTCGGTTAGCGCAAGATTCCAAGCAACAGGTTGTTCAAAATAGGGGCTATGTCCAGCATCGCGGATTTCAACGAACTGGGCCCCGCGAATGCGATTCGCGGACTCACGCAGCATGGATGCAGGAAAGATCTGATCATATTCCCCGGCTATAAAAAGAACCGGAATATTGAGCTCATCAAAGTCTGAGTGGTGGATGGTGAACTCAAGTACTTCAGCAAGTCGATCAAGGGGTGGTGAATGAAACGAACCCAATGCCTGATACAAAAACGCGTGGGCGACGTCTCGGTCGGCGGCTCCGGTCCACAGCGCTGAGTGTCCGCCAACTAGCGGAAGTTCTCGTGTTCCTTGCAGCCCACCAGATGCGCGGAATTCTTTGTATGCCTCCCGGAGATCGTCGGTCCAAAGGCCCCCTACTGTGTCGGCGTAGGTGATAGATCGGACTCGGTCACTAAATAGGGTGAGAAACGCTGAAACATGCCAACCACCCATGGATTGGCCTACTAGATGCGCATCGGAAATTCCGAGTTCACTCAGTACCGCTGCCAGGTCGTGAGCGGCATTCTGGGGAGCTAGCTGGACGGTGTTATTTGTGGAGTTACCGAAACCACGGCTGTCCCAAGTCACTACTCGGTACTTTTCTCCAATCTGTGGGATCTGCTGATACCAGACAGCATGTGAACCACCAGCTCCGTGAGACAAAACGACTACCGGTCGCTTATCGGAGTTTCCCTCGTCAGCGTCGCGAACTAATTCCCAATAGATTTCCTCTCCGTCACGGCTGAGCGTGCCGCTCAGCAATTCAAGATCTCTCACGTGTAACACCCCTCCCAGATTCGAATCAACATATGAACCACTCAATGTGAGCTATCACTGGTTTCCGAAGGTGTCGAAGCTCACAAGTTCAGCGGTGTCAAGACGTGGCGCTTTCTTAAAGTCGGTGCCGATCGTGTGAGCAACTGGGAATAAACCAACCTGGGTCCATTCGTTGTAGTCAACACCCAAAACCTCAGCCGCTTCTTTCTCAAAGGGAAGATGGAGGGTGGTCCAGGCACTGCCAAGCCCACGTTCACGCGCGGCGAGCATGAAACTCCAAACAGCCGGAATTATCGAACCCCACATTGATGCTTGGCCGAAAGCATCAACGCCTTCGGGTCGGCCCAACATCAACGGGACCAACAACACTGGGACTTCATGGAACACTTCTCTCAGATGTTTGGCGGAACCTCTCACAAATTCGGCGCGTTCGGCTCGGATGTCCCCAGGGGCGTATTCGCGAGGTGGACCGTTCACGTAAGGGTCAAACCCTTGACCGTAAAGATCTGCCAACCGTCTTTTCTTTTCCGCATCTTCAACAAACAAAAAATGCCATCCTTGAGCATTCGACCCAGTTGGTGACTGAAAGGCAATGTCGGTGCATTCAATTAGCACCGACCGTTCCACCGGCCGGTTCAGATCCAACCGTTTCCTCACAGCACGAGTGGTTGTCAGGAGTTCGTCTGCGGAGAGTTCAAGGTACATATGAGATTCCTTAGTTTGTTGGACTTCGATCATAGGTTTGCGGAATGCCTTTACTTCACACAAAGAGGAACATGAGTAGGAAGGTGGCATCGTGTCGGCTACGGAAATTGGACAACAACTGAGTGGCGCGATAATTCGATACCGGTACTTACATACGTACGATGAACCGAACGTCAGTAACGGAACCCTGTTTGGGGAGGGTTACCCATCCCCAAAGGCGATTCAGGCACGTCATCGGCTGGCCGAGGCCAAGCGACAGGGGTTACCGGACCTTCGATTCGTTGGCCATCTTCAATCCCTTGCCGATCCAAACTTTGATGCCAGTGAGAACGCGAACGCGTGCAGCCGTCCTCGAAATAGATGATGCAGTACACCCGTCGAGTGGTGTCAGTCGTGTTGGCTCTTGCTTGATGAACGGTCAAAGAATGGTGAAAGACCACTGACCCACGAGGCGCTTCCACCCAAGAAATATCCGCCATTTCGGAGTGATCAAAATACGGATATGGCTCTTCACGCAACTCCCGAGTGATGTCAGAGAACTTGGCTAAACCCAGGCGGTGAGAACCTGGTGAATAACCCATTGCCCCGCCTTGCAATGTCGACCCATCAAAGGGAATCCATGCAGTTATTTGGCGAGCTGGCCCCATAGGCCAAAGCGGCCAATCCTGGTGAGGGTCAGTTTCGCGGCCTCCCGGTTCCTTATAAAGCGCTTGGTCGTGCCAAACACGTAGCGCTTCGGCCCCTAATAACAGGCCAGCCGCCTCTCCAAGCTCTTGATTAAAAGTGAACTTCTTTAAGTCGGCGTTGTCTTCCCAAAGATTCATGCATTGTTGAAAGCTTTGTTCATATAACGACTTTTCTTCCACTGATCTAGCATCAGAGCCGACTCGATTCTCGACTGCACGATCAACAACTGATCCAAAAAGGTCCAGTTGGTCGAAGTCAAAGAAATCCTCGACTACCACGAACCCATCCCGGTGAAAGATGTTGATCAGAGAAGCATCTAGGACAGCCACTCAATCACTCTAGATCTCTCACCTGGACTCATCACCAAGAACTGATTGCTTGAATTGAATAGAATTAATAATGAGTGAGAGGGGAACTCAATGCACGACATCGTAATTAGGTCCGGCAAAGTTGCGGACGGCACGGGGAATGCGATCCGACAAGTTGACATTGCAATCGACGATGGCCTCATTTCCGCTGTGGGGAATGACGTTGATCGAGGCCAAATAGAAATAGACGCCTCAGATCATCTAGTGACACCAGGATTCGTTGATGTCCACACCCACTATGACGGGCAAGCCACATGGGATCCCGATATGAGCCCCTCATCTTTTCACGGAGTAACCACAACCGTATTCGGGAACTGTGGTGTCGGGTTCGCTCCTGCACGACCAGATAGCCACGACTGGCTGATCCAACTTATGGAAGGCGTCGAAGACATTCCCGGCGCAGCCTTGGCTGAAGGCATCGACTGGAACTGGGAGACCTTCCCAGAATATTTAGACGCCCTTGAAGAAATGCCGAGAGTCATGGACATAGCGACCCAAGTACCACACGGTTCCGTTCGCGCATACGTCATGGGGGAGAGAGGCGCACGAAACGAAGACCCAACACCAGACGATTTGGTAGAGATGGCAAGAATTGTCCAAGAGGGAATTGAAGCCGGAGCACTTGGGTTTACTTCCTCTCGTACCATGCTGCACCGAGCCCTCGATGGTGAGCCCGTCCCGGGGACCTTTGCAGGCGCCGACGAACTCATAGCAATGGGAAAGGCCGTTGCCGAGGCCGGGGGAGGGGTTATAGAAGTTGCGTCAGACATTGGACTCGGAGGACTTGAAGGCAACTTCGGTTCCGATATCGATTGGATGCGTGAACTAGCCAGCGACCATGGGCTAACCGTCACCTACGCACTCAACCAATCAGACAACCACCCACAACAATGGCGTGACCTTCTTGAACTCTCATCAGCCCCGGTCGAAGGTGATGGCAAGGTGATAGCGCAGGTGGCTGGACGCCCAGCAGGTCTGTTGTTTGGACTTGAAACGTCACTCCATCCGTTCAAGATGCACCCAACATATTTGGAACTGGCTGCAACATGTACACATTCCGAACTTGTGGAGGAACTCTCCAAAGATTCAGTAAAACAACAAATCCTCAGTGAGACCACTGGATATACCGGACGTTTCAACCACGATGTGGCGCATGGTTTTCACAAGATGTATCCGCTACTGGGCAACCCCGATTATGAACCCAACCCGAATGATTCCGTTGCAGCTCGAGCCGAAAGAGAAAACCGGGACCCATATGAGTACGCGTACGAAGTTCTCTTAACCAACGATGGGCGAGGACTAATTTTCTTTCCCCTCGCCGACTTCGCGGAACACACCCTTGACCCAACATATGAACGGCTAAACCATCATGGAGCGTTCTGGAGTCTCTCTGATGGCGGCGCTCACTGCCGTCTAATTTGTGACGCCTCCACCTCCACTTTCATGCTGAGTCATTGGACTCGAGATCGAACCAATGGCCCCAAGATGAAAATCGAAGACGCCGTGAAGTTAATGACCCATGACACAGCTGAAATTTATGGTTTGCTCGGTGACCGAGGCACCCTCGAAGTCGGGAAACGCGCTGATATAAACATCATCGACTACGACAATCTGTCGATCGCTGCTCCTGAAATGGCGTATGACCTTCCAACCGGAGCGCCCCGCCTATTACAGGAGTCCAGCGGATATAAGGCAACCCTTGTTGCAGGTGAAATCGTGAGACAAGACGACGAATTCACAGGAGCTCGTCCCGGCCGCTTAATCCGTGGGCGTCGATGACTCCCATTGGACGGTAGCTCTTCATTAGATCCAAGACCGACTTGTGTTGAATTGCTGGGCCCCAATTGGACGAGGTGATGCATCCACTATCGCGTCTCGAAGTAAAGAGTTAGAACAACGTGGGTATGCGGGAGTCATTGGCAACCAGGTGTACGGGCCGCCGTGGGCCAGTTTGGCAGTAGCAGCTGCATCCACCACGTCGCTAGAACTAGAAAGCGGCATAGCGATGGCGTTTGTTCGTTCACCCTTCGAAACAGCGTGTGCCGCCCTTGAACTGGACCAAATAAGCAATGGGCGATTCACCCTCGGGTTGGGTACCGCTCCACAAACCTGGACAGAAAATTATTTCGGCGAAGATTTTCGACCTCCGATTAGCCGAACTCGTGAGGTAATCGAAATTCTTCGCATGGTTTTTGATGCAGCGAAAAGTAATGCTTCTTCAATCCCCGATTACCACGGAGAGCACTACCAGCTGTCATTCGAAGGCCTGCACCCCAATTTCGGATCCAAGGTGGGGTCTGTCCCAATTTGGATTGCGTCGCTACGTGAAAAATTGTGTGAACTAGCTGGCGAATGCGCAGATGGCTTCATAGGACATTCAATATGGTCCCGGTGGTGGTTGGAAGAACGAGCACTGCCAGCACTTCGCCGCGGCGCGGCTAGCGCCGGGCGAGACCCAAACGAGTTACAAATACAACTCTGGTTGACAGCTTCCATTGACCCAGACCCAGTAGTTGCGGCTCGACGAGCTCGCGGCAATGTCGCGTTCTATGCATCAATACCTAGCTATCGCTCCTATTTTGACGCTCATGGGTTTGGGACGCTTTTCGACACCCTGGTCGAAGCACGAAGATCACTGCCTTTAGAACACTGTCTTGACATGGTTCCTTTGGAAGCAGCCAAAACATTTGCG
The DNA here is from genome assembly GCA_036163555.1 of Actinomycetota bacterium. Taxonomy (GTDB): domain Bacteria; phylum Actinomycetota; class Acidimicrobiia; order Acidimicrobiales; family Poriferisodalaceae; genus MedAcidi-G3. The sequence goes on from JAYZKK010000026.1 coordinate 34,716, forward strand.
GTTTGCGGAACCCCGGATGAGGTAGGTCAAGAAATTCGGAACATCGCGCAACATGCCAGCTCGGTGTGTGTGAAACCGCCTATGTGGGCGATTGATGCTCGAGAATCAGAACAACAAGCTGAACGAATTGAAGAGTTGCTGCTCGGATAAATCGTCGGTTATTTCGTGAGTTGGTCCAAAAGGCCGCCGCTATCGCTCACGATGTGACCTTCGATGACTTTTCCCCCGACGATGGTGAAGATCGCGACCGCGTGGCGCTCAACTTCGTTACCTGAAGCGGCTACTCCCATGAATGTCCCTGTATGGGTGCCTCTCAGTATGTATCTCACCGCGACCGATGACCCATCACTGACCATTTGCTGAATTTCGAATCGGGCATTTGTTAATGAGGAGTGATACGCCTTGAGCGATTCGACGTGTTCGGCAAGAGAATTAGCGGATGGACCGCCGTAGCCATGACGCACATAGTCCTCTGTGAACGAAGCCTTGACGACGGACAAATCTTGCTTGTTGAAGCCGTCCTCCATGATGTGCCGTACAAGTTCTTTCGCTTCTTCTCCGGTCAAAGCTGCCCCCGTTCCGATTTGGCCAACGATAGCTGCGCGCGACGATTGGCTGTTCGACAACATCAGCTAGAAGTTGTCTATTGGGTTCCTCACCAACAGCTGTCATTATTTGAAACCCCAGACTGCGAATAACGGATCCCCTGAAGCAGTAGCTGAAGTTCGAAGTTCAGCTTGAACATCTCTCCAAGGTCCGGTGAGTCGGTAGTACTCGCCAACAATCGAAACATGGCCGCGATCGTCGGTCTGGCCCCAGCCTTGGATGGCTTTCGTTGGGAAGCACCGATTAGAAAAACTGTTTACAAATACCCCGCCGCTCTTCAAACATCGATGGATTTCATCAAACACCTCGAGAGGGCGGACCAAATAATCGATGGACACACAGCAGACGACGCCGTCAAAGCTGCCATCTTCGAAGGGAAGTTGGGGGTTCAGGTTCAAATCATGTTGGACCCAAGAAGTTGCCTGCCGATTTTCTGCCAACTCGATTG
>JAYZKK010000027.1:0-30867 GCA_036163555.1 Actinomycetota bacterium
ATCACGACGTCGAAAAATTCAACGAACCGTTAGCTTTCGACATCACTCGTGAAGCAGGGTCTCCTCATTTAACATTCGGGAGTGGCATTCATTACTGCTTGGGCGCTTTTCTAGCGCGGGCAGAACTCCAAGAGGCTTTTATCGTTGCCGCAGAACGACTGCCCAATCTAAAACTCAACGGCGACATCATTTGGAAGCCGCTAGAAAATGGCATTTGGGGACCCGCGAGTCTCCCCATTGCTTTCGATAGCGGACACTGACCTTGGACGGCGACAGTTCGGCTGAACTTATCGCTCAGTGTGAATGACATCCCCCGCCACAACAACCATTTTGACCAGTCCAGGAGCCTGTCTCGGTTGCGGCAGTTGATTGTGGCGTTGCTCCAACTGAAACGAATGTCGACAATTGTCGTTTTGCTCCTGGGTGCCCGACTGGACAGGTCGCGGGTTCACCAGATTCAGACATAGGTCTTCTCTGGTCGAAGGTCTCGGCACATTTATGACAGCGATAGGAGTACACAGGCACGAAGACAATCGTAGGGTGATGAGAAGGGCAACGCCAAAGTGGAGTTGTGGTTCGCGGGGACGGTTGGGTGACGCAGAAAATGAGTCCCGCCGCAAGTTCCGATTTCTCACCTCGATATGCCAGCAGTTCACCAGCGATCTTTGCTGTTGAACCCTCAGCAGAAATGAGTTGGTTAAGAGTTGTTCTCATAACTCTTGCCGGCGTCGTGTCACACACCTTCGGTCGCAGCACCATGCCACTCCTTCTGCCTGCAATTTCTGATGACTTGGAGCTAACTGCAACGACCGCGGGCGCTACGGGGTCGGTAAACATGGCGGCCTATTTGTGCGGTGTTGTTGCCGTGACCTATCTGGCAAGTCGAATAGCCCCGGCCGTTTTATTGAAATGCGGTTTATGGATAGTCACAGCGGGTCTGTTATGTCTGGGCACTGCTCCTACAACTAGTCAAGTAATGATTGGTACAGCCTTGGCTGGCTTTGGGGGTGCGGGAATCTGGTTGACGATGCCAGTCATAGCGACAGCAGACGTTCCTGTTGCCAAGAGAGGCACCGTGATGGGGTCTCTAACTGCAACCATGGCAGTCGGCTCAGTAATCATTCCTTTCGCGACTTCAGCCCTTCGCGACGTGGTCAACGACGCCGGTGCGTGGCGCGAAGTGTGGCTTCTGGAAATGGTGGCGTCAGTTGCCATTCTCATTGTTCTTTATGTCGCGCTGCGTAAAGACATTTCGCCACCATTACCTCGTGGGGCTGGCATCAAAGCCATCACCCGCTTACAAGCGTGGAAAACGGCTGTGTTCTTCTACATGGCTTTCGCGTTCGTAGCCGCCTCGTGGTACCAATTCTTCGGCCTATCTCTTGAGAACGATCACAACATGTCAAGAGGATTTACTACGAATTTGTGGGCGCTAATGGGAATTGGAGGTGTCGTCGGTGCAGTCATTTTTGGTCGCCTTAGCGACCGGCTGGGACGTCCAAGAACGATGTGCCTGGTCACGGCCATCGGTGCCACCACTTGCGTATTAGTTCTTGCGGGACAAATGTGGACGGCTGCCCTCGCGGCTGCCCTCTACGGAATGGCAGGCATGGCGGTGCCACCGTTAACGGCCGCCTTTGTCCGTGACCAGGTAAGTGAGCAAGATTTCACCGCTGTTTTCGGGGCGATGACGATCTTTTATGGGCCTGCTTCAGTACTCGGACCAATTACCGGTGGGGTGTTGGCGGATCTCACCGATTCTTACTTCTTGACCTACGTAGTGCTAGCTATCACTTTCGCTTTCGCCTCAGTTGCAGCGTGGAACCTACGACATACCGACTACGTGACATAACTTGAAAGATCACCGGGTGGAATTGCTCCTCATTTCTCTACAGCCGCGATCATCCCTAGGATTCTCCAGGTGACTTCCGATATTGACATCACCCCAAACTGGCCGGCGGGTCCAACAGCGCCACCCGGCAGCCCCAACATTTTGATAGTTCTATTTGATGACGTCGGCTTCTCTGATTTCGGTTGTTACGGATCCCCTATTTCCACTCCAACAATTGATGAGCTAGCAGTCAATGGCCTCCGTTACACCGGCTTTCACACAACGGCCATGTGTTCAACAACTCGGGCAGCTCTATTAACCGGTCGAAATCACCATTCAACAGGTGTCGGTTGTCTAGCCAACTTCGATAGCGGCTATCCCGGGTATAGAGGAAAAATCAGTCGAGACGCGGGAACCCTTGCCGAAATTCTGAGACCTCAGGGTTACAGGAACTACATGGTGGGTAAATGGCACGTGACACCTTTGACTGAGTCTGGTCCTACCGGACCCTTTGACGGCTGGCCGCTGGGGAGAGGGTTCGACCGCTTCTACGGCTTCCTTGATGCCGAAACAGACCACTATTCACCAGAGCTGATTCTCGACAACAGCCACATAAGCGCACCAGGCAACTTTGACAGTGGCTATCACTTAACGGAAGACCTCTTTGATAAATCCATTGAATTCGTGGCTTCACACACCGCTAGTAGTCCTACAACCCCTTGGATGACATTGATCGGGCTCGGGGCATGTCACGCCCCTCACCAGGCCCCAAAGGAATTAATCGATCACTACGACCAGATGTTTCGTCGCGGATGGGATGTCGAACGGACTGAACGCTTAGCTAAGCAAATAGAACTTGGTGTTGTTCCGGAGGGAACAGAGTTACCGGTCCGAAATGATTTCGTCGAAGCGTGGTCAGATATTGATGATGTAGCCAAGCAAGTGGCGACGCGTCTTCAAGCTGCCTACGCAGCGATGCTGCATCACGCCGATCAACACTTGGCGCGTCTCATCGATCACTTGAAGACTTCAGGTGAAATTGACAACACCATCATCATGGTTCTCTCCGATAACGGTGCGAGTCAGGAAGGAGGTCCGCTTGGTTTCGTCAACGCCATGGGGCCATACAACGGACTTCCTGAGTCCATGGAGGACAAATTTGAGCGAATAGATGACATCGGAGGGCCAGATACTCACAGCAATTTTCCTTGGGGTTGGTCAATGGCGGCGAACACCCCGTTGCGTCGTTACAAACAAAACACTCATGGCGGAGGTGTACGAGATCCTTTGGTCGTCCACTGGCCGCGCCAAATCAATCATCCGGGTCTGAGAGATCAGTTCTGTCACGCATGTGACATCGTCCCTACTTTGCTTGAGTGCATCGGCATTGATCCCCCTGACTTAATCAACGGAGTGCAGCAAAAGCCCATAGAAGGTGTCAGTTTCGCTTCGACGCTGAATGATCCTGAAGCTGACTCCGGAAAGACAACTCAATATTTCGAGATGTTCGGCCACAGAGGGATCGTTCACAATGGGTGGAAAGCAGTCGCCTACCATCCCCCTGGCACCCCTTATGAAGAAGACAAATGGGAACTTTTTAATCTTCTTGACGACTTCAACGAAACTAACGACCGCTCGCAAACTGAACCTGAACTGCTTAGCGAAATGCTTGATATGTGGTGGGAACAGGCACACATGTACCAGGTGTTGCCACTTGACGATCGTTTCGCTGAACGTTTCGCCGAAAATGCTGAACGTCATCTGGGTGGCCGGAAAGTTTTCACCTTTTGGAAAGGCATGGGCCATTTACCCAGCGATGTCGCGCCCGATCTCAGAAGTCGAAGTTACCGCCTAGAGGCGCTGGTTGAGCCAACCGGTTCCGATGTCTCCGGCGTGCTAATCGCGCACGGCGACGCCACGTCTGGCTACAGCCTCTATGTAGATGATGACGGCTATTTGGTTCATGATCTCAATATCGGTGGTAGCCATCAAATCGTTCGTTCACCTGATCCTGTCCCTCAAGGATCGGAAAGTTTGGGCTTTCATATGACTCGCTCCTCCACTGGAACCAAAGGTGTGGGAAGTTTGGTGATTGATGGTCAAGTTGTTGCTAGCCACGAAACAGAGAACATTTTCTTTCTAATGATTTCCTGGTCCGGACTTGATATCGGTTTGGATCGCGGCACCGCTGTATCTAACTACCAAACACCCAATATTTTCACCGGTCAATTGATAAAGGTCACGATCGATCTAGCCGACGACCAAATCCTCGATGGTGACGGCATGGGTCGCGCAGAGATGATGCGTGAATAACAGTTCAACCGCGAACAAACAGTAATTGGAACTCCACTAGTCCATGGTCTTCAGCTGATACGACAATGCTGGCTGATGGGACCGCAACGTCATAATCAGCAAAAGTAACTTCTGCTTGGCCCACAACGACGATGGAACGTGCAACAGCCTTGGCTTCAAGTTCAAACACAACAGCCTTGCTTATTCCGTTAACTGTCAGCTGACCTATGGCCTGCACAGCTATTTGCGATCCATCGGTCTCCGGTAGGTCTACTGGTTCATCAAGAACGAAACTGGCTATCGGATGTTCTCTTGCGTTCATGGCGCTGCGTGCCGCGTTATCTCGGCGTGAATCATTGGTGACAATGGTCGATAAGTCTGCAGTGATCACAGCTGACACAAGCTGACCATTCTCAATCGATAGTTCGCCTTCAACTTGGTCTGTCCGCCCGACTGCTGTTATCTCTCCAATCTTGGCGAGTTCTTCCTTAACCCTGAAACCAACGAAGGATCCTGAAGCCTCTTCGAAGCTGAAGCTGCCTGAATCCGTATCGACATACCAAACACCGTCTCTTGATAAAGCGTCTGCACTATCGGCCACTTTTTCGATGGCGTCATTAGAAGTTTGCGCCTCTTCTACTGACGCAACGGCAGCGTCCAAAGAAACCTCTTCCGGTGCCGCGGACAGCACTCTCCATGCGCCATAGGCCGCCATAGCTCCTACAACAGCAACCAAAATGCATGTGGTGATAATGACGGCACGACGATTACGCAACTTTCAATCCCTTAGCTCTAAACGAAAGCCCAATACCTCTACTGGCTGACGTCCTCCGATGTGGTAGCTGATTTCGGGGTACAGCTCAAAACCGAGCCTACGGTAGAGACGTTGAGCCGCCTCCATATAGTCAGTCGTATTGAGAACAAGAGCGGATCGGCCATCAGATCTGGCCTTGTCGATACACCATCGAGTTAATGCTTCTCCAATTCCTCTGCCTTGATATGAGGGGTCAGTAGCCAGGACACGAAATCCTGCACAACCTTCAGGGTTTCCTTCGTGGGCCTCTTCGGCATAATCGTGGTGATAGGCAAGACTTCCAACAATTCGGGAATCTATTTCCGCCACGACGATGGTTGCACGGCTAGCTCTCCCGCTGACGTCTCGCAGTTCGGCGCCGTACCATCCCAAATCGTCGGGAAGGCCGACGCCTTCGAACAGTGGTCTGTAAGCAGCCATCGTAAGATCCGCAATCGACTCGTAATCTGAACTCTTGGCTTCTCGAATCACCAGTTGTGATGTCATGTGATTCCTTCTCGGGTAGCTATAGCCTCGTCGCTGGCTTTAGCGAACGGTAGCGTCATATTCCATCGTACGAACCTTAAGGGAGCACTTGAAATGCCAAGTGAACCATCAAAAGAACTCATAGTTCTGGACAATCCACGACCGGGTCGAGACTATGAAATTCGTTGTGAAACACCAGAACTCACTTGCCTCTGTCCCGTAACAGGACAGCCCGACTTCGCAACGGTAGTAATTACCTACATCCCTGATGAACTCATCGTGGAGTTGAAATCGTTGAAAATGTACCTCTGGAGCTTCAGAGATGAAGGTGTCCATCACGAAGGCATTACCAACAGAATTCTTGATGACCTGGTCTCAGCTTTATCACCAAGATCAATGACTGTTGTCACAGAATGGCTCGTGCGCGGCGGTATCACCACAACGGTCACTGCTACACACCAAAGTTGAACCCTGCTCCCAAACACCAGGTGCCACTGATCTGAACCCCTAAGCGTCGAGGACTGTGACCCCATCTCCAGGTTCGACAAGCGGCGGTTCGGTCGACCAGGGAAAGTTGATCCACTGGTCTGTGTACTTCCACACGTACTCACACTGAACAACTGAACGCGACTTTTCGTAGAGAACAGCAGTACGGACTTCGGCAACTTCATCAAGACAATGATTCCGGACCAATGCCAACGTGTGGCCGGTGTCCGCTACATCGTCAACTATCAAAACCCGAGTATCCCTCAGATCTACAACGTCGACATATGGGGGTAATACAACCGGCACGTCAAGTCGTTCGTCAACCCCGGTGTAATACTCAACATTCATCACATACAAGTTCTTCACCGATAAGGCGTAGCCCAGTGAACCTGCAACGAAAAGTCCGCCCCTAGCTATCGCGAGAACAATGTCAGGTTGGTAGCCATCTTCCGCGACTAGTCCCGCCAGGGCGCGGGATGCCAAACCGTAATTACTCCAATCAAGGACTTCGCGCTGCTCATCATTCACGACAAGGAACTTACACCCGGCACGGGGTTTCGTCTTTGTACTCGCTCAACGATGTCACTATTGCTGTTTACGCCACTAACTTGTCTTAATGCCGTTGCTGGCCCCGCAACACAAGTTGGTGCTGCGACACCTGTTGTCGCGTGATGGCACAGCCTTGCCCAGTGAGCTTTCAACTGCGACAGGACTTGAAACCGAAGATGTCTTGAACGCATTGGATCATCTTCACCGAACTGATCTCGCAGCCCCTATGCCACATACCCCAGGACTAGGCGAAGGTCGCTGGTCACTCACTTCTCATGGGCGACAAGTTGGTCCCTCGTTAGCAAGGGGCGAGCCGAGCTCCCGAACCCCGGATGATGCTGGAGACCCAGCCGAAGGATGGGGCTTTCCTTGGCGACCAGTGAAGAAGGAGGCTCCCGTTTATGCAAGGACGCTGCCTCGTCCAACTCGTGAAAACCGAAAGGCAGTTCGCCGACCACTCTTCCCTCTTCAAGTCCCACAGCAGCAACCGTCGCGTCGTCGCTGGGGTTTATTAGCTGCAGCCTCTCTGGTGACACTTGCCGGAATCGTTTTGATGTTGATCACCATTCGACAGGTGACGATTGAGATTGGGGGAATCGAGGACGGTGTAGCCCTGCAGCCAACTTCTATTGAGGGCGCTCAAATTTCTTTTACTGTCGCTGGGGCAAATGCTCGATCGGCTCAACTGTTGTTAGACGACTTCCCTGTTAGCGGCGTTCAAAGATACGGGAACCGAATCGTTTGGGTCGTTCCACCATTGACTGAAGGTGACCATTCACTTGAGTTAGTAGTGAAAAGACGACTCTACGGTCAAACATCTCGCTCTATCGACTTCAGCGTTGACGGCACTCCGCCTGTGATTGGCTTACCAGAAGTCTTAGAACCCGTTCCGATGAACGAACCAGTCACTATTGCTGGCACCTCCGAACCTGGGGCAACTCTGGTAGTCGGCGGAGTGCCAATAGAAACCCGAGACGGTTCGTTCATCTTGGAACTTGATGAACCTCCAGCCGGACCTGTCTCAATCTTGGCGATTGACCGAGCTGGTAACACCAGCACCTTCAACATGATCGTTCCCATTGCTTACCCCAGGACCCAAGGAGTTCATGTGAGCGCTGCGGCGTGGGCGCACCAAGGTCTTAAAGACTCGGTGCTCGATTTGATCGAAGCCGGGAAAGTCACCGCCGTCGAAATCAGTCTCAAAAATGAAAGCGGTGTCGTTGGCTACGACAGCGATGTGCCCCTCGCTATAGAGACTGGAGCGGCAAACAACCTTTTCAATCTGCGCGCTGCCATCGAAGAACTGCATGCACTAGATGTGCGTGTGATAGGTCGAATAGTGGCGTTCCGCGATCCGATTCTGGCTAAGCATGCTTGGGCCCAAGGTGACCAGGACTGGGTGATCCAAACGTCCGATGGTAGGCCGTTGAGTAAGTATGGTGGCTTCACTAACTTTCAAAACCCTGGTGTACAAAAATACAACCTTGATATCGCCAAAGAGGCAGCAGAAGCAGGGATCGATGACGTGCTGTGGGATTACATGCGGCGACCAGAGGGGCGTCTTGATGGTATGTACATACCAGGCGTCGGTTTAGATGATCCTTCACCAATTATCGTTGACTTCTTGAGGCAATCTCAATCCATCCTTCGAGAATTTGGTGTGTTTCAGGGAGTTTCGGTCTTTGGTATTTCAGCCACCAGAGGTGAATTCATCGCTCAAGATGTGGCTGGTATGGCCCAATACGTCGATTACGTGTCGCCGATGGTTTATCCATCCCACTGGTCCCGCGGTGAATACGGGGTCACCCATCCAGAAGCGCAGCCATATGACATTACAAGAGCCTCTTTGGCTGATTTCCAACGCGTCCTGGATGGCACCAACACTGCATTAGTGCCTTGGCTCCAAGACTTTTCGATGAGAGTCCCCTACGGGCCGGCGGAAGTAAAGGCACAGATAGACGCCGCCGCGTCACTGGGTATCTATGACTGGCTGATTTGGGACCCAACTGTTACCTACACCGCTGAGGGAATAGTTGCTGCCCAAAGTTAAGAGACTGTAGGAACTCCTATCAGTCTTACAAAAACTGCTGACGAAGCTTGTACTTCTGAACCTTTCCACTCGGTGTCATGGGGAATTCTTCAACAATCACCAAGTCCTCGGGCCAAAATTGACGTGTCATACCGTGCGCTTCCAAGAATTCAATCAGGGAGTCGAGGGTGGGTGGGTTTCCAGAAGGCAGGACAAACGCGCAACCGATTTCTCCTAGGCGCTCATCTGGTTTCCCAACTATTGCCGCGCCCAGGACCTGCGGGTGGCGTAACAGAAGGTCTTCGATCTCTTTCACTGGAATGTTCTCACCACCGCGGATGATGATGTCCTTTGAACGACCAGTTATTCGAATTGAACCATCGTCATTCATCACTGCACGATCACCGGTTTCAAACCACGCTCCGTCCCAAGAAGCTTCAGTCAGCCCTCGGCCTTGCACATACCCGGCGAAAAGTAATGATCCTTGGCACTGTAAATCTCCTTCACTACCTACTACTGGTTGTCGTTGTTCATCGATAACTCGGACGTTATTGCCAGTAAGCGGTCTCCCATCGGTAAGACGCATAGTCAAGGAGTCGGACGGGCGCCCTACTGTTAGCAGACCGCACTCAGTCATCCCCCAGCCAGGGAGCACCACGCATGGAAGCCGCTCATCGGCGTCTTCTAAGACTGGTTCGGGCACGGCAGCCCCAGCGCACACAAACCGTTTCCAACTGGCAAGGTTCCGTTCCTCAATCTGTGGAACTCCTAACACGTCTGCCAAGAAAGGTGTTGCCCCCATGGAGATCTGAACTTGGTGTAGTTCGATCAAATCAACAAACTCCGTGGGGTCCCAAACGTCTTGCAATATGACATGGCCCCCCAAAGTAAGGGGAGCACGAATACCGAAGAGATAGCCAGTTTGATGGGCAAGTGTTGATGCCATGTGAAAGGTGTATCCAGGTCCATCCACTTCTCCTATTGGCGAGGGCACTCCTTCGCAGACTGCTTCAACGAAGCAATCAACAGCCGCATTTAGCGTGTTCTGTGTGTGCATAACTCCTTTAGGTTGGCCTGTTGTTCCTGAAGTGAACATGACTTCACAAACATCATGACTTGCGGCCCTTAAAAGGTTTACAGCTGCCCGGTCATAAGACGAGAATCGTCCTTGTTCGAGTAATTCTTCCCAGGTCAAAGCATCAACTGTTGGACGCTCTCCGACAGTGACTATCTCTTCGACCCACGGACAGCGCTCTCTGAGCTCTGTGTGCATTAGCCCCAGTTCGAAACCGCGAAATTCAGTCGCCGTGATAACGACCGCCGGCCGAGCCAATTCGCTCATGACTAGGACTTCGTTAGTCCGAAAGATGGGAGCAACTGGGTTAATCACGCCACCTATGCGTTCTACGGCCGCCACAGCCACCAGAAATTGGTGCCAATTGGGCAGTTGGATTTGAACGACGACACCGGGTCTCACGCCGAGTTCTAATAATCCACGACTTGCTTCATCTACTTGTATCGCTAGATCGCGCCACGATGTTGCGCCGTAACGGTCCGTAACAGCAATTCGATCCCCGCGTTCTTTGGCCCAGTGGTCAATCATCGAGTCAAAGCACCTCTCTGACCAACCACCTGTCTCCGCCATTTCTAAAATTCGTTGCTGGTCAAGCGTCGTTTCAAAGAACTGCTTAGGTAATTGCATTTTCGGGCCTCCTTAATTCTGGTCTGTAGGCACTCATTGTCGAAATCGAGGAAGCACTTCCTGTGCCATGAAACTTTCGGCTTCTTCTACGTAACTCATTGGCGACGCGGCGCTCAAGATGATGGTCCGAGCCCCTGCGTCTACGTATTCGCGAAGTCGTTCGGCGCATCGATCGGGGTCGCCAGCGATCGCATATTTGTCAATCATGTGACTGAAGTCTTGGTTGTACTGCTTGGATAATCGTTGGTTCGCGTATTCAACTGCGGTCGCATTGTCTTCGTGACAGCAAAAGAAAATGAATAGACCCGGATCGACAGCAGAGTCATTACCTTCATCAGATCTGTACTTCGCGATTTCTTGATTCGATTCGACGAGCATCTCTGGTGTGTACATGTAGGGGAGCCATCCTGTGCCGAACCGAGCCGCTCGACGCCACGCGGCATCCTTTCGACCCGATATCCATATTGGTGGTGATGGTTGTTGGAGGGGTTTGGGTTCCAATGTCACACCCGATAACTGGTTGAATCTTCCATCGAAATGAACATCATCTTCATTGAAAAGAAGCTTCATAATTTCGAGAGCTTCGTTGGTTCGGGCCCCTCGTTCTGAAACTGGAACTCCTGAAGCTTCGAATTCACGGGGTAGTTCACCACCGACTCCGATACCCATATGGAAACGACCACCCGATGCGACATCTAGCGCTGCTGCTTGTTTCGCTGCCAGCACTGCTGGATACAAAGGAAGCAGCGTGATTGTTGACATCAACTTGAGTGTGGTGGTCGCTCCTGCCGCGACTGCTAGCGAGATAAAGGCATTCGAACATGGAACATGGAAGAAGACGTGTTCACCTGTGGTGACATAGTCATAACCCAGCTTTTCAATAGCCTGTGCTTGCTCTGCCACCTTGTCGGCGCGACGCATAGCTAGACCAAATTGGATTTCTGCATCTGCTTGCTGTTCGTTGTCCACAAATCCTCGATTCGTCCGTAATGGACCGTAGCCGTTCATCACTGCCTATCTCACAGTCAAAGGACCGGACGCCCATTTCGGGCGCCCGGTCCATCGCTGTCCGTGCGTTGGGGTAGATCGGTCGCTGGCCACTTAACGCAGCGCAGCTTCCCCCCTTTGCTGTTGGCGCCTCCCCCGTGGAAAGCGGCACCAACGGTCACGCCCGGTCAAGGTCATCAGGCCGCACCTGGTTGGCCGAAGACCTCTTCCAGACGATCGCCCAGAGCTTATTGTTCGCACTTACTAAACGCAAATTTAGTAGATCCCCCGTCGCTGACTAACTCCAGTTTTTGAGACGTGACAGGCTTGTCAGTGGTAGGCCAAGGGGATGAGCAAACACGTTATTGATCAAAACCGAGTCACTGAGCTAGTTGAACGCTGTACTCGGGAGGTGAATGAGGGTCTTCTCCCTAGTTGCCAATTCGCGATCGGGTTCGAAGGTGAAATCGTCGTAGACCAAACCATCGGGAATGCGAAACCTGAAACTAGATACTGTTTCTTTTCAGCGACTAAACCCTTCGTTGCTGCCACCGTTTGGCAGCTCTTGAGCGAAAATTCCGTGGATTTGAACGCTCCTATTTCTTCACTCATTCCTGAATTTGCAGAAAACGGCAAAGAACACATCACTCTGGAACAAGTGATGTTGCACACCTCCGGCTTTCCCCATGCACCTATGGGCCCAAACGTGTGGTCAGATTCTGAAAGTCGTCGAAAAAGAATGTCTGAGTGGCGACTTAACTGGGAGCCCGGTACTCGATATGAGTATCACCCCACAAGCGCCCATTGGGTTCTTGCAGAGGTGATCACAGAAATCACGGGTGTGTCACACACCGAAGCAGTTCACCAACGTGTATCTGAGCCACTCGGAATACCGCGAATACTCGGATTCAATTCGGATCAACAAGAGGACATGGCAGAGCTCACATTGTGTGAAGGTGAAGCGACCCCAGATGAGTTGGAAGCTGTCTTTGGGGTGCGAGAAATGCCTCCAAGCGAAGTGAACGACGAAACAATCATTCGGTTCAACGACCCACACACACGCGAAGTCGGAGTACCTGGCGGTGGTGGATATGGCCGCGCTGCGGATCTAGCGATGTTTTATCAAGCACTTTTGCATAACCCCGACAATTTATGGGAACCGCAGATGCTGACAAACGCCGTTGGTACGGTGCACAACAGCTTGCCCGACCCCATGGGGGTTCCAGCCAACCGAGGCTTGGGAGTAATTCTGGCTGGAGACGATGGTTTAACTAATCGGCGAGGACTTGGTCGCACGGTGTCGCCAATGGCCTTCGGACACAATGGTGTTGGAGGCCAAATTGCCTTTTGCGACCCAAGCACTGGTCTGTCATTCGGTTATACAACTAACGGGTTAGACCGTCACCAAATTCGACAGCCGCGGAGGGGGACCTCCATCGCTAGCCTTGCAGCAAATTGCGCCGTTTAGAAAGGGACCGCCAATGAAGTTCGGATTCACTCTTCCTAACAATTTCGGTGTAGCTGACCCTCAACAAGTTGTGCAACTAGGGGTGCTAGCTGAACAACTTGGATTCGACTCGCTATGGGTAAACCACCACGTCATTAACGTCGGGTATGTCCATGATCGCCTGGGTCAGGCCCCATACCACGACGCCCTGATCACGCTGACGTGGCTGGCGTCTCAAACACAAACCGCCGCGCTCGGCACCAGTGTTCTCGTAATGCCCTACCTCCATCCCATGATCCTCGCAAAAGAGCTGGCAACCTTGGATCACTTGTCCGGGGGGCGGATCATTGTTGGCCTCGGTGTCGGCAGCCTGCCAGAAGAAAATGAAATCCTAGGGTCTGAATATCAAGATCGAGGTCACTACAGCAACGAGTTCATAGAAGTGTTACTCGCGCTTTGGACCCAAACAGAAGCAAACTTCGCAGGCAAGTATTGGAGTTTCGAAAATGTCGTCACCTCTCCAAAACCATCACAAAAGCCTCATCCACCGATAGTCATCGGTGGCAACCGCGCCCCAGCTTTACGACGAGTTGCGCGACTAGGCGATGGTTGGCATCCACTTGGCCTCTCCCCTGAAGCAATATCGGAACGGCTGAGTTTCATTAGAGAGGAAGCGGAATCGTCCGGTCGTTCTATGGACGGGTTTCCAGTCCAGGTTCGTCGCGATTTTGATGGCGTTGACTCCCAACTAATCGAAGCCTACGAGGCGGTTGGAGTTACCGACCTTGTCTTGTCCTGTAACACTGGAAACGTCAAGGAAATCGAAAATACCCTTGAATCTTTTGCCGAGACTTTCATCGGCTGATGACAGCACTGACAGGTGTTCGCGTTATCGACCTAACCGATGATTCAGGACGATTCGCGACCAAGCTGCTGACGGAATTCGGTGCCGACGTGGTCAAGGTGACAGACCAAGGTTCCCCCGGGCACCCCATGAGAGACGAGCGCGGAGGAGTCCTCGATTGGTGGTACGACGGTGGGAAAAAAAGTCATGTTCTTGACTTAACGACAGAGTCAGGGCGCCAGAAGTATCGAACTTTGGCAAAAGAAGCGGACCTGATAATTGAGACCGCCAACCCTGGAGAGTTGGCCAACTTAGGGATCGACCACCCTGACTTAATCGATGAAAACCCCCGGCTGGTTCAAGTCTCAATAACCCCTTTTGGACGCACCGGGCCTCGTGCGAATTGGGTGGGTTCAGACTTAACTGCTGCCGCATTGGGAGGCTTTTTGTCAGTGGGAGGCTTGCCAAACAAACCCTTAAACGTGTGGGGACGTCAGGCCTACAACTACGCGGGTTTCATGGGCTTACTATGCGCGCTGTCAGGTCTATTCAGAGTTCGCCGTGACGGTGCCGGCCGGCACTTCGATCTGTCCATTCATGAAACCTTGAGCGGGTCTGTTGAGAACATTCTGATGCAGTGGCTCTTCGACGATGTACTCCCTCTGCCCAAAATAGCGCCGCGTCAAGGAGCGCTTCACTGGCTCCACGCATATGACTTAGCTGAATGTCGAACCGGCCACATGATGATCACTCTTACACCAACACCGGATCACGCCTTTCAGATGATGGTCGACGAAGGCTTCGAGGAAGGACACCAGTGGCTTGGCTACGACGTGGAAGAACTCCTTGAACAAATCGACGATGCCATGGACACCATGCGGAAATGGGTTCGGACACATGACGCTATGGATCTATGGGGCAAAGCACAAGAACGACATGTTGCTCTCGGCGCCGTCCACGACATCAATGAGGCATGCTCTAGCCCGCAGTTCGATCATCGAAACTTCCTGACTCAGAATCAGGCCTCTTCGGTCAGACAACCTGGGCGCTTGGTCCGTTTTTCTCACACTCCATCCGTTCCTCTCCAAGCTCCACCCGAAGTAGAAACTCCCATCGAAACGATCATCGAGCGATGGTCACAAACGGACCGGCTGATTGTTGATGAACCTGTCGAAGAGGCAGAACCTTCCCTCCCACTAACTGGGATCCGGGTGCTCGATCTGACCTGGGTGTTAGCAGGCCCGTTTGCTACTCGGATGCTGGCAGATTTAGGTGCTGACGTCATTCGGGTGCAGAACGAGGAACATAGCACTCTAGTAAATCGACCCGACTACCCCTACTACTTCGTATGGGGTCGCGGAAAACGCAGCGCTACTCTCAACATGAAACATCCGGATGCTCTCAAAACCATCCGCAAGTTGATCGAGAATTGTGACGTTCTCATCGAGAACTACAGCGCCGGGGTTTTGGACGAGTGGGGTCTTGATTGGGAAACGGTTAACAAGTGGAACCCTCAGCTTATTTACGTCTCGATGTCCGGGTGCGGACACGATGGGCCCTGGAGCCACATCATTTCTTATGCCCCAACTATTCACGCCATTTGCGGAATCACGCATCTAACCAATTTTGATGATCGTGGTGACGTCGGGCCTGGTTTCTCTCTAAATGATCACTTGGCAGGTTTTGCTGCCGCTACCTCAACCATGGCTGCTCTCCTCGCGCGTGACACCTCGGGCGTGGGACAACACATCGACATGGCGCAGTTAGAGGTAGGGACCTATTCGATTGGTCCCGCGGCTCTTAATTGTCTGTCTAACGGCGTTATAGCTCAGCCGGAAGGCAACCGCGACGGATTACATGATCACGTTCCCAACGAGGTGTATCCGTCCCTGGATGGTTTCGTAGCGGTTACTGCGACAACCGATGCTCAATGGGAACGCCTCCGCCAATTGTTGGTGACTGACCTCTTCGGACCTTTACCGACGGAGGAAGAAAGAAGAGTTCACAGAGAAACAATCGATCAAGTACTCGGCGACTGGATTAGCGACAAAGAGTCATCCGTCGTAGTGGAGCTTCTGCAATCGGTAGCGGTTCCCGCCGGAAAGGTGCAGGACGCTTATCACCTTGTCAACGAAGACCCTCAACTCTCCGCAAGGGGCTTCTGGCGGAACGTCGAACATTCAATCTTCGGTGATCGCGTCGTTGACACGTTTCCAGTGTTAGTAGACGGAATTCGCCCGCCTACAACCTTGTTATCACCAGCTTATTTAGGGGAACACAACTTCGAAGTGTGGCCAGAACTTGCTGATGTGGAGGTCGAAGAGGTCGCCGAAGGAATAGGTGACGGGCTTTTCAGTTAACAAGAACTGCTAAACATCCAGGTCCACCCACCCGACTACTCGCTTAACGATGACCTCTATGAAGTCGCTCTCGGTATTTTCCATTTCAGTGTCTAACAGATCATCTCCCGCAACCATTCGGTGCGCCAGAATCGCTTTAGAAACGGTCACGTCTTCCAACAAATCTTCGTAGGTGTAGTTATCTACTCCGGCAGCAACCAGAGTCTCGTGATATCGAACCAGCATCATTTGCTCTTCGTCTCGATAGTCGGGTTCTAAAGCGGTGGTAATGAAGTACGCGACTTCCCAACCAGGTCGCCCCCACGCAAGTCCCTGCCAGTCGAGGACGATTGTTCGGCCGTCAGAGCGGAACATGAGATTGTCAAGTCGATAATCTCCATGGCAAAGAGTCCAAGGGTCTCGTTCCAACTGGGAGCACAACTCAGGGAGTCGCTCTTGAACTTCGTCCATCTTCGCGACCATCTCATCACCGATAAGGGCACCAAAACGTTCAACAAACGCGTCTCGGTTTCTGCGATAACTGGCCTGCACGACTTTGGGTACATGCCCCACGCTCCAGATGATGGGGTGTCCATCTCTACGTTCCGTCTCATTCCAGTTATGGGCATGAAAACGAGCTAGCAAATCGAGTCCGGTTATCGTGTCCTGGATCGATCCACCTTCGACTTGACTAGGTGGCCGCGCATCATTGATGTCTTCCATCATCAACAAATACCTTCGCGAGCTCTTCGCTCCTATCAGCAACAGAACGTCAAGCACTCGGCTTACTGCAGGGACCGGGAGCTTCCGGAAAAGGAAGGTGAAGAATGTTTCAAGCCAAGGCGCGGGGTTAGCATCGCATTCTCCATAAATGAATTCGGGCATCGGAATCCCTAAGGAGTCGCTCAATTCGCTGTACACAAGGATCTCTCGCTCATACACGGCGAGGCCCTCGCCAAGAGAACGGTTCTTGGCAACCTTCGATGGGATCTTCACGATCACCGAACTCGGCGCTTCGGTTCCCCCGTGCCACGTCAAGGTGCACCTGTGTAGCTCACCTAAGAAACCAATACCTTCACCGATGGTCTCGGTCTTCACATGAGTCACTACGCCACCAAACTTGGAGCCAATGGTCGAAGTAAACCATTGAGCATCAAATTCGTCTGACTTTTGTGGAATGTGATGTTTAATGCGTCGCGCCATATCAAGATTCTTACTCAGACTTGGTTATTCGGCGACCTTTGCTGTATTTCCAATCATTCGGAGCACCGCGTCGGAAACGATTCGGTCCTCGGTTGCTCGATCGTTCAGTCCTTTCTCTAACGCGATATTGGATAAAGCCAGACCTTCAGATGTAGCTACCGCTATGTGGGCACGGTTATCTCCGCGCCGTTGTCGGTCGGTTACTAGCGCGGCAGTGCAAGCTACGCCAGCTACCGGTTCGCTTCCCTCCCCGAGCTCTTCAGCCCTTCGCAGGCACGCGAGAGCCATCTGTTTTGCTACTTCTTCGGAAACCGCCTGGTCTGGTGGGTAACCCACCAAATGCGACAAAGCTGGGAATGAGTACGGTACGAGTGCTTCGATAACCGTTCGAGACGCACCAGGGACCAGTAGCAGATCGGATATGGACGCAACTCCACCTCCCGTTGCAGCGATCACGATTGACAGCGAGGAATCATGGATTTGATCTATCAGCCTTAACCTTTCACCAGTCGTCATCGAATTTGTGGAGGCCATCTAGCTACTCGCTTCACTTAGTTGTTGAGCTGCTGCCTCTAGGCCACCACTTCCTATTGGTACTCGACACGTTCGTAACGATGTTTCTATGGCCCCTAAGGCTCCAAGGAGCATCGGAACATTGAGATCTCCGAGATGTCCGATCCGAAAAGCGGAACCAGCCAAGGGGCCGATACCTGCTCCCATAGTCAAGTTGTACTTTTCTCGTGCGACCTTTATGACTTGGTTCGCGTCGTAATCAGCCCCTAGGCGAACACATGTCACACTGTCTGAGCGTTCGTGTTCATTTACCGCGTTGAATTCAATTGCGCCGGCACTACTCCACGCTTCGACAGTTGCTCGAACAGCTGAAGCTAACTGTTGGTGCCGTTTGGTTACCGCACCAATCCCTCCTTCTTCTTCAAACATGTTTAAGGCTTCGTTTAGTCCGAAAAGGTGATGGATCGGAGGCGTTCCACAAAAGATGCGATAACCCTCAACTTCGAGGCGCCGTCTCCAGTCCCAATAAAACCTGTGCCGTGAATTCGCGTATGCCGCTTCTACCGCTCGATCACTAATGCCACTGAAAGCGAGCCCGACGGGCATCATGAGACCCTTTTGGCTGACCGCCAAACACGCGTCAACGCCTAACTCGTCAACATTCAAAGGAGTGCATCCAAAAGACGCAATGGAGTCAACGACAAGTAACGCTGAATGCTCTAACTCTTCAAGCACTTTCCTCATTGCCGTTAGGTCAGAGGTAACACCAGTTGAGGTTTCTGTATGCGCGACTAGAACGCCTTGGATTTTCTTACCAGGCTCGGTTGACAAAACCTTCCGCAAAGCGTCAGGGTCGACGCCACGTTGCCAACCAGTTTCGAACCAATGGACATCTAGGCCATGGGCTTCACACATTTCACCCCAGCGGTGACTGAAATGGCCGCTGTCACACAAAAGCACCGGAGCACCAACGTCGAACAAATTGGTGACCGTTGCCTCCCACGCACCATGACCTGTGCTTGTGTAGCCGATCAATGGCCCCGAATTAGCCATGTAGTGATTGAGTCTTTTCAACGAAGAATCTAATAACGCCGCGAATTCTTCAGTTCCAAAGTCAACCGCCGGTCTGGCCATAGCCCGAAGAATTCGTTCTGGGATATTGGTGGGTCCTGGGTTTTGTATAAAGGTCCGGCCGCTCACTATTTCGAAGGTATCCCGATTCGGAGCTTTAAGCGCGGTGTTTATCCGACTTATCGTCCTTTGAAGACAGGTTCGCGTTTGTCGACGAAAGCCTTCGCTGCTTCTTTATGGTCATCGGTTTGACCGCAATGAATGTGGTGTGCCGCCTCCATATCTAAGCATTCACCCATTTCGCCATTCACCGCCCGATTGAGATTTTCTTTCATGTACCTATACGCGACCGTTGGGCCTTGAGCCAGTCTCTTGGCGATCGACGTAACTTCCTCCAGTAATGACTCTTCAGAAAAGACTCCGTTGACGAGCCCAAGTCGTTCTGCTTCTGTCATGTCAACTTTTTCGGATAGGAAGTACAACTCGCGGGCCTTAGCAGAACCTATAAGTCGACTCATGAAGTAGGTCCCGCCGTAGTCCCCACTGAAGCCCACTCGGGCAAAAGCTGTTGTGAGGATCGCATTAGGCGACCCATACCTCAGATCACAAGACAGAGCTATCGACAAACCTGCTCCTGCTGCAGGTCCAGGCAGTGCGGCGATCGTCGGTTTGGGTAGTTCGTACAACTTGCCAGCTGTATCACGTTGACTGCGTCGCTGTAAGTGAACACGGGCATCGTATTGGAGGGAACTGTTTCCACCTTCGCCTCCTGCTTCAGCCATTCCTTTGACGTCGCCTCCAGCGCAAAAAGCGCCCCCGGCGCCGGTGAGCAGAACTGCTCCCACATCGGTCGCCGTTTCAGCATCGTCAAGCGACGCAACGAGTCCGGTCAACATGGCGTCTGACATGGCGTTTCGTCGTTCTGGGCGGTTCAAAGTGATTGTCATCACTCCGTCCGCAATTTCGGTGCGAATGTCTTCAGTTCCAGTGTCAAAGGTGCGGTTAGACATGCTGCCTCCAGCTGTTTTTGGAAAGATCGATATGACGGAGAAGTATCGCGAAAAATAGCCGTCGATGTCGGGCAGATGAACAAGTAGCTGACTTGTGGTTCAGCCACCTGCTCCTTCAGTGAAACCTAACTCCACATCTACTGTTCTTATCGATCCGTCGTTACTTACTACTTCTATTTGCACGGTGCGCCCAATTTCACTATCTCGAACCGCAACTACAAGATCTTGAACTGATTCGATTTCTTGCCCATCGAACTCGGTAACGACTTCACCAACCTTTAAGCCAGCAGCATTAGCGGCACCGTCTTCAACTAGGGCCACAATTACTACCCCTGTCTCTACCCCTTCATAGATGTTGTATTGCTCGCGCGATGTGTCATCCAACATCTCTACGTCAATGATGTTGACCCCCAGCAACGGCCGCTTGGGTACTTCGCCTGTTTGTAGGGTTTCGATGACTGGTCGGGCGTGATCTATCGATATGGCGAATCCGATTCCTTCGGCGTTACCTGCGATCGCCGTGTTTACCCCAATGACCTCACCCTTGGCGTTGACTAATGGGCCACCCGAGTTGCCCGGGTTGATAGCAGCATCGGTCTGTATGAGTCGCGTCAAACGGTTGCCAGAGAGTTGTAGCTCTCTCTCCAAAGCCGAGACGATTCCTGTGGTCACTGATGGTGTATCCCCTAGCCCTAAAGCATTTCCAATGGCAAGTACCTCATCTCCAACTTCAACTTCAGCTGAGCTTCCAAGCCTTGCCGCTGGAAGGTTTTCCCCGTCTATTTTTAAAACCGCAAGGTCTCGAGTTGGGTCTTGTTGCACCAGTTCAGCAATTCTGACAGTCCCGTCAGAAAGCATGACGTTAATACTGGCAGCGTCTTCGACAACGTGGGCGTTGGTGACAACTTGGCCGTCGGAACTAATGATGAATCCTGTGCCTTGGCCTCCTCCGAAAATTCCATCCTCCGATGAGACTTCTATTTGAACCACGGTGGGTGCCACAGCAGCTAAAACCGCCTTGACGTCTAGCCGGCCTGCGTCCGTCTTTTCGACCTCCGGGGTCGTGGCTTGGTCTGACACCACTTCCGCGTCCAACGCGACTGTCGTCGCTGGAGCTTGGTTATCTAAGACGTCTGCGACTGCTCGTCCGATTTCTTGGGCGGTGTCAATTTTTTCGGTTACGTATATTCTCTGCGGATCGCCGAGACTCACCACAATGAGGCCTGCTACCAAACCACCGACAACAGCCCCTATGACAGCTCCAGCAAAAAATCGGCTAGCCCTAGGTGTGTTTTGGTGATCCACAGGGTTGAGGATATCGGTGCTTTGGGTTTCGTTTGCGTCAGGCGTTACCTGAGAGTTACCGGAACTAGCTCGCCGCGTTGTTCGTGAATATCAGTCGATTAGTAGCTCTAACGCGCTAGCAGAAAGCATCTCTACTTGTTCTTTGAAAACCGAGATGTCCACGTCTTCTTGATCACCCATCACGCCCTTTAGATACCTGTTCAGGACGCCTTCAACAATGGCCGCCAAACGCCAATAAGAGAACGCTCGGTAATAACTAACCCCCGACACGTCTCGTCCGGAGGCCTTTTCATACCAACTCGTGAGTTCCTCTCGAGAAGCGAATCCTCCTGCGAGCGTCGGAGCACTAGAACCTGCCGGAGCTTCGTCCGGCTCCACCCAGTTGTTCAGCAAATATCCAACATCGGCTAGTGGGTCACCCAAGGTGCATAACTCCCAGTCGAGCACCGCCCTGATGCGTCCCGATCTGGTCAACATGTTTCCGAGCCGATAGTCGCCGTGAACGATGGTGGCGCCGATCTGTTTCGGTTTCCGGCGCTCCAAAAGATCCTGGACTTCCTCCATCGCATCTAATTCGCGAGTCTTTGATTGCTCCCATTGGCGACTCCATCGACGCAATTGTCGTCCTAGATAATCCTCTCTTTTCGCTAGGTCGCCTAACCCAATGTCCTCGGGTTGGATTGCGTGTAGCTCTGCTAAGACTTCGACTACTTGACGGCTCAGGTCCATGCGTTCTGGCAGCGAAACAAGAGTTGATTCGATATCGCTGTGCAGAACCTCACCATCGACATATTCCATTACATAGAAAGGGGCTCCGTTTACCTCATCGTCTTCACATACTCCCAATGTTGGAGGCACAGGGACGCCAGTGTCACCTACAGCGCTGATAATGCGGTGCTCTCTCGCCATGTCGTGTGCTGTTGCCAAGACGTGACCCAAAGGTGGTCGACGGAGCACATAAATATTCTTGTCTTGGTCTTCGACCCTGTATGTGAGATTCGAATGACCTCCGGCAATGAGCTGATATTCGAGCGGTGGGTTGACTCCAGGAACGTTTTTGGAGAACCATGACGCCACTTTCTTAACGTCAATTCCTTCTGTCACCGCATCATGCATGTTGTTCGCTTCTCGACATGTTCGGGGAACATGTCGAGACAACCTTAGTTGTATCGATAAAATCCTCGGCCGTTTTTGCGGCCAAGCAACCCCGCATCACACATGCGACTCAGCAGCGGGGGTGGCGCATACAGCTGTTCTTTGAACTCTTCATATAGAGATTCGGCAACTGCCATTGTGGTATCTAAACCAATGAGATCGCAAAGGGCCAGAGGGCCCATCGGGTGGTTACACCCCAAGACCATGCCCGCATCAATATCTTCGGCGCTTGCAAACCCTGATTCCATCATCCGAATAGCGGAGAGGATGTATGGAATGAGAAGTGCGTTCACGACGAACCCTGCCCGGTCTTGGCTGCTCACGACCCTCTTACCAAGTTGATCGGACACAAATTCTTGACAGAGCGCTGCTGTTTTATCGCCTGTTAAGAGAGACGAAATGATCTCGACCAAGCCCATGACCGGAACGGGGTTAAAGAAATGAACGCCAATCACTTGTTGAGGCCGGTTGGTAGCCATCGCAAGCTTCATGATCGGGATAGACGACGTGTTACTGGCCAGAATTGCTTCAGGGTCGTCGACCACATCGTTCAGCCTGCGGAACACTTCAATTTTCGCCTCTTCTTGTTCAATAACCGCCTCAACAACAAATTGACGATCAGCGAGACTCGGGAGTTTTGTGGAAAAAGAAATATTTCCCATTACCTGGGCGCGGTCATCCTCGGTCATTTTTTCGGCTCTGACGGCGCGGTCGAGACTTTTTTCCATCCGCTCCATTCCTGCCTGAAGCGCGCCATCGTTAGCTTCGACAATCTTCACATCGCAACCGCTTCGCGCAGCTACCTCGGCAATACCGGACCCCATTAGGCCGCAGCCGACAACCCCAAATCGTTCAATAATCACGTTGACAAGGGTACAAGAGCACCACCCGGTTGTGTCAGGAGATCAGACGACCCGGGATTCCTCAATCGCGCTACTAACAGCTTCGACAACTTCCTCAGCTGTCGCCCCTGGGGTTAAAACTCGTGCGATCCCAGCGTCATACATGGACTGGAAGTCACCTTCTGGAACGATTCCTCCAAGGATGACCGGTATATCCGCACCAGCTTCCTTTAAAGCTTGTGTGACCATTGGAAGCAAGGCTTCATGAGCACCGGACAACATCGAAACCCCTATCGCGGAAACATCCTCGTCGATTGCCGCGGCAACAACGGTTTCGGGGGTTTGAAACAAACCGGTGTATATGACTTCGTATCCAGCATCACGTAGGATCCGCGCCACAATTTTGACCCCTCGATCATGACCGTCAAGTCCCAATTTCGTCACGAGTACGCGCTCCGCCATGAAGGTTGACCCTAGCCCTCTCACTCGCCAGGGGCGAGTTCAACCGAGAGTTCATCGGAGGAACCCACGTTGCCGAAACAGCAAGGTTTTCGAACTGTTAGGAGACCGCAGCAGCGAAGGCACTCTAAGAATTCTAAAAGAATGTCCGTTACGGACTCGGAGTTGGAGATATTGACCCAATAGGGTGCTCGCATGGCTACCACCACTTCGCTCGCGGCTCGAGCCGTTGATGCATCGAAAATGTATGGTTCGGGTGAGACCGCGGTTCGCGCACTCGATGGATTGTCTGTTGATCTCGCTGCAGGGGAATTCACTGCGATCATGGGGCCATCTGGTTCAGGCAAATCTACTTTGATGCACTGTCTCGCTGGCCTTGACACGCTTAGTTCAGGGAAGGTCTTCCTTGGGGATACGGACATTAGCGAATTGTCCGAGCGCGCTCTTACGTTGTTACGAAGAGACCGCATTGGCTTCGTTTTTCAGGCCTTCAATTTGGTTCCAACACTTTCGGCTCATGAAAACATCGTGTTGCCACAAAAACTGGGTGCTGCACCGCCGCAAGAGTCTTGGCTCGAGCGGGTCATCGATGCTGTAGGGCTGGCTGATCGACTTAGTCACCGCCCCAACGAACTATCCGGTGGACAACAACAGCGGGTCGCCGTTGCGCGAGCTTTAGCAGGGCAGCCTGAGATCATCTTCGCTGACGAACCCACAGGCAACCTTGATAGCAAAACAGGTGGTGAGATTCTGGGCTTCATGCAGAACGCTGTTCGCGATTTGAGTCAAACAATTGTGATGGTTACGCATGATCCATCAGCAGCTGCTCACGCCGATCGGGTTGTATTTCTAGCCGATGGGAGGACAGTTGAAGAGCTGACCTCACCTTCTGTGGATTTAATATTTGACACCATGAGGCGTCTGGGCGACTGACGTGTTCAAACTCACCCTGAATTCGTTATTGGCCAGGAAGATAAGGCTGGCTTTAACCACTTTCGCGGTTGTGTTGGGTGTCTCATTCGTTTCAGGTTCGTTTATTCTCGCCGACAGCCTCCGGGCTGTATTCGACAAGATCGCTATCGAAATTGCTGGCCCCGACTGGCTTCAGGTTCGAGGAGTCGAAACAATCGAAGGGGATCCATTTAGTCGGCCGACAGTTCCCCAATCAGTTGTTGATCAAATCAACTCAACCGAAGACGTGTACGGCGCTTTAGGAGTTATCCAAGGGTTCCCCAGAATCTCAGTTGGCGACACTCTGATTAAGCCACTCGGTGGAGCTCCTACTCTGGCCTTCAACTTTGAAGAAGAAACCGAGGAGTTAAGCGGCTTTCAAACTATCGAAGGGAGAGCACCGGGCACTGGTGAAGTTATGGTCGACGTCGATACGGCCGAAAAATATGACATCGCTATCGGTGACACGGTCACTATCCGCTCCTTGCAACCTGCAGAGGATTTTCGGGTTACTGGCATAACCCGCTGGGGCCTAGACAACGGTGGGGGCGCCGTTTTCGTATTGATAGACACCGCGACCGCCCAAAGACTCTTCAACTACCCAGATTCCTTTTTAGCTGCAACAGTTGCCGCTCAGCCTGGAATAGACGAACAACAACTTGCAGATAAGTTGACCAATGAGCTTCCGAGCGGTTTTGAGGCAGTCACTAGTGAGGTCGTAGCAAACGAATTCAGTGATCAATTCGACATATTCATAACCATTTTTCAGAATGCTCTCTTGGTTTTTGCAGCGGTTGCGCTCATTGTCAGTGCCTTCATTATCAACAACACTTTCGCGATCGTTCTGGGGCAACGTATCCGGGAGCTTGGGTTACTTCGCGCAGTAGGTGCTACGGGTCGTCAAATACGTTCGTCGGTTCTCATTGAAGCTCTACTTATAGGCGTTGTTGCTTCTCTGGTTGGCGTCTTCGCTGGTATGGGAATCGCTTGGAGTATCAAAGCACTTATAGCTCAAGTAGGCGATGGATCCGGCCTCCCTGACGGGCCCTTGGTCATCGCGGCACGAACCTGGATCGCGGCAGCGATCGTGGGCATAGGCGTGACTTTACTGGCTGCTATTTCGCCAGCCAGAAAAGCTTCGAGAATCCCTCCCATCGCTGCTTTGAGAGATGACCTAAGTCTGTGGTCAGGAAGCAACCGGCGCCGCACCATCGTCGGTCTCCTTTTCGGAGTTGGTGGTCTCTTGGCTACGACCTTCGGAACAACAACCAACGCTGGCGCTTCAAAACAGTTGGCCTTACTTGCCGCGGGAGCATTATTGCTCTTTGTTTCGATCTCTCTCTTAAGCACATTGATAGCTAGACCGGCAGCTCGTCTGTTGGGTTGGCCAATGAGGCGCTTCGCTCGCGCCTCCGGCAACTTGGCTCGTGAGAACGCCAGCAGAAATCCTCGCAGAACCGCGTCAACCGCCTCAGCTCTGATGGTAGGTCTCGCATTAGTTGGCATGGTGTTAGTGGTAGGTACCAGTTTCAAAAAAACTTTTTCATCGATCCTCGACTCATCGTTGGGAGCAGATTTCTTCATCGATACGGACGGACGCAGCTCATGGGGCTTCAGCCCCCAACTAGTTGAAGAAATCAAGGAGATTGACGGCGTGGCGATAGCTGTCGGCTTTCGCGGAGGACCCGGCACCGCTCAAATGAGCGTGGCTGGTGCATCCAAAGATGTGATCGGTACGCAAGAAGAAGGCCTGGGTCGTGTACTAGACATCTCCTTGATTGAAGGCAGCTATTCAGGTTTGTCCAACGATGGTGTCCTAGTCCATGAGGATCCTGCCAAAGATCTCGCTTTGGCGGTAGGTGATGTGGTGTCGGCAACATTCCCTGTAGCTGGTGCGAAAGATTTGAGGGTTGTTGGAATCTTCGACGACGGTTCGATTCTCGGAAACTGGGTGATTGATATGAGCACCTACGAAAGCGGTTTTGACCCAGCGCGGCAGTCAGATCTTTTCGCTGCAATAGAACTCGAAAAGGGAGTTGAGGTACAAAGCATCCGATCGCAACTCGATGCTGTTGCCATTGACTACCCGGAAGCGATTCTCCAAGACCGAACCGAATACCAAGAGACAATTGAAGGTCGAATCGACACCCTACTGATGACCGTCAACGCACTCGTTGGATTCGCCGTAGTTATCGCCGTCTTGGGCATCGTCAACACTTTGATGCTGTCAGTGTTCGAAAGAACACGAGAAATTGGTCTTCTCAGAGCGGTGGGCATGACTCGGCGACAAACAAGGCGAATGATCAGATGGGAAGCGGTAATCATCGCCGTGTTCGGTGGGGTACTGGGAATATTTGTCGGAACTTTGCTCGGCTTTATCGCCGTTCAAGCAATGCCCGACTCATTCATCACAGATTTCGGCATTCCGGTTGGCAATTTTGTCGTCATTCTCATCATGTGCATTGTTGCCGGTGTCCTAGCTGCAATTCTCCCCGCCCGACGAGCGGCACGACTTAACGTCCTCGACGCGATCGCTCACTCCTGATGTCTCTGAACCCCTTAAACCTCAGCGAAGAAGTCCGATCTTTCTTGGACGAGCGTCACCTTGCTTCATTGACCCTTCTGCGGTCGGACGGCAGCCCTCACGTAACTGCTGTCGGATTCACTTGGGATCAGGGCAACCAGTTAGTCCGGGTGATCACATGGGCCGGGTCAATGAAAAGCAGAATCTTGGAGCAAACGCCTCATAGTCGCGCTGTTGTCTGTCAAATCGACGGGGGGCGTTGGCTAAGTCTCGAAGGAACCGCCGTTGTCACTTCTGAAGAGGCGCGGTGCAGGGAAGGGACTGAACGTTATGCCAACCGCTACCGCATCCCCCAGGACCGCGAAGATCGCACTGTCATCGAAATTTCAGTTGATCGAATCCTCGGATATGCCTAATAGAACAACCGATTGTCACGAAAACTTTCAAACCACGTTCGTTGGGGCTTTAGTCTCGCAACACGTCAGGCAGCGGACGGGCATGAATAACGGCCAAACGCTTGGTTGACCTGGTAAGAGCAACAAAAAGTGCCCGCAAACCTTGTGGTTCTTCGTCCAAAATCACTGCTGGTTCGATAACGACGGTGCCATCTAACTCAAGCCCTTTGACCAATTGAACCGGCACTAGGGCAATCTTGGGATGCAAAGGTCCGCTGACGTTTCTGCTGGCGGTAGTTGCTCTTCCGTAATCGATGCCCCTGGCTTCGAGAGCAGCATCAACTTGGTCAATCAAACTCTGCGGTGCGATAACTGCAACTGAGCCGCCTCCAAGGGCTTCCGACTCTTCTTGAACTAATGACACAGATTTTTCTACTAACTCGTGAGTAGCACTATCCGTACCGCTGCCAACTTGAATTATGCGCGGCGGGCTTCCCACTGAACGAACAGCCTTTGGCGCAGCCAGATCTGGGGCTGCTACCGCGAGAACTTTGTTCGCCAACTCCAAATTGGGGGCAGGGATCCGGTAACTGAGGGTGAGCTCCCGGACACGCGGTTCTTTAGTGAGAGAAGGCAAATAGTTGAGCACTTCATCCCAGTTTGCCGCCGCACCCGGCGCGGTGGCCTGAGCGATATCCCCAACCAACGTCATGGACCCGTTAAGTGACCGGCGAGAAATCATTCGTAACGCCATCGGGGTGTGGTCTTGTGTTTCGTCGACGACTATGTGACCGAAGGTACGAAGTTCCGGATCCCGCGCTTTTCGATCTCGGTCCAGCCGGGGACCAAGCCCTGCATACGCCTCATCGAGTAGCGGCACATCTGCGTCACTCCATCGGTAATCAGCGAGAGATTCACCTCGAGGCCGATACAACGTCACCCATTCTTCGTCAACTAAGTCGTCCCCTGCAGCAGATCCCAATAGCGCTTCCGAACCAAATAGATCTCTCAAAAGTTGCGCTGGGGTCAATACTGGCCATATCCATTCGAGGGCTTCCAAAACCCTCGGATCTCTGCGCAACCGATATTGAACGTTTTCGGGATCGGGCTCAGAGTGGTGCGATCCTGCAAGGGCCGCAAAGAATTCTTTCTCTACATACGCGCGTGCCGCGTTATGTCTCCTGTAACGCCGTCGAGCTTCACGCACAATTTTTCTGCTCTGGGTAACCGTGATGCGGAGCCGTGTGAGGCCAAACCCGACAATGAGATCTTCACGGAGGGCACGTTCACGATCTTTGATCGCATGGGCGATGACCGAGACCATACGCTCGTTTCCTTTTACCGCTGCTGAGCTTGAGTGATCGGGTAGCGTCACTCGAACATCATCGAAGAGATCTACGAGTAGATCCGCCAAGACGGTGAGATAGACACCGGCTTCACCAAGGCTTGGTAGGACCTGTTCGATGTATCGCAAGAAAAGCCGGTTGGGACCAACCACCAACACCCCTTGACCTTCAAGCGGGAACCGGTGTGTGTACAGCAGATATGCAGCCCTGTGGAGAGCTACAACTGTTTTGCCGGTTCCTGGGCCGCCTTGGACAATTAGCATCCCCTTCAGTGAGTCACGGATGATTTCATCCTGTTCCCCTTGAATTGTGGCGACGATATCTCGTAGCTGTCCGTCGCGATTCTGGTCGAGTGCTGCCAGAAGAGCTCCGTGACCTTGAAATCCTTCGTCGAGTTGATCAAGGTCAAATAACTCATCTTCAATATCCAGTAGCTCACGTCCCCGGCTTACAAAGTGACGTCGACGAATGAGGCCCATGGGATCGCGACCCGTAGCTCGATAGAAGGGTTCAGCTATCGGCGCCCGCCAGTCAACGACGACTGGTTCTTGTCTTTCGTCTGCTACCGCAAGTCTTCCGATGTGAAACCGATCTTCACTATCTAGATCTATTCTGCCGAAAATCAGTGAGGCCGACCCCAGTTGCAACTGCCCAAGTCGATTCTGGACACTTCCTTCGATCACATCTCGTTCGTATCGTGCCTGAGTGGTTCCCCCGCGCCCCACTTCGACCATTCCGCGTAATTTTCGTGCCCGTTCACGCGCTTGGTCCAAGAGCAAGTGTGCACGATCGATGTGTGCCTGTTCGGCTGCGATTTCGGGATGTGTCACTCGTAAATCACCGGTTTAGAGAACGAACCAGCTTACCGCTCATCGCCGAGATATTTCAGAATCACACTTGTTTCCGAAAAGTTGCACTGAGCGACTACTAAACCAGGGGCCAGTGGGCTTACAGGGCCGGTAGCGTCTGAGTTGAAATGTCGATCCCGAACGATCATCCGAGCCACGCTCTCTTCGACAGCTCATATCTGCGCGCCTGTAGGCGTCAACAGGTTGAACAGGTACCGGTTTGGTTTCAGCGACAAGCCGGTCGTTCTCTGCCTGAGTATCGAAACATTCGTGGCACGGGCAGCATCTTGGAAACAATTGCAGATCCTTCGCTCGCTGCGGAGATCACTCTTCAACCGGTGCGCCGTTACGGAGTGGACGCAGCGATCTTATTTTCTGACATCGTGGTTCCCGTTAACGCGATCGGCTTCAACGTTGACGTCGTTCCCGGCATCGGTCCTACAGTTGACCAACCCTTCAGAGATAAGACCGATTTGAAGCGTCTTCGTGTCCTTGAACCAGAAGTTGATACGTCATACGTCCTGGAGACCGTCAAAATATTGACTGAAGAATTAGAAGTTCCGCTCATTGGTTTTGCAGGGGCGCCTTTCACGATCGCTAGCTACTTAATTGAAGGACAGCCATCTCGGACACATGCTCGTACAAAGTCACTGATGTACTCAGAGCCCACTGTTTGGCATGACCTGATGGAACGTCTTTCCGATATTGCTATCGCGAGCATGCGGTCGCAGGTCCTTGCGGGGGCCAGTGCCGTTCAATTATTTGACTCTTGGGCTGGTGCCCTGTCAGCCGATGATTACAACCATTATGTGTTTCCTCATAGCCAACGAGTTTTTAGCGAACTCGAAGACCTTGAAGTCCCTCGGGCTCATTTCGGTGTTGGGACGGGAGAATTGTTGTCGTTGATGAGCGATGCCGGTGCCGATGTTGTAGGTGCTGACTGGCGGGTGCCGTTAGACGAAGTACGGCGCAGAGTTGGCCCAGATACTGCGGTACAGGGAAATCTCGACCCTGCTGTCTGTTTGGCTGAGTGGCCCGTAGTTGAGAGACAAGCCCGCGAGGTGCTTAGGGCAGCTAATGGTCAACCTGGCCACATCTTTAATTTGGGGCATGGGGTATTGCCTGAGACTGACCCCGTGATCCTGGAAAACTTGGTTGAGTTGATCCACGCCGAAGGCTTGCAAATCGAGCCGTCAGCGTCATGACTAGACAAATAGTTGTTATCGGAGGCGGGATAGCAGGCTTGACCGCGTTCCGTCGAGTTCGGAAACAACCTGGAGTGAACGCTGTTCTCTTAGAAGCATCATCACATTTCGGTGGCAAAATCAGGACAACAAATTTTTTGGGTCGACCGGTAGATGAAGGAGCCGACGCCTTCATCACTCGAGTGCCCTGGGGGATAGAACTTTGCACAGAACTTGGATTGGACAGCTTTCTAATTAGTCCTGCCACTTCGAGCG
>JAYZKK010000028.1:0-3806 GCA_036163555.1 Actinomycetota bacterium
CAGGGGCCGCTCATGCGCCGAACATGACTCATCCTGAAATAGTCAATGAGGCAATCAGGAATTTTCTCGCTGAACTTTGATCGTCTTAGGGTTGGTGGGCGCTACAGGACTCGTTTGTGAATACGAACTAGATGATCACCCGCAGTCCCTCGGCACCGAGGGGTTCTATTTTCATTACGCCCAAGGGACACCGTCATAAGGGTCACGTACCAACCTTCGCGCCACCACCATCCGATGTACTTCGTCGGGCCCGTCATACAGTCGGGCATAGCGAGCTTCTCGGTACATGAACTCCAAAGGCGTGTCGGCGGTAACCCCCAACGCGCCGTGGACCTGGATAGCGCGGTCAACAACGTTATGGAGCATCCGTGCTCCCCAGAATTTGATCAGACTGATTTCAGTGCGGGCTTCGCTCCCAGAATCAATGGCGCGCGCCGCGTCGAGAGTCATCATCCGAGCTGCCTGAATTTCTGCCGCTGATTCGGCAATCATCGCTTGAATATCACCTTTTTCCGCGAGGTAACTGCCATGGGCGTATCGCGTTTTCGCTCGCTCACACATCAACTCAAATGCGCGTTGCGCTTGTCCCAACCAGCGCATCGAATGAAAGATTCGACCAGGCCCAAGTCGCTTCTGAGCAATATGAAACCCCTGGCCCCGCCCACCGAGGAGATTTTCATAGGGCACCCGAACCTCGTTGTAGTTGACCTCACAATGATTGCCGCCTGTATGTCCCATGGTTGGTACAACTCGAACAATCTCGTAACCATCAGTGTCGGTGGGAACGATGATGGAACTGAATTTGTTGTGCTTTTCTGCATCAGGTTCGGTGATAGCGAACACTGTCGTGAACGCAGCGCGATTCGCTCCCGACGTAAACCACTTGTGTCCGCTAATGACCCACTCGTCACCATCTAAAACTGCAGTGGCTTGCATTTGTGTGGGGTCTGATCCC
The DNA here is from genome assembly GCA_036163555.1 of Actinomycetota bacterium. GTDB lineage: Bacteria > Actinomycetota > Acidimicrobiia > Acidimicrobiales > Poriferisodalaceae > MedAcidi-G3. The sequence goes on from JAYZKK010000028.1 coordinate 956, forward strand.
GCCACCTCAGGCTCGGTTAGACCGACCGATGGATAAATTTCGCCGGCAACCAGCGGTTTCAAGAAACGCTCTCGTTGCTCGTCGCTGGCGTACAGATGAAGCATGATCGAATCTTGCATAGACAGGCTGCCGACCGCCCACTGACCCCAATGAGACCTCCCGATAACCTCGTTCAAGTAGACGAAATCCATAAACGGAAGTCCACCGCCACCTATCTCAGATGGATGTCCGAGAGCCCACAATCCTGCTTCTTTGGCTTTAGTTTTCAGCTCCGCGGCGACTCGCTCAGAATTGGCATCTTCAGTCATCAGCTCTGGCTCGCTGGGAATCACGACCTCATTAATAAATGTCTTCAGCTGCGTTTTGAGAGCTCGAAGTTCCTCTGGTAGCTGATCAACCATCATGTTCCCCTTCCTTGTTTGGTGAGGAGCTTAACGGAGGCCTAGAAACCATTGACCTTCGATTGACTAGTGGGTTTGTACGTGGGTGCTCTGGGTCTCGTTACTCCATATTTGACAAATTTCGTCTCGTCGCGAACTACCAGCCGGATCCCCTTCGTTTAGCGGTAAAGCGTCATGGCCCTTTCACTAAAGCTGTAGCTCTCTGCGACACACCCATCCGGTTGCTGAGCTTCGATGACAAGACTTAACCCATCCGCTGAAACAGCAACTAGGAAATCGGCGGTCGGCACTTCCTCAAATTGAGAAAAATTGATCTGTCGGTACAAGGTGGAGCAGTAGACAAGATCTGGAACCACCTTGTTCCAAGCGCGGTTAACGATGCCTTCTCCACGAATCTCAAATCTGTATTGCCCTCTTGGGAGTCCGGCTAAGAAACTGCCAACGGTAAGCCTATGAACCTCGGTTTCATCCAGCTTGAATAACCACATAGTTGTGTTTTCGTCGACCACTCTGTCATTTACGGGAGGCACTTCGGTTGGCGTTGGTCGCGAGAGCCAAAATCCCATGGCTGTTCCCGGAACATCCTGATTGAACAGGCCGCACTCCGAGTCAAGTGTCTCAAGATATTCACTGCGGTGCGGCTCAGGGAAATAGTGAAGAGGGCACACGGCGTTACCAGAGGTGGGTTGCCAGGGGTTCAAAGCAAAGCCATATCCAGGTTGAGTCTGCAGTTCTTCAGAAGTCAGACCCATCAGTGTCAAGCCAAAGTCAAAGCCAGCAGAGTAACCACTACTCTTCAACAACTTTTCTCCTGCCGGGATCAAAGCCTGAAGCTGCCAACGACAAGCTTCATGTTCATCAGATGCCAGCGCTTCCGCTGTCGAATTCGCACAGTCTGGCTTCACGCCTTCTAAGAGTTGGATGATTTGAGTTGAAGGGTCATCAACGTGGTGGAAGACGAGTCGGTGGCCGCCGCAGGTTGTGAAGTAGGCACTCCACTCAGGGTAAGTTCCGCCGTCGTCCGCCGGCCAAATCCACCGCATCAGGCTCATGTAATAAATGTCTGTTGGGGCAAAAATGTCCACTCTTCGAGATACTTGGACACCTTGCGCCCAGCCCGAATCCTCGTCCGAGAGTCGTCCAGTTAACCAATAGAGCATGTGGTCGTGAGGGGCAATGTGCCAGCCTGGTGAAAAATGCAGGGAAATGGCTTCGTCAAATTCGACAATCGGGTTTTGGAAACCGAATTCGCCGTCACAGTCTGGGAACGGGGCTTCTTCCCATTGCCCGTCGTTGGGGTCATTCCAGAAAGTCGATGCCAGCGACGTCGACTTTGACGAGGAACCCCCAGAATCGGTTTCAACAGGACCGGATTCTTGATCTTCATACTCTTCGTCAGCGGCGGTTTCTTCACTAGGACCAGCAACATCAGTCTGAGGAGCGGTTCCGCCACATCCAGAAACCAAAACAACAGCAGCAAAAATCGAAACTGTGAGTCGCATTCCTCAATTGTTGCTTACCTTTACCCAAATGGGGCGGTAATCACCCCGGAAGCGGTCCTGAAGTGCGGTTGTTGCTCCGTATCGGGGCGAGCGATCATGGAAATCCTCCTCGTCTGTGTTGAGATCTGGGCGCTACAGCACTCGCCCGCTAACCCACAAGAAAATTCCTTGCTCCCTGAAAAACCAATGGAGCGCTGATCACCTGCTAATACGAATGTGGTCATGTTCACCCGACCGGACCAGTTCGACAGTGAGGCCTTCCACGGTGACATGGTCGCCGATGCGAAGAAGCACGTCAGGCCAAGTTTGTCCGCCAGTACGCGCTAAGGAGCGATCATCTGGCACTGCAAGTTGCAGCGGTCCCTGATGTTGACCAATCGCCGTATCAACGGTGTAAACGAGGATTCCGGCCTGGTCTCCTAGTCTCCAATCCACTCCAAGACCGCGCCGGGACTCGACGACCACGGCACTGTGGTCATTGATACGAATAATGGCGCTTCTGTAGCCCTCTCCTGTTTGAACCAACGGTCTGAGCGTGAATTCGACTGAGCTGATTGAGGCGGCCGTTCGACAGTAAATCGATTCAGGTTCGAGCCAGCCGATGAGCCATCGATTCCACGCGGTCATGGACTTCGCCGGGCCGTGGTAACTGGACATCACTGCCCACTCCCCCATCGGCAGGCTCTCTAAGTTGTCTCCCGTCGCAGGAAAAACATAAAGATCCAGTGGACCCAATGTGTGCCCTATCTCGTGTGCCAACAGCCAAGCATGATTCAACCGAGTGCCTTCTGTGGAAGGGGCACCGTGAGCAAATATCACGGAGCCTTCATCGGTATTGTGAGCGCCATCTAGCTTGAGATGGCCCCATCCTCGAGTGTTAATAACTGCTTCACTGGGGGTGGCTTTCGGTAAGTAAAAGAACACTGCTGCGACATCGGTGAAGTCGAG
>JAYZKK010000029.1:0-13155 GCA_036163555.1 Actinomycetota bacterium
CAACTCTCGGTCAGCTATGCCTGCCGCAGTTGAGGGTGTACGGCGAACAACGACGAAGTGGAGAAAGCCCTTGGCAAAGTGTTCAACCAACAGGCATTGACGTTGACAAAGTCTGGAATGACGAATCCATTCCTGCTGTGATCCCCATGTTCGAAGACCTTTCACGCACACCTACCGTGCTGGTCATTGCCGTTGATCTGAGCGTTGTGGCATCTCTGGACAAAGACCTCGACCGAGTCGGCATTATCAGTGGAGGCTCGATATACCCCATGGCATGGAACATTCTGCTTGGTGCTCGCAACGAAGGATTTGGGGGGACACTCACCACACTTATCGCGGCTCAGGAATCGAAAGCGCAAGAGTTGCTTGGTCTTGAACCCAACATTGCTGTGGCGGCGCTGCTGACCATAGGAAAGCCCAAGAAACAACTCACCAAACTGTCTCGTAAGAAAGTGGAAGAGTTCACCACAGTTGACCGCGCTGATGGGCCAGCATTTACAGGCTAAACATCAAAGACGCTCTTAAGCCGGGACTGCCCGTCTCGAAATCTCGTCAAGATCACAAGAGGTTGGCAGGGTGCCAAATAATGACCCGTGGTCGCCACCCACCCGTGACATCAAGTAGGCCTCACTTACTGAAGGGTGGCCATGCTCAATCATCAGAGTCGCGGCCCAAGTGACCGCAAGTTTTTCTACGAGTCGACGTGCCTCTGCTTCAGATAACGGGTTCGCGAACTCGGCTCGAAGAGCATCCAGATGTTCATCGATGCCTGCATCTCGACCCCGAGACTGTTCCAACTCATCAAGAAAAATTTCGACACTCTCGGGGTTCCTAGAAGCGGCCCTCCCGATGTCGAGAGCGATCACATTTCCGGCACCCTCCCATATGGCGTTCAAAGGTGCCTCACGATACAAACGAGGCATCATCGAATCCTCTACGTACCCGTTGCCGCCAACACACTCCAGCGCCTCCCTGACGACAGGGTTTGATTGTTTGGTTAACCAATACTTGGCAACGGGCGTCGCTAAGCGAGCAAAAGCTTGTTCCCTTTCATCGACTTCCATGCGTTCATGTGCTCCTGAAAGCCGGGTGATCATCAGCGTTGCTGCTTCAACCTCAATTTCCAAGTCGGCCAATACGTTTTGCATCAATGGCTTGTCAATCAAAGTCGCACCGAACGCTTCGCGGTTAGCCACATGCCAACCTGCTTGGCTCACCGCTTGACGCATCAAAGAAACACCCCAATTCGCGACATCTAACCGGGTGGCATGAACCATCTCGATAATTGTTGGAATACCTCGCCCTTCCTCACCCACCATCCAGGCCGCCGTGCTGTCGAATTCCAATTCAGCGGATGCGTTGGAACGATTCCCCAGCTTCTCTTTAAGGCGCATAAAGCGAAGCGAATTTCGGGTCCCGTCAGGCAACACCCGGGGGACCAAGAAACAAGACATCCCTTTAGGTGCATAAGCCAACACCAAAAAGGCATCGCACATAGGCGCTGAGGTGAACCATTTATGGCCCTCAAGCCGGTACTCACTTCCCGGACCGCCCCCAGCCGAAGGAGTTGCGGTACTTGTGTTCGCCCTAACGTCGGAACCGCCTTGTCTCTCTGTCATACCCATACCCAAAAGGACCCCCGACTTCGTCGTCGGAGCTTTGAGCTGCTGGTCATAATTTCTGCTGATTGTCAGCGGTTCCCAAATTTCTGCCAGTTCAGGTTGATGCCGCAACGCCATAAGTGCACCGGAGGTCATTGAGGTGGGGCAGCCATGACCCATTTCGATTTGAGTTATTAAGCCCATGAGGGCGTTGCGGGTCACGTATGCCCCGTCACCCGCAGGCTTTTCGTAGCGCATGCAGTGAATCCCGCTTTCGACGGCAAGATTCAGAAGGGAGTGATACGCAGGATGGTATTCGATCTCATCGATTCTGTTGCCGGAAGCATCATGGGTGTGAAGAATCGGAACGTTCTTGTTCGCTAAACGTCCCCACTCTCGTGTTTCCTCATTACCGACCTGGGCGCCGAAACTCTCCAAAACATCCAAGTCTCCTCCCTCGCGGCGGACCGCTTCTGGGAGCACCGGATCAGCACTAAATAAGTTGTAAGAACTGAGTGGTTCTGGTTGGTTATCAGCCGACGGCATGGCCCTAAACTATCTCGAAGCTTGTTGGAGAGGACAATGGAGCAATGAGCGACTACTTTTCGATGCACTGCATCACGATGGCGGATGTTTGTGAACCGCCAAACTAAGGGGAATAAGTGAAATACGTAGCACCATCTTCGGTTGAGGAAGCAACGTCGTTGCTGTCAAGCTCACCGTCAGCGCAGGTGTTTGCAGGGGCAACAGACGTTGTCCCCCAACTCCGGGCGGGGCGTCCAGCTCCTGAAGTACTGGTCGATCTAAAGAAGATAGAAGAACTCGTATCAGTGGCTAACGACGGAGACAAATGGACGGTAGGGGCCGCGACACCAACGGCGAATCTCACCGAGGACCCAGCCTTCAGCGAGGAGTTCCCAGGCCTAGCTGAAGCAGCAGGCTTAATCGGCTCTGACCAGATACAAAATAGATCCAGCTTGGGGGGCAACCTATGCAACGCTTCACCGGCAGCTGACTCCGTGCCAGCAATGGTGGTCAACGGAGCTCGAGCCGTAGTTGCTGGCCCAAACGGAACTCGAGTCCTTGATGTAGCCGAAGTTGTGACTGGGCCAGGTCAAACGTCACTCGACGCAGACGAATTCATTGTCGAGTTTGAAATTGACAGAATCCCAGCACGGACCAGTGATGCCTATCTGCGGATGATCCCACGAACCGAAATGGACATCGCTGTCGTAGGAGCTGGAGCGCGGATCACACTCGCAGAAGACGGAAGCATCGAACACGCAGCCCTAGCTTTAGCAGCGGTCGCCCCGACAGTCGTTAGAGTCCCCGACGCAGAAGCTGCGTTGGTTGGCAACACCGCCGATGACGAAACTCTCTCTGCTGTAGCGGACGCTGCGAGTGAAGCATGTGACCCAATTGATGACAAGCGTGGCACCGTCGCATACCGGAAGCAGGTAGCAGGAGTATTAGCGAAACGAGCGGTGCTTATAGCAATTGAAAGAGCCCAGCAGAGAAACGGAACGAACTAATGGCACGAACTCACGTAACTACCGTTGTCAACGGTGACGAAACAGAATTTTTAACTGACGACAGCACCTCACTACTCAACGCTCTTAGAGACGAAGTTGGTCTAACTGGAGCCAAAGAAGGTTGTGGCACAGGAGATTGTGGAGCTTGTTCGGTCATGGTCGACGACAAAGTCACATGTGCTTGTCTTGTATTCGCGCCGGAAGTTGACGGGTCAACAATTCTCACGGTTGAAGGACTTGCCGACTCCGGCGAGTTGCATCCCCTCCAACAGTGCTTCCTAGAGGGAGCTGCTCTGCAGTGCGGCATTTGCACGCCAGGGTTTCTGATAGCGGCAAAAGCTTTGCTAGACAAAAACCCAGATCCAACGGAAACAGAAATTCGCTATGCGTTAGCCGGCAACCTGTGCCGGTGCACGGGATATGACAAAATTATTCGTGCTGTCCAAGAAGCAGCTCGAGAGATGAGGGATCAGTAATGGCCATAACTGAAGAAAACCCCGGATACAAATGGGTTGGTACCCGACCAATCCGGCCTGATGGATTAGAAAAAGTCACAGGGAAAGCGCAATTCGGTGCGGACCTGATGTTGCCAGGGATGCTGTTTGGCAAAGTTGTGCGATCACCCCACGCGCACGCCCGCATAATTTCTATAGACACCACTGCTGCGGAAGCGATGGTGGGAGTGAAGGCAGTCATCACAGGGGGTGACTTCCCTGATCTCGCAGCGAACGGTGCTCACCCAAGCGAAATTGATGTTGCCAACAACACCATCGCCAGGGAGAAAGTCCTATACGAAGGACATGTAGTTGCTGCAGTAGCAGCCACCACCCGCGAACAAGCCGAAGCTGCCGCAAAAGCAGTAGAGGTCACGTACGAAATTTTGCCTCATGTACTGACCGTAGATGAAGCTATGGCTGACGACGCTCCGTTGCTCCATGAAGGAATGATTACCAAGGGCGTCGACCCTGCACCCGAAGAAGCGTCAAACGTCGCCAGCAAAATCCTTCACGAACGCGGTGACCTTGACCAAGGGTTCGGCGAAGCCGATGCTGTTGTTGAGCGAGAATTCACCACTAAACCGGTTCACCAGGGATATATAGAGCCTCATGCCGCAGTCGCTGACGCGAACAGTGACGGGAGAGCCCACATATGGTGCTCATCTCAGGGACACTTCCAAATGAGAGCCTACTCAGCGTCGGTGTTGGGAATATCACCGGGAATGCTGAAAGTCACAGCCGCCGAAATCGGTGGTGGGTTCGGAGGCAAAACCGTTATTTACCTCGAACCACTTGCAGTCCGCCTGTCTCAAAGAGCTGGCCGGCCCGTCAAATTAGTAATGGACCGTGACGAAGTCTTCCGAGCAACCGGACCAACATCAGGAACCCGGATCAAAGTCAAAATGGGAGTTGCTAAGGACGGCAAGATAACCGCCGCGGAAGTATGGATGGCCTACGAAGCAGGCGCGTACGCAGGTTCCCCAGTTGGTGCCGCAGGCATGACAGCTATCGCTTGCTACGACATCCCGAATTTCGTAGTCGAAGGCTATGACGTTGTGTGCAATAAGCCGAGAGTTGCCGCATACCGGGCTCCAGGTGCACCAATGGCAGCTTTCGCGGTGGAATCGGTGCTTGATGAACTGGCCCGCGACATAGGGATGGACCCAATCGACATTCGGTTAGCAAACGCAGCCGTCGAAGGTACCCAAGCGTCCTACGGACCTAAGTTCCCTCGGATCGGCTTTGTTGAAACCTTAGAAGCGATCAAAGATCACCCCAACTACACCGCAGACCTCGGACCCAACCAGGGTCGCGGGATAGCAGCGGGATTCTGGTTTAACGCCGGCATGATGTCGAGTGCGACGGTCCACATCAACGAAAATGGAACAGCGACCGTAGTGACGGGGTCCCCCGACATTGGTGGAAGCCGCCAATCGATGGCTTTGATGGCCGCTGAAGAGTTGGGCATTCCGTACGAATCGATAAAGGCTGTAGTCGCTGACACCGAAACAGTTGGCTTCAACGATGTCACCGGTGGTAGCCGAGTGACATTGGCAACCGGAGCCGCCGTAGTTGACGCCTGCCGGCTAATTATCGAAGACCTCCGTGCCCGAGCAGCAAAAACATGGGACGTTGAGCTTGACCAAGTGGAATGGGTTGATGGACAAGCCCAACATGTTGAAGGTGCTCAGCCCCCACTTTCGATGAAGGACCTGGCAGCAAAATCTGGTCGAACAGGAGGACCAATATCTGCCAACGCTTCTTTGAACTCACGTGGAGTTGGCGCTGGTTTCTCAACTCAACTCTGCGACGTAGAGGTTGACCCAGAAACCGGAGTGACCAGAGTCGTCCGCTACCTGACAGCGCAAGACGCTGGACGAGCGATAAGCCCCGACTATGTCGAAGGGCAAATGCAAGGTGGCGTAGTTCAAGGAATTGGGTGGGCTTTGAGCGAGGAATATATCCATGACAGCGACGGTGTGATGGAAAACCCAGGCTTCCTTGATTACCGCATACCCGTAGCTTCGGATTTGCCGATGATCGATTGCGCCATCGTTGAAGTCCCAAATCCAGCACACCCGTATGGTGTGAGAGGCGTAGGCGAAGTAGGGATCGTTCCCCCGATGGCAGCAGTGGGTAATGCGATCAATGACGCACTCGATGTGCGAATGACCGATCTTCCGATGTCACCGGTCAAAGTTCTTGAAGCGTTAAACGAACAACGCGACTAATAACTCCGATGGCCCAAGTTCATTTCTCGGCTGGTCTCCGCGACCTAACAGGAGGACTGGCTCAGGTTGAGGTTGAAGCGACGACCGTTCGTCGTTTAGTCGTCGCGCTCGAGGAAATGTTTCCTGGTATTGGAGAGCATTTAAACGAAGCGTCGTCAGTGGCGATCGACGGCGAAATTTTTACTGATGCTGATTATGAACCGGTGTCAAACAGCTCTGAAGTTCACTTCCTTGACATTTTCCAAGGTGGGTAACAAAAGCGAATCGGTAAGGGAATTGCCGTAGATTTGTCTTCACCTTCCGATGTGAAAGTGGGCCAAAATGAGCAAACGGTATTTCGTTCAAATTTCGACTGATCCCGATGTAGACCCGCGGAAGTGCGCTGTCGCTCTGGCCTGCGCGGTTCAGGCGATAACAGACGGCCACAGTCTGAATATTTTCTTTGCATCCCACGCGGTGAAACTTCTCCAAAACGAATTCATTGGCGGACTAGATGAGCGTGTTTCCCAAGAACCCGGTTTCTGCAAGCGGATGATTGAAGCGTTGATGGAGGGTGCAGAAGCGATTTACTGTTCGACCGGCTCGCAGGCTGTGCTTGGTGTCACACCTGACAACGCTGCGGATGTGCTTGTTGGTGGCTTAGAACTCGAATGGAGCGGTCCGCCCGGGGTCATAGAGCTGAGCTCTAACGCCGACGTCTCTCTAACATACTGAAATCGGTTTCGTACCCACATCAACTTCAGAAAAGCAACGATAAGTGTTTGAGAACTTTGGAGCGTTTAGTTCGCGACATTTGTCGACAACGCATTAACTGATTTCCTATTCCTTGAGCCGATCGGGGATGAAACAGAACAGCCATGCGATCACAGAACTACAGATGACTATTGCTATGGCTACTTCATAACCAGAGCTGTCAATGACAAACCCGAGGATGGCGGGGCCCGCGAGTGCACCGAACCCAAGAGCTGTGTAGAAGGTACCGATGGAGCCACCTAGATCAGCCACGCCAAACCATGTGGCGAGAACATTGGGAGCAGCGGTAAACCAAACCGCCCAACTGACACCGTGCAGCAATGCACTTACCAGGAAGAGAACGTACGAATCTCCTGCAAGGAACCAAACCAGAAGGCAACCCACTAGAAGCAGTTGCCCGAAACGGTATTGGTGCATTGGGACAAATCGATCATTCAATGCGCTGATCACTAGTCGAGCGACTACTGAGGACGCCCCAATAACTCCGACGAGAGTAGCTGCAGCCGAACCGCTGACCCCTTCGCTAACTGCGTGGTCGTTGTAAAAAGCTAAAGGAGCATAAAAACCGGAGCCCCCTAGCGCCAATGCCCCATAGAGGACCAAGAACCGCTTCGACCTCAAAATCTTTCTTAACCCGAGATCGTCGTCTCGTCGGACTTTCGGTGAATCAACTGCAGCAAATGTGCAGATAGTTAGTAGTACTCCACTGAAAATGGCGTAAACGCCGAGCGTTGATTGCCATCCCCAGGCATCTATCAAAATTCGTGAAACGATTGGGCCAATAAAGGTTCCCATCCCTACACCTGCCAAGACCAAACTGATGGCAGAAGCTTGTCGGTGCTTAAACCACCGGCCGACGGTCCCAATCATTGACGGGTAACAACAGCCGACAGCGCTTCCGACCAGCGGCGCATAACCCAAGTACAAATGCCACAACTCTGAGGCTTGGCTGCTCACGATGAGCCCGAGGGTCATAAATACTGCCCCGGTAGCCACGACGGGTCGGACACCAACGGTGTCACTGATTTTCCCACCTATGGCACCAGCTAGATAATAAAAGCAGACCGCAGTTGAGAAGATCGGCGCAACTGGGCCCGTTGAAGTCTCGAAACTCTCTGCAATAGGTGTGAGAAAAATACCGAAGGAAAACAAAACCCCGAAGTTCACAAAGTTGGCAACGAACGCGGCCGATGTAACTGTCCAACTATTGCGACGGTGGCCAGGTGAATACGTTTCGATTCTCTATTTCTACTGCGAATAGGTGCCGCAGAACATAATTCCGAACAGGTAACGACACACAAAATCCGCTCAACTCATGGTCAAACCACCAGATACTGACAACGTTTGACCGGTCACGAAAGCAGCCTCGTCAGAGCCAAAATAGACCACCGCGGACGCGACCTCTGTCGGAGTGCCGACCCGCTTCATCGGGACGGCCCTAGCCATAGCCCCAATAATCTTGTCACCGTCGTCACTCGCGGCAACGATCCCATCAAGGAGTGGCGTGTCAGTAGGACCTGGACACACCACATTTGCTGTCACTCCACTTCTCGCGGCCTCACGAGCAATCGTTTTGGTGAAGGCGATAATCCCACCTTTGGCACCCGAATACACCGCTTCGAATGATGAACCAACTCGTCCAGCATCTGAAGCGATATTGACGATGCGTCCCCAACCAGCCTCAGCCATCGCTGGGAGACACGCGTGAACGGTTCGCAAAACGCCTTTGTAATTGATTTCAATTACACGATCCCAAAATGATTCGTCGGTCGACAAAAACGGCATTAGCTCATCCCAACCGGCGCAATTCACTAGAACTTCGACTGGCCCCAGTTCGTCAACCGTCTGGAAAACACCCGCTTGGACAGCATCAGTATCTGAAACGTCCATATGCACAGCGACGGCGTGACCATCCGTCTGAGAAATTAGTGAGGCCGTCTCTTGAGCTCCGTCGAGATTTAAATCTGCAACTGCCACTTGTCGCCCAGCGGCTGCCAAACCGACACAAATTTCTCTGCCAATTCCGCTACCGCCACCGGTCACAAGCGCAACTCGTCCACTCATCGTTCAACTCCTCGTTGCCCGGGCAACTTCGCCCCATTTGTCTATTGACTCAGGATCTTTGCGCATGTGTTCCTCTGTCAGATACATCACCACCCGAGACGCGGTGCTCGCATATCGGTCCTTTAAACGATCGGCCATTTCATCCCACGGTGATACCAACGCGAAGTGGCCCAGCATTTCGTCAGAAATCGTGTCTGCCATGCCCTGTAAATCGCCGGCCTTCATTTTGTCCCCTAACGCTTTTGTAATCCCATCAAAGCCCAGGTCCTCGAACTGAAACGCATAATTCGGAGTAGTTCCATAAAAAGCTATTTGGGTTTTTGCCCGGTGCACCCATGGTGCCCGTTCCTCAGGACTGTCACCAGCAACGGCGAACACAGGGACAATTAAGTCGATTTCAGACGGTTCGCGGCCCGCTATCTCGGCGCCCTGGGTGACTTCGGGGAGCAACCGGTTTTGGATGTAATGCATTGAGTGCATCGGGTGGACATGTACCCCATCGGCAACTTGGCCCGCAACACTGTTCATTAGGGGCCCCACAGAGGAGATATCGATCTTGATATCGCCGAAATCGTGGGATCTGGGTTTCCACGCATCCGGCAAAAGAGAGAGATTATAAAATTCGCCCTCGTGGCTTAACTTTTCCTCGCCGCGAAAAGCCCGCAGGCAGGCTTTGACAGCAATTACATAATCAAGCAAACGACGAGCTGGACGATCAAACTCCGTCGAATATCGGCGAACAATATGACCCTTAACTTGGCTCCCTAAGCCCAATCGGAACTTGCCATTAGTTTCTCCAGCCAACTCCCACGCAACCTGTGCCGACACCATTGGGCTTCTCGGGAAAGCAACTGCGATACCAGTTGTGAATGTCAACGATGGTGCAGCCATCGCGGCTGCAGCAATTTGCATCCACGGCACTTGGCCCGTCTCGGTATAGAGCATCCCTGAAAATCCCTGGTCTTCAACACGGCGAGCTAAATCTCCCGCAGTAGCCCAGGTAGATGAACCTGTCATCAAATCGAATTCCACGTCGTTACCTCTCTGTCGTCCCCCATTTGAGTCGAAATCCAGTCGCTCGGCCAATGCAGTTGGATCGCCTCTAAAGTTGCAGGGTATGAGTAATGACTGGTTACTAATGGGAGATGTCCCGAAACGAGCCGCACGTCTATGGAAAGACGACCTCGCACTCGTTTTTAAAGGAGACCGTTGGACACATGGTGAGTTCGCATCCGATGTGGACAAAGTGGCGAAAGGTCTTATTTCTATAGGCGTCAAACGTGGGGATCACGTCGCTGTCTGGATGACCAATCGCCCGGAATGGTTGCATCTCATGTACGCAATTCCTCGAGTAGGTGGATGCATTGTCCCGTTGAACACCCGATACCGAACAGATGATGTCGCATATACCGTTGTGCAATCCCAGAGCAAGTTCCTGATAGCTCTCGACCAGTCGGGGCCAATTAACTACGGCCAAATGTTGGTTGACGCCGGCCAACAACTGGACGAAGGTGGCCACCTCCGAACCATTGTGATGCTTGGAGAACAACTCTCGGACAGCGTCAATTGGGAAACCATGCTCGAACAAGGCGACAGCGTCACAGCAGAAGAGTTAGAAGCGCGATCCTCGCAAGTCGACGTTCAAGATCGAATGATGCTGGCATACACATCAGGGACCACTGGGCATCCCAAGGGAGTCGTCCACTGCCATAAACCAATCCGGAACACCTATGAAAGAGCAATGCTGCTCGGACATAACCGGAACGATGTCCACATGAGCTACCTCCCGCTGTTCCACGCCTATGGATTTAGCGAAGTGGCAATGATGGTTGGCTTAAGCGGAGGCAGTCAGGTCTTGTTCGATGTCTTCGACCCCGACGAAGTGTTAGATGCAGTAGAGGCCGAACGGGGCACGGTGTTACACGGGTTTGATAGCCACTGGGCTGATCTCATCCGCGTGCAACAGCAACGTCAACGCGACGTGTCGTCATTGCGTGTAGGCACTCTTCCAGCAGGAATGGAATCCACCATTCCTGTCGCTCGACAAGTCCAGGAACTTTTCTGCCCCACCACCAGCGGCTTCGGGATGAGCGAAACCTGGGCGTTTATTGCTTCAAGTCACGTGACCGACTCTTTGGAACAGCGAACCGAGGCGTCCGGGTATCCCATGTATGGAATCGAATTCCGGGTACGGGATCTTGACACTGGAGAAATTTTGCCGGTCAACGAAACAGGTGCCTTGTACGTAAGGGGTTACACCGTTACGAGCGGCTATTGGGACAAACCAGAAGCGACCGCCGAGGTTCTTGACGCCGATGGATGGCTAGACACTGGTGACGTTGCATTATTGCGGTCAGACGGCCATGTGGTGTTCATCGGCCGCCATAAAGACATGTTGAAAGTAGGTGGTGAAAACGTGTCACCCGCCGAAGTCGAGGGATACCTCCTCGAAGTTGATGGCGTCGAAGAGATAGCTGTTGTCGGATACCCAGATGAACGACTGGTTGAAGTGCCAGTGGCATTCGTTGTGAGATCAAATGACGTAACAGCAGATGAGTTACTGGAAAGATGCCAAGGCAAAATTGCGAGTTTCAAGATTCCTCGACACGTCATCTTCATCGACGAAATGCCGGCAACCCCATCAGGGAAAATACGAAAAATAGAACTCAGAGAATGGGCCCTAACCCAAATCCAATGACCCCTTAGCGAGACAAAGGATTTAATGTTCGTTGGCCTAGACGGGGCCACCAAGGGTGTGGACGGTTGCTTCGCCAGCGGAAACCTCGGCCTCGCGGTTGCGGACCTCGGCTCGAGCTACTACATGGTGATGCACTTCGTCAGGGCCATCTGCAAGTCGAAGAGTTCTTTGTGCGTGCCACATGTCCGTAAGCGGGAACCATTGAGAAACACCAGCTGCGCCATGCATTTGGATTGCCTCGTTGATGATGTCACAGCATTTCTCGGGGACCATTGCCTTTACGGCGCTCACCCAAACACGGGCCTCAGCGTTGCCGAGAGTATCCATAGCTTGTGCTGCTCTCAGCACCATTAACCGCATGGCTTCTACTTCGATACGGGCCCGAGATATCACTTCCATGTTCTTACCTAGGTTGACAAGTTTTTTCCCGAAACCTTCCCGGGAAGTACCTCGATCAACCATCATTTCGATGGCTTTTTCTGCAGAGCCAATAGATCGCATGCAGTGATGGATGCGGCCAGGGCCGAGGCGAAGTTGGCTGATTTCGAAGCCGCGACCCTCGCCCAACAAGACGTTTTCACGGGGCACCCGTACGTCTTCGAGTTTGATGTGCATATGACCATGTGGCGCATCGTCGTTCCCAAAAACGTGCATGGGGCCGACAATATTGACGCCCTCAGTGCCGAGAGGTATAAGAATTTGAGACTGTTGTTTGTAAGTGTCGGCGTCTGCGTTCGTGCGAACCATCGTGATCATGATCTTGCACCGGGGGTCCCCAGCCCCTGAGATATAGAACTTCTCGCCGTTGATTACCCATTCATCTCCGTCCAGGATCGCTTCAGTTTCAATCTGTTTTGCGTCAGAACTCATGATTCTCGGCTCCGTCATGCAGTATGCGGAACGGATTTGGCCGTTCAATAATGGTTCAAGCCACTCAGCTTTTTGCTCTGGTGTGCCAGTTCGCTCTAACACCTCCATATTCCCAGTGTCTGGGGCTGAGCAGTTCAAACATTCAGAAGCAAGACGGTTCTTCCCGAGTTCATTTGCGATATAGGCATAGTCAAGGTTCGATAACCCCTCGCCTGTTTCGGCATCAGGAAGAAAAAAGTTCCACAATCCTTGGGCGCGAGCTTTTTCTTTAGCCCCATCAAGAAGCTCCAATTGTCCTTCGCCATAGCCCCATCGTTCGGCGCGATTTTCACCGAGGCGGTGATACTCCTCGGTAATTGGGTCGACTTCCTCCCGAATGAAAATTTTCACAGCCTCGTACAACGGACGAACCTTCTCTGACATTCTCAGATCCAAGTCGTCCATGCTTGCTGACTTAAGTGCGCCACCAACCACGGGGTGCCCCTTTCGTATGTTGCTATAGAGCTGACAGTTTGCTGCTGTCACATGATTTTGTTTGAACCTTAGCTATCTTCCCGGCGTTAAGCATTTTCGATTCGAAAAGATGATGTCAATGTTGCAGTCCTAACCAAAGTGTTACCCCAATTAGCTAGTTTCACGAATTCCAGGGTTTGGTATCCACTACGACAGTAGAGACTGAGGCTACGTTCCATAGCTGTGGTGTCCTGTTCTCGCGGAACCTGTGGAGCCCCAGCTGTAGCCGGGCTTTCCTTCAACAACTCGTCCTTATCGGTATGGGTAACCGACCTCCACGCTGATGCCGGGCACACGATGTCGCTTTGTCAGCACCATGTCCAAAATCTTCGGGTACCCCAAGACTGGACGGTATTTGACGAACGAGATGGAACACCACGGCTGTGGACCGTCACC
>JAYZKK010000030.1:0-6827 GCA_036163555.1 Actinomycetota bacterium
CGACCAACAACAGGATCGACTTGACGGATTGACTGTCGAATGCGGTGATTGGTGGTTCAACCTAAGACCATCAAACACTGAGCCGTTGTTGCGGTTAAACGTCGAAGGTCCCGATGAGAAGCAAGTAGAGGGCCGGGTAGAACAAATTTTGAACCTTTTTAGTTAAATGCTGCCGTACCCTGACGTGCAACGAACAAGCAGCGCCGCGTAATCAACCCAGAAGGGTTGAAGGAGAACAATATGGCTCTTGACCCAGGCTTACTTGAGATTCTTGCCTGTCCTGACGATAAAGGACCACTGCGGTACTTCGCGGAGGAGAACCTTCTCTACAACCCGCGCCAAGGCCGCTCCTACCCCATACAAGACGGAATTCCCGTGCTACTTATCTCAGAATCGACACTTGTGGGCGAAGACGAACAAAAACGACTTGATGCCCTCGTGGGAGAAGAGACCGGTAACCGGAGTTCTGAGAGCTGACGTGAACGGCCGACCTGACTCGCTTGGCATGCAGGAAGCGACACTCGACCTGCCCGACCAAATTGAACGGTCAGTAACTGAAGCTCGTCAACTCAATGGACTCCCGAATGGTTCGGACATTGATCAAGTCGTGGTATTCGGTATGGGTGGCTCCGGTATAGCGGGTGACATCATCGAAGCCATAGCTAGTCCTCAAATGACAATTCCGGTAGTAGTCAGCAAGGGATACGAATGCCCGCACTTCGTGGGCCCACGGACTTTGGTGATGGTCGCGTCGTTTAGCGGCGAAACCGAAGAAACACTCCAAGCTGTGTCGATGGCCCATGATCAAGGCGCTCAGATATATGCAGTGACCTGCGGAGGCACGCTTGCTCGTTTGACTGAAGAGTGGAGCGCAGTGTTGCATCAAGTCGACTCCACGATCCCGATGCCTCGTTGTGCTGTCGGTGCCATGTCGATCCCATTGTTAGTTGCCCTAGACCTGATAGGGCTGATCACTGGCGTGGAGGAACAAATCGATGAGGCCGTAGCGACACTTCGGCGACGTTGCGCCTCGATACGAGAAGGTGCTGATATTTCTAAGACGGTCGCGACAGAAATAGGCTCAGGGATACCCCTCATATACGGGGGAGGAAAACTCGGAGAAGTAGCAGCAGCTCGTTTCAAGAATCAGATCAACGAAAACGCGAAATCGCCAGCATTTTTCAACTCACTTCCTGAAATGTGTCACAACGAAATGGCTGGTTGGGGAACGGTCGCTACCCCCAAAGAACTGAACATCGTGCCAATACATCTTCGCCACAGCTACGAACATCAACGATTAGGGACGCGCTTCGATTTTAATGAAACCCTGCTGAGCACAGGCGGGGTCCGCGTAACCGCGGTTCAAGCACAAGGAGAGACGCCACTTTCTCAACTGTTTGATCTGATTCTGATGGGAGATCAGACTTCTTTAGAGATAGCGGCCCTACATGGACAAGACCCAGGGCCGATCGACGTATTGGCAGAATTGAAGCGTCAGCTAGGCCAATGAACATCGCGATCGGATGCCTACATACAGGTAGGATCTGGGGTGTTGCGTCCTAACCCCCGGCGGGCGCCAAAGCCAACAGGAGCGCCGTATGGCACCCAAAAGCTCTATCGACGGAGACTACAAAGTCGCTGATCTGAGCCTCGCTGAGTCTGGCCGAAAGCAGATTGAGCTAGCGGAAGAAGAAATGCCCGGATTGATGGCATTGCGGGCACAGGGACATGATTCTCAGCCGCTAAAGGGTGCGAGAATAATGGGCTCGTTGCACATGACCGTCCAAACGGCAGTCTTGATCGAAACGCTCGTGGATTTAGGTGCAGAAGTACGTTGGGTGTCATGCAACATCTTCTCAACTCAAGATGACGCAGCCGCGGCGGTGGTGGTCGGCAGGGCCGGAACCACCGATGACCCCAAGGGCGTGCCGGTATATGCGTGGAAGGGTGAAACTCTAGAAGAATATTGGTGGTGCACAGAACAGGCCCTTAACTGGCCTGATGAGAGTGGACCAAACCTGATTCTCGACGATGGTGGCGACGCGACGCTACTAGTTCACCTCGGAGCGAGATTCGAAGCCGAAGGAGCAATACCAGCTGCAGAAACAGCAACCTCGCACGATGAAGAAGAGATTCTCAAACTGCTTGCAACGGTGGCCGAGAACAGCCCGAACTTTTGGTCCGACATGATCACCAATATTCGAGGTGTGTCAGAAGAAACGACTACTGGTGTCCACCGGCTCTATGAGATGGTCGACCGCGCCGAATTACGCTTTCCCGCGTACAACGTCAACGACTCTGTCACCAAGTCAAAGTTCGACAACTTATATGGCTGTCGGCACTCGCTGATTGACGGAATAAATAGAGCTACTGACGTCATGCTCGGAGGCAAACTCGCATTCGTGGCTGGGTACGGTGATGTAGGTAAAGGCTGCGCACAATCTTTGCGAGGGCAAGGTTGTCGAGTTGTCATTGCTGAAATCGATCCGATCAACGCGCTCCAAGCAGCGATGGAAGGATTCGAAGTCGACCGATTGGACAACGTCATTGGTGATGTGGATATCTTCGTCACAACCACAGGAAATAGAGACATAATTTCCGCCGACCATATGGGTGCGATGAAACACAATGCCATCGTCTGCAACATCGGTCATTTCGATAAT
Source organism: Actinomycetota bacterium (assembly GCA_036163555.1). Lineage (GTDB taxonomy): Bacteria > Actinomycetota > Acidimicrobiia > Acidimicrobiales > Poriferisodalaceae > MedAcidi-G3. Next base: position 2,664 of record JAYZKK010000030.1, read on the forward strand.
GAAATAGACATGTCTGGACTTGAAAAAATGTCTGACGTTCAGAGGCGAAACATCAAACCTCAAGTAGATGAATACATCTTCCCGAATGGGAACAGCATCCTTGTGTTAGCTGAAGGACGACTTGTCAATCTAGGTTGCGCTACAGGCCACCCGAGCTTCGTCATGTCGATGAGTTTCACCAACCAAGTACTGGCTCAAATAGAGCTACACGAAAAGGCTGACGCATTAGACAACGACGTGTATCTCCTACCGAAACGCTTAGACGAAGAAGTAGCAAGGCTTCACCTTGACAAACTTGGAGTGAAGTTGACAACCCTTACATCTGAACAAGCCCAATACATAGGGGTCCCGGTAGAAGGGCCGTTCAAGCCCGATCATTACCGGTACTGAGTTGGAAACGATAAGGACCAAGCGACCCTCAGGAGTAGCAGCACGCCGGTAGCCTTGAGGTAATGGCCGTGTTTCAAAAACTTCTGCGCGCCGGCGAAGGGAAAAAGATTCGAGCGCTTGAATCGCTGGTCCCTGAAGTCAACGCCGTAGAAGCTGACTACGAGAAACTTTCCGACGATGAACTGCGTGCTAAGACCGGTGATTTCAGGCTCGAAATCGAGCGCGGAGCGGAACTAAATGACATATTGATTGATGCCTTCGCTGTGACTAGAGAGGCTGCACGACGAGTCCTCGGCCAACGACACTACGACGTTCAGCTGATGGGCGGTGCAGCGCTGCACTTTGGATGGGTCGCCGAAATGAGAACGGGTGAAGGCAAGACACTTGTGTCAACGCTCCCGGTGTATCTCAATGCACTATCGGGTAAAGGCGTGCACATCGTTACCGTCAACGACTATCTCGCGACACGCGATGCTGAGTGGATGGGGCGCGTCCATCAGTTCCTTGGACTTGAAGTAGGGCTCGTCATCCCGGGGCAGACGGACCCTGAGGTCAAACGTGCGCAATATGCGGCAGATATCACCTACGGCACCAATAACGAATTCGGGTTTGATTACCTGCGTGACAACATGGCTCCAGCGAAAAATCAGCAGGTCCAACGTGGTCACAACTATTGCATTGTCGACGAAGTTGACTCCATCCTTATCGACGAAGCCAGAACGCCCCTGATAATCAGTGGCCGACTAGCGGATGCGGCAAAGCTATACGGGCAGTTCGCGCAAATAGCACGGACGATGACTCGCGATGTGGACTATGAAGTTGAAGAAGATAAACGCAACGTAGCGGTCCTAGAACCGGGGATTGAAAAGGTCGAACGCGCCCTAGACATCGACAACCTGTACGACCAGGTGTCCTCAAACCTTGTTCACCAAATGAGCGCGGCGCTCAAAGCGAAAGAGTTGTACCGCCGTGACCGTGACTACGTCATTCAAAATGGTGAGGTGCGAATTGTTGATGAGTTCACCGGTCGCATCCTCGAGGGACGCCGATGGAGCGAGGGCCTCCACCAGGCAGTCGAAGCCAAAGAGGGAGTCAATATAAAAGCGGAAAACCAGACGTTGGCCACAATCACTCTCCAAAATTATTTCCGCCTATACGACAAACTCGCGGGGATGACGGGTACGGCGACGACCGAAGCGGCTGAGTTCGGAAACACATACGGATTAGATGTCGTGCCAGTTCCCACGCACCGGCCTGTGAAAAGAAAAGATCACCCCGACCTGATTTATAAGACGGAATCTTCAAAAATCAACGCCGTTGTCGATGACATCGAAGAAAGAAGAAGCACCGGGCAACCAATCTTGGTCGGAACGGTCAGCGTCGAAAATAGTGAAAAGATCTCCCGTGCATTAGATCAACGGGGGATCACGCACAACGTTCTCAACGCCAAAGAACACCATAGAGAAGCCGACATCGTCACCCAAGCGGGGCGTTTGGGTGCAGTCACTGTTGCCACCAACATGGCTGGTCGAGGTGTCGACATCCTCCTAGGAGGCAATCCTGAAGGACTTGCTCGTCAAGATCTGTTCCGAGATGGGAAAGACCCCGATGACGAAGCTCACAGCGAAGCCTTCGCTGCGAGAGTCGCACAACATGAGCCGAGCTGTGCTTCGGAAGGCGAGAAAGTTCTGGAGGTTGGAGGACTTTACGTTCTTGGCACCGAACGCCATGAATCTCGGCGAATCGATAATCAGCTACGAGGACGCGCAGGACGACAAGGAGATCCAGGGGAAAGTCGCTTTTACTTGTCTCTTGAAGATGATCTGATGCGACTGTTCGCGACTGGGGCAATGAACTGGGTCATGGACCGAGCGTTGCCTGATGACACGCCTATTGAAGCCAACATGGTCACAAAAGCTATTGAACGCGCTCAAAATACAGTCGAACAGAAGAACGCCGAAGTTCGAAAAAACGTTCTCAAGTACGACGAGGTGATGAACGAGCAACGCAAAGTGATTTATGCGCGTCGCTCACAAATCCTTAATGGCGAGGATCTAAGGCAAGAATCGTTGGAGTACATCGAAGCAGCTGTTGGTCAAGTAGTTGACCAATTTTGCGTTGACGAGTCGAGTTCTGAGTGGGACATCGAGGCGATGCACGCTGAAATTGTTACCTATTGGCCCACCGAACTTGACGTCAAGGCCATGACAAGAATGACTGATGTGGCGGTCCTTGAGGACACACTGGTTGATGACGCTGTTCAATACTTTGAGGGCCGAGAGACTGAACTTGGTGAATCCACAATGCGTGAAGTGGAACGACAAGTGCTCCTTCGGATCATCGATCAACGTTGGCGCGAACACTTGTACGAAATGGATTATCTGCGCGAAGGAATACACCTTCGAGGGATAGGGCAGAAAGACCCGGTAGCTGAATGGCAGCGAGAAGGGTTCGAAATGTTCTCGTCAATGCTGGCTTCCGCCTATAGGGATTTTGTTAAGTACGCAATGCACGCGGAAGTGGTGACCGCAGATGATCAACGGAACCGTACTGACGGAGTTAACTACTCATCTTCAGATAGCAGCCCACAACTGAGTGCAGCCGTCGCGCCACCTAAGGCTCCTACCCCAAGCCAGACTGCCAAGCAAAGTCAGGTGGTACGGACCGAAGAGGAGAAAATCGGTCGTAACGATCCATGCCATTGTGGATCAGGTAAAAAATTCAAACACTGCCACGGCCGTTGAGTATCGAGATTCCCAATGTCAGACAAATCAGAGATTTTCGAAGAGCTTGAACGGCGTGTCGCTGAAGCACACGTCTATTTGGGAATTGATCAAGCACGTGAAGAATTGACTCAGCTTGAGTCGCGAGCAGCAAGCCCTGATCTTTGGGATGACCAAGATGAGGCCCGGAAGGTAACTGGCCGGCTGGCGAACGTCAGAGACGATATTGACCGGTGGGAAAAGGTTCGCGGTGAATTAGATGACGCGGCAACCCTGGAGGTCTTGGCGAGAGAAGAAGATGATGAATCGGTTGACGGGGAGATCACCTCAGCAATTTCATCGCTGGAACAGCAGCTCGACGACATCGAACTTTTGGCGTTGTTCAACGGAGAACATGATGAGAATGACGCCGTATGCGAAGTTCACTCAGGTGCGGGAGGTACAGATGCTTGCGACTGGGCTGAGATGGTGCTTCGGATGTACCTCCGCTGGGCCGAAAGCAAGGGGTTCTCGATAGAAATTCAGGAAGCAACCGATGGTGGGGAGGCGGGAATTAGCTCGGCTACGTTCATCGTCAAGGGTCGATTTGCGTTCGGCTTCTTGCAGGCTGAACGCGGCGTCCATCGACTGGTCAGAATTTCGCCGTTCGACCAACAAGCTCGACGTCACACCGCCTTTTGTTCGTTGTCTGTTGTGCCTTTTTTCGATCAGGTTTCCGATGAAGTAGTGATTGACGAAAAAGATCTTCGGATTGATACATATAGATCATCGGGCGCGGGAGGTCAGCATGTGAATGTCACTGACTCAGCGGTACGAATTACCCATATGCCGACTGGCACCGTGGTTGCATGTCAAAACGAACGTAGCCAGCATCAGAATAAGGACAGGGCGATGCAAATGTTGGCGGCGAAATTGGCTGACTTGCAGAGACAAGAACGTGAAGCTGAACTGAATGAACTCGCAGGTGAGCAACGTGACGTGGCCTGGGGAAGCCAAATTCGGTCTTATGTGCTGCATCCCTATCAGCAGGTAAAGGATCTCAGGTCCAATC
>JAYZKK010000031.1:0-7173 GCA_036163555.1 Actinomycetota bacterium
CCACATGCTGACAAGCGCGTTGAGGAGAAAGCCACCGGCATGTCGTGGCGTTGACCTTGTGGCTACGTCTCGAAAAGCACCGACGTCGTTTTGGATAGCCCTGAGCGCAGCTTTCGTTATAGCTGCAGACCAGTGGAGTAAATACTGGGCGGTCAACGCGTTAAGCGATCGTTCGATTGATGTTTTTTGGAAGCTTCGGTTTTATCTGACAGCGAACACTGGATTTGCCTTCAGTACAGGGCAAGGCCTCGGGCCCATCTTGGGTTTAGTCGCGATAGCTGTTGTTGTTGTTCTGTGGAGAATGCGAAGCAGATTTTCTGGCTTCATGAGTACTTTGGCGCTGGGTTTTGTGCTCGGAGGTGCTTGCGGGAATCTCATCGATCGCGCGTTGCGAACTCCGGGTTGGGGACGTGGGGCGGTGGTTGACTTCATCGACCTACAGTTCTGGCCTGTCTTTAATGTTGCTGATATGGCAATCGTTGTTGGCGTGCTGCTTTTGTCCGCAACGCTGTGGATTGAGCAACGGGGAGGACTGAACGGTGCGTGAAGAAATTCCGAACGCACTAGACGGTGAACGTGTGGACCGTGTTGCAGCGCTGATGACTGACCTTAGCCGTAGCGCCATTGCCAGACTCATTTCTGCTGGCAAGGTAGCCCGGAACGGCGAAAGAGTCGTTGACGGGTCAGATCGAGTAGCGCAAGGAGACCACGTAGAAGTCGAAGTACCTATAGAGGAAGAGGTATCAAAGGCACTCGTTCCAGACGAATCCGTTGAATTCGAAGTCGTACACGAAGACGAAGCAGTAATTGTGGTCGACAAACCTGTTGGTTTAGTAGTGCACCCGGGAGCCGGACGGAACGACTCCACCTTGGCTCATGGCTTGTTGGCGAGGTATCCAGAGGTTGCTGAAGTGGGAGCGGTCGAACGACCCGGCATAGTTCACCGTTTGGATCGCGATACCAGTGGACTATTGATCTGTGCAAGAACGAATGAGGCTTTGCTTCACCTGACCGAAGCTCTATCAAGTCGACAGATACACCGAAGCTATTTGACGATGGTTGCTGGTTGCCCTGAAGCTCCGACGGGGACTATCGAGGCCCCTATTGGTCGTAGCCGTCGATCCCGAACAAGAATGACAGTGACCGAAGATGGCCGCGAAGCTCGAACTCATTATGAGGTCTTAGAGACCTGGCGTTACCCCGATCCTGCATCTCTACTGAGATGCACACTAGATACAGGGCGAACTCACCAGATCCGGGTTCATTTGAGAGCTATCAATTCTCCAGTCCTCGGAGACCCAACCTATGGAAAGAAAGACCCCTTTGGAGTTGGGAGGCCTCTACTTCACGCGGCCGAAATTTCGTTCCTTCACCCTGTCAGTGCTGAGGAAATGCGTTTTACCTCTGAGCCCCCGGCCGACTTCAGGCACGCATTAGATGCTTTCAGAGCACAGAACCCCGAAATCGCTCCCTGAAGTTCGCTCTGAGGATCATGGGTTTGCAGCTAACTATTTTCTTTTATCTCCTTACCTTTGAGTTTGATTGGCCTTCAACGCATCTAGGGTGCGACTGTGGCCGATACCGAAGGGATGATCATTCCGTCCGATGGAGAGATGTCTGTCTCGTCTATCGTCCCAGCGATCGTTCTGAGAAAACCGACATCTTTGATCTCTGAAGCGACGTTGGGGTCTCAATCCATAGTCCTATTCGTCGTTGACGGCTTAGGGTGGCACCAAATAGATAGACACCGGGGTGAGCTTCCTTGCCTCGGGGGAGCCTTGGGTACCCCTATAACGACTGTCGCACCCAGCACCACGGCCACAGCGTTGACATCAATTTGCACCGGAGTGCTACCAGGCGAGCATGGCGTCGTCGGATACAAGATCGACACGCCTCACGGGCTTTTGAACTGCTTACGTTGGACTGCTGGATCAAAGTCAATGATGAAGGATCTTCCTCCAATAGATTTTCAACCAGTCGAGCCATTTTTGGGTGCACGACCTCCGGTGATTACTCGAGCCGAGTTCCAGGTGAGTGGTTTCACTCAAGCGCACCTGCGAAACGGAGAATTTTGTGGCTGGTGGTCGCCAGCGACTTTGGTCACAGAGATCGCATCCCAGGTTACGTCTGGATCTCCCTTTGTCTATGCCTATTACGACGGTCTAGACAAGGTTGCTCATGTCCATGGCATGCAACGACATTATCTGGATGAGCTCAAGTTTGTGGACGCACTTGTAGAACGAATAATTGAGGAACTCCCAGAAAGCGCGACACTCCTCGTCACGGCGGACCATGGGATGGTCGAGGTCGGAGATCAGGTCTTCGATCTTGATGAGGAACTAACCCAGAGGACATCGGGCACCTCGGGAGAAGCCCGGTTCCTATGGCTTCATGCCAAGGATGGTAGCGCTGAGGGATTACTCGAAGCTGCTCAGGTTCATTCTGATGTGGCTTGGGTAGTAGCGATAGAACAGATCCTTGATGAGTGTTGGTTTGGCAGCCATGTCACCCCTGAAGCTCGAATGCGAATGGGGGAGGTAGCAATCGTCGCTCGAGATCCGGTAGCGCTGATGGATCCGCGTCAGCCAGATGCTCCGCAGTTGATGGCGCGGCACGGTTCCATGACTCCAGAAGAGATGCTGGTTCCCTTTATCAGCTTCTCCTAGTATTTTTGAGTTGTTCAGCCGCCTTCGCCGGTAGAATTTGGACATGGTTGAGCAGCAATCAGACTCTGCTGGCGCACCTCCAGAGTCAGTTCAAGAAGATGTTGAACTGATCGAATCTAATAGCGCCTTAGAAGTAGAAGAAGAGCCGCCTGCAATTTCAGAACCCGCCAAGGTGATGCGTATCGGCTCGATGATCAGAACCTTGTTGGAAGAAGTCCGAGAAGCTGAGCTCGATGAACCGAGCCGCGACCGGATGAGAGAAATCTATGAGCAATCCGTCGCTGAATTATCAGAGGCACTAGCTCCCGAGCTACGAGAAGAATTGGAGCGGTTGGCATTGCCATTTAGCTCCGATTCCCCGTCAGAGGCAGAACTACGGGTCGCGCAAGCGCAACTGGTTGGTTGGCTTGAAGGTTTGTTCCACGGTATTCAGGCAGCCGTAGCCGCTCAGCAGATGATGGCTCAACGTCAACTAATGGAAATGCGTCAGGGTGCCCTTCCTCCGGGGGTTGGAGTGCCTCAGGGTGCCGAAAGCGTTCAGTCCGAGACGCACCCGGGGGGCGTTTACCTATGATTCCGGATCTCATTTTGCTCAATTGCCATTTATCGGCTGGACTATTGGGTCGACGCGCACTCATGGAGGAATCTTCCTGATGGCCCTGACGGTCGAAACTAAAGACTGCACCGCCCTAAGCGATGCTGAGATAGAAGAAATGGCTGACCTCATCGAGGATGAGCCCGTCGTCTTTGATGTGGGGGAGTTATCCAAACAAAGAGATGCCTGGGTTTTGGTAACTCAGGTTCGGGACGGCAACAAGCTGTCAGCTTATGGTTTCTGCACTCTCGAACGTGTGGGCGGCGACCCTACGGTATTGATTGGTCTTGCCGCAGTGAAAAGGACTAGTCGCAGAGAGAGCGCCCTCAAGGCCATGATTACAGACCAAATGCGGCGAGCGGTGCTGGCATTTCCCGACGAAGATGTCCTTGTTGCAGCGCAGATGGCTGACCCTGCAGCCTTTGATGCCTATAAGCCGCTTAGTCGTGTCGTTCCTCGACCAGGGTATGAAGCGAACGGCGAGGATCGAGCTTGGGGGCGTCGACTAGCTAAGCGTTTCGAAGTAAGAGGAGAATATAAGGCCAAGGAGTTCCGTGTTTATGGAGAAGGTTTGCCTTCCTTGGTTTTAAGTCATAACTCATCGAAACCAGAAAGTATTAAGCCCGAGGTGATAGCCCTGTTCGAAGGCCATAACGTCTTGAACGGCGACGCATTGGTGACTTTTGGGTGGGCTACCCGCGAGAAGCTCGCAAAGTTGCTCTAGTCCTTCGGCGAAGCCTGTGGAATTTTCGGATCTAATCCACAAGCGGAAAATGACCAGGTCGTTTCTGGCGGACCAGGTACCAGCAGCCACCCTAGACAAGGTTCTGGATTCCGCGCGCCGTGTACCGTCGGCAGGAAACACGCAAGGTTTCGACTTCGTTGTTCTTGAAGGACCCGAAACGTCGCTTTATTGGGACGTCACTCTGCCATTAGGGCGCAGAGAAAAGTTTCGTTGGCAAGGGCTTTTACGTGCACCGGTCCTCGTGACTGTCTGGGCTGATGCCGATGCCTATGTGCGGCGTTACAGCCAATCCGACAAGGCCCGAAGCGGTCTCGGTGATGGTGTCGAGGCATGGGTTACGCCCTATTGGGTGGTCGACGGCGGTTTTGCAGCAATGACAATGCAGCTCGCGGCGATCAACGAAGGGCTAGGAGTCCTGTTCTTCGGAATGTTCAACTTTGCACCGAAGCTTGCTGAGGTTTTAGGAGTGCCAAGCACTCGGGTGCCCATCGGAACAATTGCCCTAGGGTGGCCCGATGAGGCTGACCAGGAATTAGGTCGGTCAACTTCAATTGATCGACGCCCCCTAGAAGGAGATATAGCTAGTGTCGTACACCGCGGACACTGGTAATCGATTCGCCGATCAGGAAGAACTATGAGTGGTTCCCGAAAAGTGGTCGAGTCAGGCTATGAAGCAATCGGCCAACTGTTTCATCGCTATCTGACGGGGCTGATACTGGCCCTGGTCGTTGAAACCGGCTCTGACAGAGCTGCAGCTGTAGTGCACGGGCTGTTTCGACGTCAACAAGAAGAACGTTTCTTACCCGGATTAGCGAAACTAGGTCTTCTAGATGAACCACATGCTGTTGCTTGCGCCAAATACCACTATCTCTCCAACCATTTAGGTGGAGTATCAGTCACCTTTGTCTCGGAATCAGAGAAGAAGGCATGGGTTCGATATCTGCCCCCAAGGTGGATTTTTGATGGGACCGCTATCGCTGCTATTCCCACCCAGGTATCAAGGGCGATGTTGTCGGGGTGGCACGCAAACAACGGAGTCTTGTTGGGGAATCCGAACTTGGGATTTGTGTGTACCAGTCAGACAGTTGACGGGATGCCAGGCCTTGAGGGCTACTACATAGAAGAAGATCAACCGCTCTTACCAAGCGATCGCTTGAGATTCCGTTATGGCGAAACCTGCCCGCCGATACGTGACGAAGATTTGCCAGTTCTAGATAACAAAGAATGGCCAACCGAACGACTTAACAAGGTCGCTCGGAACTACAGCATGGATTACGTCCGCAACATCATCCCGGTGATAGCCCAGGAGTTAGGTCCTTTGGTAGCTCAGGGAATCCTCTACCGCACGGGACGTAAGATCGGCATGCAGTACTCGGTGGAAACTCGAAGGATATTAGGCCTGGAAGAACCAATCGATATTCTCGAGGCTCTCTTGGCTGCCCAAGGAGACAGGGTCGAACGAGTCGGGTCCGAGTTATCTCAAACCACCTGGGCAATGATGAGTGGACTGGAAGCAGAGAACACACCGGAGTGGATGGATGGTCTCATGGGTTTATGGGAGGGGGTTCTACTGGTTGTGCAACCAAATTTACGATTAGACCTCTCAGAACGACTTGACGTTGGAGAGAGCAGCTTTTTGTGGAAGATCTCTGAAGTAGCGCGTCCGAATAGGTTTTAGGAATGAAACGCTTCAACTGTTGCGGTTAGCTCATCGAGGTAGCGCAACGTTTCGTCAGCTGAGGGCAAATCAAAATTCACCGGAGTGAAAATAAACTGAGTGACGCCCGCCTCCGCGTAGCTCTCAAGTCGTTCTTGGCGCGGGCGTCCCCAAATATAGAGAGAAATCGGGATTGATTTTCCGTCTCTGCCCGCTTCATCTGCCAGGTTCCGGAAACGTTGTATACCCGCGAAAACATCTGGCTTTCCATCTACGTTCATTACCCCAACATCGATGGGAGCCCATTCGTCTGCGTATTCCGCGGCATGCTTAATCCCTAGGGGTCCAGCATTTCCAAGAGCTATAGGTACGGTCCCGTTGGTGGGTTTTGGAAAGACCCAAGATGCTGAATAGGAGTCCCAGGTGCCTGAGAACGATGCTTCGTCTTCGCTCCAAGCCACACGTAGCGCTTCGACTCTTTCGCGCATAGCGGAATAACGCTTTTTGAATGGCAGGTCTGAGCGATGGTTCTCGAGTTCCTCTTCATTCCAGCCGACCCCAATGCCCATCACGACTCGGCCCTGAGACAACACGTCTGCGGTAGCTACCGTGCAAGCTAGGTCCAGAAGGTCGTGTTCTAGGAGTAGACAAATACCGGTCCCTAAGGTCAGGGTTGATGTTTCTGTAGCCGCCGATGCGATAGATACCCAGGGGTCCATCATGTGAAAGTAGCTGCCCGGCAATTGACCACCATTTGGATATGGGCTGCGCCTTTCCACTGGTATATGGCTGTGTTCTGGGAACCAGACTGAGTCGAAACCACGACTCTCTAACTCTCTCGCGATGTCGCCGGGAAGAATTCCACCGGCATGATTTCCTGTGAGGTAGCCAAACTTCATAAATGAATCCTACGACTATATGGGTATCGAAAGCTGTGTCTTCTATCGTTCGCCTAGTGGAACCTAACTCAGCTGAAGTGAATGGAGAGTTAACGACGTGACGGCTTTATCTATTTGGGTGGCTGGGTCACGCCCTAGGACCTGGCCAGCTGCTGTGGTCCCAGTAGTGGTAGGAACTGCTGCGGCCCAAGATCAACCAAACCTACTCCGGGCTTCTTTAGCGTTATTGGTGGCGCTCGCCCTTCAGGTAGGCGTGAACTACGCCAATGACTACAGCGATGGGGTTCGTGGCACCGACGATAAGAGAGTGGGTCCGATGCGTCTCGTGGCGTCCGGGTTGGTTGAAGCTAAGAGCGTTAAACGGGCCGCTTTCTGTTTCTTTGGTGGAGCAGCGCTTATCGGTCTATACCTTTCCGCCGCGACCAGCTGGTGGCTAGTCCTTGTCGGTGGCGCCGCGATAATGGCCGCGTGGGGTTATACCGGTGGTCCAAAACCGTACGGGTATCACGGATTGGGGGAGTTGTTCGTGTTTATCTTTTTTGGGTTAGTGGCTTCGGTGGGCACCACCTATCTTCAGGATGAACAAATTTCCGTTCTAGCGGTTGGCGTTG
>JAYZKK010000032.1:0-6944 GCA_036163555.1 Actinomycetota bacterium
GAGTTGTTTTCACGGGAATTACGCTCATCACGGGAATGCTGTGGGGGAAAGTTACCTGGGGAACTTATTGGCAGTGGGATGCGAGACTTACCACCACGATTTTACTGTTCGTCACATATCTGGGGTATCTAGCGTTGAGACGGTTGCCAGCCGATCCGATGGTTCGGAGCCGACGGGCGGCTGTCATGGCGCTCATCTCATTTATCAATGTGCCGATTGTTCATTATTCCGTTGACTGGTGGCGGACTCTGCACCAAAAGGCGAGTCTTAGCGTTGGGCGTAGACCGGAAATAACTGGCGAAATGTACTGGACGTTGCTGTACTCCACATTGACTGTGACCATCGTCGCCGTATGGCTGATTATTCACCGCTATCGAGTAATCCGGTTGGAAGAATTACGCGATGAAGAGGCCTTAGCAGCACTGATTTCTTCTCGTCAAAAAGAGATGATGGGAGCAACTGATGATGGGGAATGATTATGAGTGAAGTAGCGACAGTCGTAACCGGCTGGGGAATCACCTTCATTGTTGTTGCTACCTATTCGATGTGGGTTGTTTCGCGCGGCAAGATCATTGGTCAGGAGCTCGGTATTGGTGAGATGGAGCAGGTTGACCCTAGAAAAGACGCTGACGCGATAACGGATCTTTAGCAATGGACTTAACCCCGCGACATGAGGTTGAAGCCCCGGACGAATTGCGTCAAAAGATGCACCGTCGACGTCGCCGGACAGTGTTAGCAGTGGCCCTAATATTGATCGCCGCTATGGCCTTCATCACAGCGCAGGGGCTCCGAAACGCCACCTTATTTTTTCGAAACGCTGATGAAGCGGTGGAACAGCGCGTCGAGTTAGGCGACCGTCGTTTTCGAATACAGGGACGAGTCATTCCGTCGAGCGTCGAAAGTGAATCTGGAATAACTACTTTCGAAATTGTTCACGACTGTGCAGTCGTGTCTATATGGCATTCATCTGACCCACCCGAACTATTCAAGTCGCCCTGGATTCCAGTAGTGCTGGAAGGAAGTTGGGTGATTGGCGAAATCAGAAATGTAGCTGGCAGCGATACCCACTATTTCGCTAGTGATCGCATGCTTGTGAAACACACCAATGAGTACGCCTCAGCCAATGAGCAGCGGTTAACGGATAAACCCCCCGAAGGTTTGCTTGATCAATGCTTTTTCGAGGTACCGGCAGCTACGTCGTGATAGCGCTTCTCGGCACTTTTGGAGTTGCTGTTGGCTTCGTTGGAGCAATAGGTGGAGTGACGACGTTGGTTTCAGCCCTAGCGTCCAAACGCGAAGAACATCACCGACGCGCAATCACATGGGTCTTCGTCATGGCAAGTGGCTGCGTGTTAGCGGTGACTGCGATGGAAATAGGGCTACTACGAGATGACTTCTCAATGCAGTATGTGGCAGCAAATTCGACCCGAGCGACACCGCTGCTCTACAAAATTGCGACCTTGTGGGGAGCCCTTGAAGGTTCGTTGTTGTTGTGGGCATTTGTGCTCTCTGTATATGTGACCGCTGTTGCCATTAGTTTCCGACGACGAATCGAAGATCGCCTTGTTGCGTGGGCATTACTCACAATGCTTTTGGTTTGTGTTTTTTTCTTCGGGCTTTTGGTCGGCCCAGCGGACCCATTCGGCACATTGTCCATAGCTCCTATTGATGGCGACGGTTTGAATCCACTGTTGAGAAACCACCCACTCATGGCTATCCATCCAGTGATGCTGTACTTGGGTTACGTCGGTTTTACAGTGCCGTTCGGGTTTGCGGTAGCCGCCCTTGTTACCGGTCGACTTGGTGAAGGTTGGCTGGTACTGACTCGCATCTGGACCCTCATAGCTTGGGTGAGTTTGACAGTAGGGATACTTCTCGGAGCGTGGTGGTCATATGAAGTATTGGGATGGGGCGGATATTGGGCTTGGGACCCGGTAGAGAACGCCTCGTTCCTACCGTGGTTGACTGGAACTGCGTTCGTTCACTCTGTAATTGTCCAGGAGCGTCGAGGCATGTTGCGGGTGTGGAATTTGTCCCTCCTGTTAGTGACCTTCGCGTTAACGATCTTCGGCACTTTCTTAACCCGTTCTGGGGTGATCGACTCTGTCCACGAATTCAGCGCGTCGAGCTTGGGGCCGTTACTTCTGGCTTTCTTCGCAGTGATTCTGGTCGTTTCGGTAGCACTCGTCGGTTGGCGGGGAGACCAGCTTCGTTCTCCGGGTTCGATAGATTCGCCGCTGTCGCGTGAAGGGGCGTTTCTTGCTAATAACCTTTTGTTCACGCTATTCGCTTTCGTTGTCTTATTAGGGACGGTGTTTCCGCTCATTGTTGAAGCCATCAACGGTGATCAGTTAGCGGTTGGGCGCCCATATTTTGATCGGATGCTGCTCCCCATCGGCGTTGCGCTGCTATTGGTGATGGGGGTAGCCCCAACACTTACTTGGCGGTCCACGGCCGGGTCGGTTGTGGGAACCCGAGCGCTAGTGCCTGCTGCTGTGGGAGCGGCGACGATGGTTATAGCTTTGCTGTTTGGTGCTGAAGGTTTAGGTCCCGTCCTGGGTATAGGCCTAGGTGGCTTCGTGATTGGCTCTTCGGTGCGTCACCTTGTTCTTGCTGTTGTTCGAAATGGATGGAGCGGTGTTACCGGGCGCTCTGGTGGAGGGATGGTCGCCCATATCGGAGTTAGCTTGCTTGCTTTTGGGTTTATAGCAAGCACTTCATTCAGTGAGGAGGGCGAGTTTCAGCTGCGCCCAGGGGACCGAGGGTCGGTCGCTGGTCACCAAATAATGTTTGTCGACATAGTTGACGAAATGGATGGACCCAACCGAGTTGTTCGAGCACGAATCGATGTTGAAGGGAGAGGTATTTATTCGCCATCAATCACCCAATACCCCACCTTTGGTAGACCGATTGCTACTCCATCTGTCGCCACGAGTCTCATTGACGACGTGTATCTGAGTCTGGTTGCTATCCCCGAAGAGGACAGCGACATGGTGGTGATACGGGTCCTCGTAGAACCACTTGTGGCATGGATGTGGGTTGGAGGTCTAGTGATCGCGGGAGGCACCCTTTTAGCAATCGTGCCAGGGAGGCGACACACTCGAGCCGATTTCGAAGAGGTTGGCTTGTGATGGCCCGAAATGTTGGGACTGTGCGCTTTGTAAGCGCAGCCGTGGGACTCATCCTTTTCGGGTTTGTTGTGGTGCTGGCTACCAGAGAAAGCGGCACAGGGACCGCGTCGAGAAGTCCGCTGATCGGACAACTAGTGCCAGCCGTGGCAGGGGTAGGTCTGAACGAAGCAACTTTTGATGTGGATGATTTCTCCGACAGATGGGTGCTAATAAATTTTTTCGCCTCCTGGTGCGTGCCCTGCGAAAGAGAACACCCTGAACTAGATGACTGGAGCCGACGTCACAAAAAAGATGGAGTTGTAGTCAGCATCCCGTTCGGGGATACAGAAGAAGATGCGCGGGCTTTCTTTGCAGACCACGGAGGTGATTGGCCCGTATTAATGGATGGCGATGCCGCGTGGGCGGTCGCCTTTGGTGTTTTACGACCCCCAGAGTCCTTCTTGGTTGGTCCCGGCGGTATCGTCGTCGCAAAGTGGCAGGGGCAGATAACAGCCGATGAAGTGGACCGAGTTGTGAATGATCTCGAAGCGAAAGCCGCTGACCGATGAAGCAACGGCACTGGATCTCATGGTTTTGTGTTGCACTTGTGTCGGCGCTGGCCTTGGTAGCTGCGGCGATTGTGGATGACCCTCCCGCTACCGAAGCGCAACGTGCCTACGAGATAAAGGCAACGACGTTATGCCCGGTGTGCGATGGCCAAAATGTTCTCGAATCGAATGCCCCAGTTGCTGCGGCGATACGGGCTCAAGTCGATGAACTTGTGTCTGAGGGGCGTTCTGACGCAGAAATCCGGGCCTGGATGGCCCGCCAATACGGAATGGATGTAAATGCCAATCCTCCGCGAACAGGGATCGCGTCGCTGATATGGATAGTTCCTGTTTTCGTAGCTTTCGCTTCAGCAGGTTTTTTAATTTTCGCTTTCAGAAAGTGGCGGGTGGGTAGGGGAGCTGAACTCTCTGACGACGACCTCAAAATAGTGTCATCGCTTCGGGAGCCAACTTGAACGAGTGCGGCCGAGCCTCCTCGGGAGGCGCGAAGTTGACCGAGGAACAAGAGTTTCTTTTGAGGTCGTTAGATGATTTAGAAGAAGAGCACTCGAATGGCGATCTCAGCGACAATGAATATGAAACGCTGCGAAATGATTACACTCACCGCCTTGCCACCGTCACCCGCAGTCTTGCGGGATCTAAACCCCCCTCACCATTACAGAATTCGAAACGTTACCTGTGGTGGGTGGGAGTGATTGCTGTTGTCGGTATCGCGGCAGGTTATGCAGTGGCTCAGTCCTCAGGATTACGTGCTCCGGGTGAACCGCTTTCAGGAGAGATTGATCGCTCACCTCGAAACCGGTTAGCCAGCGCTCAAAGTTTGTTCTTTGCTGGCGATCTAGAGGGAGCTAGGGGAGTCATTGAAGAGGTGTTGCGTGACGCTCCCGAAATGACTGAGGCGTTGGTGTTATCGGCGCAGATCCATGAACGAATGGCTAATCCCCTGGCAGCGATCCGGCAACTTGATCAAGTGTTGGAGAGTGAACCGAAAAATATTGATGCGTTGACTTTGCGGGGATGGATCCTTGTGCGCATTGACGAACCAGATGTTCAAGTAGAAGGTATACGAAGCCTTGATGAAGCAGTCTCGTTGCGGCCTGCTGGGTTCGATCCGTACGTCTTTCGGGGGTTCGTGGCGAGAGAACTACAAAATGATTTCGTTCTGGCAATCGAGATGTATGAGATGGCTCTTGACCGTGACCCGCCTGATGCAATGCGGGTCGAACTCACGAGAATCATTGAAGAAATGAGTGCGGCGTTAAGGCCAACTACTGAGTAAATTGACAGCTCCATAGGGGCCGTCGATAGGGATAAACTGGGTTGTGTCGTGGGGGACGCTGAATGGATCGAGATTGGAAATGCTGCTGGGTTGCTTGCACTCAGATAAGACCATCCTGCCTCGCCGGATTTTCTGAAGCCGAACGTCGAACTGTCTTTGCGAGAGACCGGCGAAAAGGTCACCCTGAAGAGAGTTCGGTTGCATCTCAGGGCCTCAGACGTGTAACCCGTAACGGTTAGTGGTCGTCGATGCCGGGGGCCCTGTCAACGGTTATCACCGTGACCATCAGGTCCGTGGTGTCTCTGAAGATGGGATCTGAGGGATCAGCGATGACACTGACCCGTACCTGAGTGGTTTGGTCTCCGTCGTCGATGCCATCTTGGGGTGCCCGCCAGTTCGGACCAAACATCTCATAGTTGTCAGCGGTGACCTCTATTTCAACTGCTGCCTGGTCGCTCAATGCAACTTCGGTGGGGTCCAACGCTTCAAAGCGAACGATCACAGGAACAACGGGGATTTCTGTCAACGAAAACGGCAAAAAGTCGTAACCGCCGCCTTCTATGTATCGAACCGGACCGTCAAACAGCGCAGTCATAATCACTTCCCCTTCAGGCCAGGTGTCGCTGGGTTCCGGACATGTTGGCTGCAGTTCCAGTTCATACACGTTGTCTGGGCCTTCCCAGGCCTCTATCGAGTAACGGTAAACAACATCGTTAAACGTGGCCAAGTTCACTCTCCCGGGACGCAAATCCATAGTCATGGGCAGTGGCTCGCAATCCCTTCCAGTCAACCGCCAGATCACGTCCTGCTCGTCGAGAATTGCTGCTGCTTCAGAGAGCTCACGACCAAGGATTCCATATCGGGGGTCAGTGTCCTCTGTGTCACTTGCACACCATGTACTCCCATGTGAATGATCAGCGTCTTCTACTTCCCAGCCAACGACCATCTCATCCACCAGATACAGGTTTGCTCGGCCCGGCCACCAGTCCTCAGTAACAGGCAACCCCTCACAGTCACGCTGCACGACACGCCACTCAACCATCGCCTCATCGAGCAAAGCTCCCACCTGCTCTAAGGAAACATCCCAAATACTCAACAGATGCACCAGACCATCTGCCTTCTGAGCGTCTTGAAATCGTCGATCTGCGTTCCCATGCAGCTCCACAAGATTCCGAACACGATCTACATCAATCCAAGGCCTATCAACAGCGTGACGCTCCAACACAGGCAACGCCACCTCATCAGGCTCAACCGGAACAGCATCCGAGTCATCTACAGGACCACCCGGGGTTACCTCATCAACCTTAAGAACCGGCGCGGTATCAGGAGACCCTGTACGAACATCACTCCCGTCATCGCTACCGCAACCAGCAACAAGCACGACAACGGCCATAAACACCCAGATAGCTCTTCTCATGCCCCTCACTGTGCTCACCAAACCCCCGAAATCACCTATCACCGTAAAGCCAAACCAATAGGTTCAGAGGTCACCCAACCACCCTGACTACCCACAAGAAGCGCAATCGAACAGCTGTTACAAGACCTAGACCAAGGTTGTGCAAGATGAGTGACCCATGGCTAGAGAACCAGCTAATTGAGGAGCTGTCTCTCCGTATAAGCCGGCCAACATTCCCCTCACTAGCCCTCGGTCTATGGCGCAGAGCACTGGGTGGTCTATCGCTGCCTGCCCAAATGGACAATGCTCTGACACGATTCTGAGCTGACCTGCGGAACCCTCACTGCGTGCTTCGAAGCCATGCGAGGTAAGAGTTTCAGCAACCGTTGCTACCGCAGATTGCAAAGAACGGTGAGCCTCCCCGGGGGCCATTTCCGCCGCTAAATGAAGGCCGTACTCGTGCCCGACTTCCTCGGCGAGTTTTTCTGCTTCATCGTTGGGAAGAAGTGCAAGTGCCCTGCCCAGCAATGTTCCCAGTAGATCGTCGTGACGAGCAGGGAACTCGAATGCGATCTCAGACTTAGCTGAGC
>JAYZKK010000033.1:0-26032 GCA_036163555.1 Actinomycetota bacterium
GTGGGCGATACTGGATTCGAACCAGTGACCTCTGCCGTGTGAAGGCAGCGCTCTAACCAACTGAGCCAATCGCCCGGAAGCGGTCACCATAGCGCCAGTTTGAAAGGGTTGATGTGGTCGGTTGCCCTATTGCAGAGCTGACACGAAGCAAATACCGGTCATTCAGCTGCAAATTGGCCCGAAAACTACAAAAGCCGCCCCTCGGGCGACGTGGAAATAAAAGGTAACACAGCTAATTTTTCAAATCAAGTCAATCAGGTATGTTTATCAACCAATTTCAGTTAATTTCAGTATTTTGTTTCGAGTTTCTGGATATGAGACAAAGACTCAAACCACGCTAGATTCTTGCCTCATGACTACGCCTTCATACGACTGGATAGCCCATCACGCAGTTGTTCGCGGCGACAAAATAGCTATGCACGACTTGGCAAGCGGTCGCAAGTTCACTTACAGCGAAATGGACGAGCGAAATAGTCGACTCGCTCAAGCTCTACGAGATGAATTCGGCATAACACGGGGCGACCGTGTAGCTGTTCTGGCCGAAAACGACACCAATTTCTTCGAGACCCAATTTGCCTGCTGGAAACTAGGCGCCATCTTTGTCCCGTTGAACTGGCGGCTATCAATCCCCGAGCTTGAATACATCGTGGGGGATGCCGGCCCAGACGTGATCATCCATGATGATCAGTTCGCGGATAACGCAACGAAACTCGCTGAACTATGCGATATCGCTCACAGGATTACTTGGGGTCCATCTATCGGGGATGCTGCAGCCTACGAAGAAGTACTAGCCACACATGATCCCCTACTAGATGTCGAAGAATGCACTCACGACGACGTCCTCACAATCATGTACACCTCCGGGACAACGGGCCGACCTAAAGGGGCGATCATTACCCAAGGCATGACATTCTGGAACGCCGTAAACGGCGTCGAGTACTTCGACGGCGGCGAATCCATGATCAATCTGACTTTTCTTCCTCTGTTCCATACAGGCGGACTCAATGTTTTCGCTAACCCCACGTTTCATTTCGGTGGAACGAACCTAGTGATGAAAACGTTCGACCCAAGCCAAGCACTTCAACTCCTCAGCGACCCAGAAGTTGGAGTTACTCACACGATAGGTGTGCCAGCAAATTGGCTATTCATGAGTCAAGTGCCTGAATTCACGTCAGCTTCTTTCCCAACTCTGTTAGCTCCCGCTGTTGGAGGTTCCCCGACTCCCGTTCCTCTAATCGAAGCCTGGGCAGAAAAAGGGTTACCTCTTCAACAAGCCTACGGAATGACTGAAACCAGTCCCTTGGTGCTGGCGTTACCTGCAGACAAATGCTCTATCAAGGTTGGTTCGGCAGGTGTCCCCGCAATGCATACCGGCGTTCGGATTGTCACCGAAGACGGCCGCGAAGCCGAGGTAGGCGAGACCGGTGAACTTTGGTGCAAAGGCCCCAATATCACCCCTGGCTATTGGAATTGGCCCGAGGCCACCGAAGAGTCTTTCGAAGACGGGTGGCTCAAGACAGGCGACGCTGCCCGTCAAGACGAAGACGGTTTCTATTACATCGTTGACCGGTGGAAAGATATGTATATCTCCGGAGGTGAGAACGTCTATCCCGCAGAAGTGGAAAATGTGATCTATCAACTGACACCAATTGGCGAGGTTTCTGTCATAGGTGTTCCCGACGACAAATGGGTCGAAGTAGGCCGGGCGATAGTTGTTCTCAAAGAAGACGAAGAGTTGTCTGACACTGAAATAATCAACCACTGTCGACAAAACCTTGCGCGCTACAAAGTCCCACAATCAGTGATCTTCATCGACGAAATCCCCCACAACGCGACGGGAAAGGTCCTCAAACGAGAGTTACGTGACCTTTACGGAAAGCCCTAGAACGGTTTATGGCTATTCCGGGGGGACCATTAGCTGGTGTGCGAGTACTTGATGCGGCAGGGATGATTGCCGCCCCAAGCGCCTGCGCGATGATGGCCGACCTTGGAGCCGACGTCATCAAGCTTGAACCCCCTCAGGGTGACCTACTGAGAGGCCTAGTTGCGGTTCCGGGCGGACCGGACCCTTGGTGGGAGCTAGATAACCGGGGGAAACGTGGAATCGTCGTCGACTTGACGACGGAACAAGGAATCCAGGTAGCCCACAAGATTGCTGCGTCATGCGATGTCTTCGTGACCAACCTGACGACCGAACGTCAATCCAAGTTCAAGTTGACAGCCTCGGATTTACGAGATGACCACCCGCAACTGATCCATCTAACTCTTACGGGCTATGGCAATAGCGGTCCCGATAGAGACCGACTTGCTTTCGATTACACCGCTTTTTTCAGTCGTGGCGGCGTGGTCAACACGATGGGCGAACCGGGACACACTCCACCTGCGGGTCGTCCCGGTCAGGGGGACCACACAACTTCTTTAGCAATTCTTTCTTCGATCTTGCTTGCCCTTCGAGAACGCGACCTGACCGGCGAAGGACAAGACATCTCTGTCGCGTTAATGCACACCGCTATTTGGACCATGAGTTCCGATCTCTCGGTGGGTCTTGCCACAGGGGAGGTCCCCGGACCGATCATGAGGATTGAAACGCCGTCACCATTAGTTGGGAGATTCCGCTGCGCGGACGACAGATGGATCATGCTGACAATGCCTGCAGATCGTTACTGGGACGCATTTTGTGGAGCGATGGGGCAGCTGGATTGGCTTGATGATCCAAGATTCGCCGATCCTGAAACTCGTGCTCAACACGGCCCAGAGTTGATGATTTTGTGTGATGAGATCTTCGCTTCTGCTAGCTCGAGTGTTTGGGCTGATCGCCTCGACGCCGCTGGGATGGTGTGGGGCCTCATACAAAATCTCGAAGAGGTCATAACTGATCCTCAATCAGAGGCATTGAAGGCTTTCGAACAAGTACCCGGAGCAAAACGTCCCTTTCGGACAGTGTCACCACCATTTGCCCTTGATGGCTCCGAAATGTCGGTCAAGGGACCGGCACCCGAGCACGGGCAACACACGACCGAAATTCTGTTGGAGGCAGGGTTCTCACCTGATGAGGTATCTCGGTTGTACGAACAAGAGGTTGTTGTTTAGCCGTCTCCGCCTTGTGTCGATGGCACCAAGCAATAGAACTCCCATTCGACCCGTGTTGCGACCTTCTCAGTCCCAGCTGGACACTTAACAGGGGAACCTTTTGTGATGGGTCCGGCCGCGACCCGCCGCGCCTTCACGTCAACACAATCCGCATCGCCTTCGACTCTTCCGCTCTCTCCGATCAACACACATTCTTGCGGAACCGGTCGGATATCAGGACTCTTCCAACGTTCCGGTCGACTATTGGTAGCGAATGCCGAAAACACAAAGATGCCGACCCCGATCGCGCCAACGACAAGCCACGGCAAAACACGCAACACTGTCGCAACTAACGGGTTGCCAACTTCAAACCCTGGAGGATCCGAAGCGTCCTCGTCGAGCCAGTCCTCATCCCAGATTTCCTCAACTGCCGCTGACTGATCCTTGGCTAACTCGCGTTCTTTGTCGTATGCGTACCTCAGTTCCTTGGAGCCGAGTATTCGCCATGCTTCATTGATGTCGTGCATGCGACGTTCGGCGGCTCGACGCTCATCCTCTGTGACCTTTCCCAGACCATCAGGGTGGTGAGTTCGGACAGCAACGACCCATGCCTGACGAACTGTTTCATGTTCGGCAAGTGGGTCTATCCCAAGCGTTGCGTAATGATCAATCGGCACGACCAATGAGCCTCCACACGGGAACCTAGCGCTGTGGGGCTACCGTAATGTCGTGGAAGAGTTGCAATGTCCCGCGTGCGGTGAAACTGACGATCTACTCGGTCGACAAAACGGCGAGATGATTGAAGTGACATGTCAAAGCTGTGACCAGCAGTGGGAACGTGATCCCAACGCAATCCCCACGTGTGACCGTTGCGACGGAGATGACATGGAGGGCGCAGTTAAAGCGATCGTGGAGAAGTCTCGGGGTAGTCAATTATCTATTGTTGCTACCCAAGTCGTGTACCTGTGCAGGGTGTGTGATGAGAGAATTCTCTCGTCCTACCGGATCGGTAGGAGTCCACTGATGCCAGATCAGCTGCCCACTGATTAGCAACTAGTCGTCGTCAGCTGGTGCCGTCGCTAAGCCATTCTTGTTCGGCCAACACTCGTTCCAGCGTGAGGTGTTCTTTTTCGTTTTTGATCCGTTGCAGATAAAACTCGTTCTCAAATAATGCAAGTAACGCTCCGTCGCTTCGCGAAAGAACTGTCGCACCGGGAAGTCTTCGTAATTCGTCGGCCGATTCGACATCGGTACGTCGAGCAACTGAATATGGTGCATTGGTGAGTTCGACTGGAGCACCGAATTCGTTTTCGAGTCTGTGAGTCGCCACTTCAAACTGCATGAGGCCTACCGCTGCTAGTACTGGTTCCACATCACCCATGTCTTCATCTCTCAGGACTTGGATTACGCCTTCTTCGTCAAGTTGAACTAAACCGCGTCGAAACTGTTTGAAACGATTCGTATCGGTGACTCGAATCCTTCTAAAGATTTCTGGTGCGAAGGAAGGAATCTGCGGAAATTCGACCGCCTCGTCGGCATAGAGCGTGTCGCCTACGCGCACATCACTGGCATTAACGAGAGCCACGACGTCCCCCGGCCACGCCTCTTCCACCGTCGAGCGGTCGGAACCAAACATTGTGTGCGCGTATTTGGTGGCGAAGGGACGGTCAGTTCGGCTTTGAGTAACGTTCATTCCTCGTTCAAAGTGACCCGAACACACTCGAACATACGCGATTCGATCGCGGTGAGCTCTATCTGTGTTCGCTTGTACTTTGAATGCGAATGCCGAAAATGGGGCTTCAACCAGTCTCGGGGCATTATTTACGTCGTACCGCGGAGCTGGTGCCGGTGCTAAGTCGACGACCGCATCGAGTAAGAGCCGTACCCCGAAATTAGTGAGCGCTGAACCGAAAAACACTGGGGTCACTTCACCAGCAAGAAATCCTTTGAGATCGATGTCGGTTCCAAGCGCTTCCAGCAGTTCTAACTCTTCACTGGCTTCTTCCCAACCGTTGGTAGACGGGTCAACCTGATCGATCGGTGACATTTGTTCTTCAGACTCAGTGGCTCCATGGGCGGTGCGGTCATATTTGATGAATGTATTTGAATTGCGGTCAACGATCCCTTTCAGATCTCCAGGCACCCCGACAGGCCACGACATCGGAGTTGGCAGCAACTGCAACATGTTTTCGATTTCGTCTATCAGTTCGAGTGGGGGGCGACCCGGCCGGTCGCATTTGTTGACGAAGGTGAGGATGGGAACTTCACGTTGTCGGCAAACTTCGAACAGCTTCAAAGTTTGAGACTCAATTCCTTTTGATCCGTCAATAACCATTACCGCCGCATCTGTCGCTGCCAGAACCCGATAGGTGTCTTCACTGAAGTCGCGGTGTCCAGGTGTGTCTAAGAGGTTCAATACTCGGTCTCGGTAGTCGAACTGTAGGGCTGTGGAGGTGATGGATATTCCTCGTTGCTGTTCAAGTTCCATCCAGTCAGAGGTTGCCGATTTTCGTCCCGAACGCGCTTTCACCGATCCTGCTTCGGCAATCTGGCCTGAGTAGAGCAAGAATTTTTCTGTGAGAGTGGTTTTTCCCGCGTCTGGGTGGCTGATTATGGCGAATGTTCTTCGCCTGTCCGCTTCCGCGGTTACTTGCTCCGATGACGACACAAGCTTGAGGGTAGAACCACCTCGGCCCGCTACCACCGTCATTGGAGACGATATGTGCTAGAAGCACGTTGGAACAGACGCGTGGATAAAGCGTTCGAAGACTGGGAGTGACTACATGAAGCTGGCAACAGGCGCCGGGTATTGGGCAGCGGGTCCACCGTCAGATGCCCAAGAAACAATTCTGGAAGCCGAAGCTCTTGGCTTTCATAGCTTCTGGACCGCAGAGGCATATGGGAGTGACGCTCTCACTCCATTGGCGTGGTGGGGAAGCCGAACCGAGACAATTCAGCTCGGGACGGGCATCGTTCAAATGTCAGCGCGAACACCCGCTGCCACCGCAATGGCGGCTATAACAATGGACCACCTCACCAATGGTCGTTTCATTCTGGGACTCGGGGTCAGCGGTCCGCAGGTAGTCGAAGGCTGGTATGGCCAGCCCTACCCGAGACCACTCGCCCGAACTCGTGAATATGTGCACATCATTCGGGAGATCTGCGACCGAGAAAAACCGGTTTCCTACGTAGGTGATCATTACCAAATGCCCTTTCCTGGCGGTCTGGAATTAGGAAAACCGCTCAAGTCAACCGTGCACCCGTTACGGCAGCACATCCCTATTTATTTGGGTGCTGAAGGGCCCAAGAATGTCGCCCTGTCAGCCGAACTCTGTGACGGTTGGCTTCCTCTCTTCTTCGCTCCGAAAGACAACCAGTTCTATGCCGACGCCTTAAACGATGGCTTCGCTAAGGCAGGGAAGTCACGAATTGGAGCTGATGGTCGGATACCTGAAGAAAACGATTTTGAGGTGGTCTGTCCTGTCTCGATTGTTCCAGATGCTGACGTTGAACGAGCAGCGGACAAGGTGCGGCCGATGCTGGCTCTCTACATGGGTGGTATGGGCGCTAAGGGAGCCAACTTTCACTACGACGTCTTTTGTCGCATGGGCTACCAGGACGTCGCGGACCAGGTCCAAGAGTGTTACCTAAATGGCCGCAAAGACGAAGCAGCCGCATCTATTCCATTGTCCCTAGTTGAAGAGGTAGCTCTGGTCGGTCCGATTGACAAGATCGCGGACGACCTGCAGCGCTGGAACGATACGGTGGTCACCACTCTTCAAGTCAGTGGCCCCGTCCCGCTGCTCCGCACTATCGCTGAGGTGGTAAACCAATGAGTCCAGTCGACCCTCGTACCCCGGTGCTAGTTGGCACAGGCCAACTGAAGCAACGGCCAGACAACCCAGTGGACGCCTTGGAACCCCTGGCAATGATGCGAGTAGCCCTCGAAGCCGCAGCCGACGACGCAGGCGCTCGAACTTTGTTGGACCGAGCAACAGATACCTGGGTAGTTAAAGGGGCATGGCCCTATCCCGACCCTGCAGCTCTACTGAGGGAAGAGTTCGGAAACAACAGTCGCACTGGCATCTCAACCGATGGCGGCAATACACCTCAATCGCTGATCAACAAAGCCTGTTTACGAATTCAAAACAGCGAAGCCGACATCGTTCTCATCGTTGGCGCCGAAGGAATCTGGAGTCGACGGCGAGCAAAGCGCGCTGGCCAACGAATCCCTTACACCGATCAAGCTGGAGTCGAACCGGACGAAATACTAGGTAAAGACGTGACGATGAGTCATCCCGTGGAACTCGAACGCGGAATCGCTATGCCGATCAACTTTTATCCAATCTTCGAGTCAGCTTTCCGGGCTTCTAGAGGCGAAAGCATCGACGAACATCGGGACCGTGTCAGCGAACTGTGGGAAACCTTCAACCGCGTAGCATGCGCGAATCCTTATTCATGGGTTCAGAACCCAATGACTGCTGAGGAGATTCGAAATCCGGGACCCTCTAACCGTCTCGTGGGTTTTCCGTACACCAAAGCAATGAACTCAAATTGGGATCTTGATCAAGCTGCAGCTTTGATCGTTTGTTCGGCTGAAGCAGCTGAAGCAGCTGGTGTCGCCCACGACCGTTGGCTGTTTCCCCAATCAGGAACGGATGGTGCAGATACCAACTTTGTTTCGAACCGAGCTGATCTTCATTCCTCACCCGCCATCAGAGTGGCCGGGAAAAAGGCGATGGAGTTAGCTGGCGTAACACCCGACGACATCGATCACGTTGATTTGTACAGTTGCTTCCCGTCGGCTGTGCAAATAGCCGCAACCGAAATGGAACTGGGCATAGACCGACAATTAACCCAAACAGGCGGCCTCACCTTTGCTGGCGGGCCTCTCAACAACTACGTCACCCATTCAATCGCGACAATGGCCAATGTGTTACGGGAAGACGCAGGAACCATCGGCCTGTGCTCTGCTAACGGCGGCTACATAACCAAACACGCCTTTGGGTTGTACAGCACCACTCCTCCCACCAACGGCTTCCAACATGAGGACTGCCAGACCGAAATAGATGGCTACCCAAGTGTTGAATTAGATGCCGATCATGTTGGTGGCGGCACTATTGAGGCGTACACGGTGATGCATGGACCAGAGGGCCCAGAACGCGGTTTAGCTTCAGTCCGGACCCCCAATGGACGACAGTGGGCAGGGACAAGCAACTTGGCGCTCATGGAATCAATGATGGTTGAAGAACATGTTGGACGTTCGGTACAAGTGCTTCCCGACTTCTCTTTCGAACTGTCCTAGACATATCTCCGAGATAACCAGACCTCGGGTCCACCACTGGACCTACGAACCTTCCTAGCCTCAGGCTTGTGAGAGCCGCTTTGATCGAGATGGGAAGCACAAGTTTTCGGCTGACTATCAACACGGGCCAGGAAATAGATCGACGGAGTCATCACCTTCACCTTGGTGCTTCTGTGAGTTCAAACGGGTCATTCACTGAGCACGACATAGCCGCTGCGACGAGGGTGACCGCTGAGTTCATGACCAACGCCAAAGCTCACAATTGTCAGAGAGTCATTGCGGTCGCAACGGAATCGTTCCGTCTAGCAGCCAACGGTGTCGCCGTCGCGTCACACATAGAAAGAGAAACCGGCTGCCAAATCAAAATCTTGCTGCCCGAAGAGGAAAACACGCTCACCTGGCAGGCTGTCGCTAACAACTTTCCGAACACCGATCACTTGACCACCATCGCGCTCAGCGGCGGAAGTCTAGGAATTAGCAGCGGCAGCCTCGCCGGCAAAACTCCGACCCACAATTTCAGTTACCCCCTGGGAACAAGCGTCCTCGCGCCACGAGCGTCACAGGACGGCCACATAGACACCTCTACAAGAATCCGTCTTGAACACCACATCGCCGAGAGCCTTAAGTCAGCGACGACAGCCATTGCGGAGTCCGGGGATTCTTCTTTCGTGATCGTCGGCGGAATGCCACTAGCCATGACCAAACTGATCCACACCATTCGTCGATCCGAAGTACCCGAAAACCTCAATGGGTTAGGCATTGATTGTTCCGATTTAGGTCATCTAATAAAAACCTTCTCAGAGCTATCCATGCCGGCGCGATTAGCTCTCCCGGGGATGAATTCTAAGAGATGTGAATACATGCCTTTGGGCGTCACGATTCTTCGACAGGCAATGCGTTCTTTGGGAGTACATGCCGCGGTTGTTTCAACATCTGGACCGAAAGAAGCGCTCTTATTCAGGCTCACAGCGGAAGCTAAGGCTGCGTAGAGCTGATTTCAGGCCCTAACTCTCCAAGCATCCGTTTGTACCAATAAAGATTTCCGGTGCTATCGTTAACGCCGTGAACGGATCGCTACGCGGACTACTTCTTCTCACGTAGGCGAGGGCTACATATAGAGGCCCTCGCCATAACCTCCTGTGCCGCAAGGCCGGGGGGTTCTTCTGCTTTTCGGGGCAGCGGACGGCGAGATGAACAGATCGATGCGAGACAATGCACAAACGGAGGAAGAACCCATGGCAGACGTAAAGGGCATAAGTAAACAAAAGCCCAGTTCAATGCCTTTCGGCAAGTACATCCACTACCCATATGCACCGGAACTATCCGACCGCACGTGGCCCGACAAGGTGACAAGTGAAGCCCCTTTGTGGTGCTCAGTAGATCTTCGAGACGGCAACCAAGCACTCATAGATCCAATGGACGTCCCCCGAAAGAAACAGATGTTCGAAGCATTGGTGGAAATGGGCTTCAAAGAAATCGAAGTCGGGTTTCCATCTGCGTCCGCTCCAGATTTCGATTTCTGCAGGATGTTGATCGAAGAAGACTTGGTCCCTGACGACGTATGGATCCAGGTTCTGACTCAAAGCCGTCCTGAACTCATCGAACGAACATACGAAGCCATCGAAGGCGCAGAAAATGCCATCGTCCACTTGTACAACCCGACTTCCACACTTCAACGACGAGTTGTCTATGGCCTTGATCTAGATGGAATTGTTGACATCGCGCTCACTGGAACTCGCCAGTGCAGAGAACTACGCG
Source organism: Actinomycetota bacterium (assembly GCA_036163555.1). Lineage (GTDB taxonomy): Bacteria > Actinomycetota > Acidimicrobiia > Acidimicrobiales > Poriferisodalaceae > MedAcidi-G3. Next base: position 10,133 of record JAYZKK010000033.1, read on the forward strand.
AACAAGCAAGTGGTTCAAATATTCGTTTCGAGTACTCACCGGAATCCTTCACCGGAACCGAAATAGATTTTGCTGTTGACATATGTGAGCAAGTCTCAGCTGAGTGGGGTGCCACTGCTGAGGATCCGATTATTTTGAATTTGCCGGCCACTGTAGAGATGTCGACCCCGAATCTTTACGGTGACCTGATTGAGTTCTTCCACCGCAACGTGGCCAACCGAGAAGCAATAGTTCTTTCACTTCACCCTCACAACGACAGGGGCTGCGGGGTAGCCGCGGCTGAATTCGGGGTTATGGCTGGCGCTGACCGCGTCGAGGGAACTTTGTTCGGAAACGGCGAGCGGACAGGCAACGTCGACATCGTGACCTTGGCCATGAATCTGTTCAGTCAAGGAGTGGACCCTGAACTAGATATCAGCCACATAGACCACATCCGCCGCATCACCGAATACTGCAACCAGTTACCAGTCCACCCGCGTCATCCTTACGGCGGGGACTTGGTGTACACCGCCTTTTCTGGCAGTCACCAGGATGCAATTAAGAAGGGGTTTGAAGCGCTCTCAGATGACTATGAGCTCTGGGAAGTTCCTTATTTACCCATCGATCCGGCTCACGTTGGACGCACCTATCAAGATGTCATCCGCGTCAACAGCCAATCAGGCAAGGGGGGTGTGGCCTATGTGATGAAGAACAACTTCGGGCTAGATCTACCTCGGCGACTGCAAATCGAATTCAGTCAGGTAATCCAGTCGATCACAGATGAAGGAGGTGAGATTGTCCCTGAAACCATCAAGAAGACTTTCGACGAAACTTACCTTCACCTCACTCAGCCATTCTCCTACCTTGGTCACAAAAGCAACTTTGACTCCGAGTCGTCGGAACTTTCGACGGTAACCGCCACCTTGAGTGTCTCAGGTGAACGAAAAACGATCACCGGCGAAGGTAACGGACCGCTGTCAGCGTTTAAAACAGCGCTAGCTGATGGGTGTGGGTTAGACCTCACTCTTGTCGACTATCAAGAGCATGCAGTAGGCACCGGGGCAGATGCTGCAGCGGCTGCCTATGTCGAAATCGAAGCGGCCGACCGGAGTGTTCACTGGGGCGTTGGATTACATCCCAATATCGTCACAGCTAGCTTCCACGCACTCTTATCAGCAATTAATCGTTCCGAAACCAGCTAGCCGCGCCCGCCGATGGCTGAACTTAGATCAGAATCATTAAGTGGCGCTATCTAGCTTTGCCGACGGGTCACTATTCGGAACCCGTTTTGGGACCGCTCCCCCGCGGGTTGTCGCGTTGCATGGCTGGGGCAGATCCCACCAAGATTTTGCGGCGAGCTTGGAAGGCCTGAACGCAGTCAGCATTGACCTACCTGGCTTTGGTGTATCACCGGCACCTCTGGAGGTGGGAGGGGCATCCATGTACGCAAAACTCGTTGCACCAATTCTTGACATCTGCGACACCCCAGTGATTTTGGTCGGACATAGCTTCGGCGGGAGGCTTGCCGTTCATTTGGCAGAGCAACGGCCGGCTGCTGTCGGAGGACTAGTTTTGACCGGAGTACCACTGCTTCACCGAGCGCATCGCCGGGGTCGACCCGCGTTGCGGTATCGCTTGGGACGCCTATTGCACCGATGGGGTGTCGTCAACGACGGATTCTTGGAAGGCTTACGCGACAAATATGGAAGTGCTGACTATCGGGCTGCATCGGGAGTCATGCGTGACATTTTGGTGACGGTCGTCAACGAATCTTACGAACAACAGCTGCGGTCTATATCGGCTCCGGTCGACCTTGTATGGGGTGACGGCGATGATGCCGCCCCTCCTGAAATCGCGGCACGAGCCGAGGCTCTGTTGGCGGACGCCAGGTTGACGCTCTTGGGTGGTATCGACCACTTTGTGCCTACCACAGCTCCGTTCGCTTTACGTGAAGCAATTGATCGACGTTTGGGCGCCCTCCGGTGACTAGTAGCGATGTCTATCTGGTCGTTTGTTTCGTGACTTCGTTGTTCTCAAGTACACGATGGCTTCGAGTCGCGCAACGAGAGCATTATCTTGCCTGGTCCGGGTCACGTTTTGCTCTTCGCTGGTGGAGGTTGGGAATCGTCAACCCGTTGCTGTTTGTGATGGCGGTAGTCGCGGTCGTTGCATCTGCTTGGTTCCCATTCGCCTGTCTCATTGCGGCATTGGTTGTGTGCGTCGGACCGGTGGGCCTAGATCTCAAAGGTCGCACCAGTCCTCTGGCTTGGACTCGCAGACTTCGGACCGTGGCCACTGTCGTGGCGCTCATTGTCAGCTTCCTCTTTCTGGTGCTGCGACAATTAGGAGCGGGGTCACTCGGCTATGGCGTCGTTGTGGTGTTCGCTCCAGCCTTCGTTGATGTCGCTTTGGTGATCTTGAAACCGATCGAACAAAGATTTGCTCGGAAGTACGTGGTGCAAGCAGCGGAAACTTTGGAGCGAGTCAATCCGATTCGAGTGGCGATCACTGGTTCTTATGGCAAGACCACCATTAAGGGGTACGTGCGTCATCTTTTGTCTGAGACTCGCAGTGTTGTGGCTAGCCCAGCGAGCTTCAATAACAGCGCCGGACTTTCCCGTGCCGTTAACGAACATCTCAACGATGGCACCGAGATTTTTGTCGCTGAGATGGGCACCTACGGTCCTGGCGAAATCGCCGAGTTAGTCAGTTGGGTAAAGCCATCAATCTCGGTGTTATCTGCGATCGGCCCAGTGCATCTGGAACGTTTTGGAGATCTGGACACGGTTGTCGCTTCAAAGAGTGAAATCTTTTCAACAAGCAGAACAGCAGTGATCAACGTGGATGCCTACGGATTAGCGGCCGAAGCTGATCGTCTGCATGCATCTGGTATCGGTGTCTTGAGGTGCTCAGCCAAAGATTCGACTGCAGACATTTTTGTCACCGCCGAGGATGGGCTAACGGTAATGGTTTCAAATCGGCTCATTGTTGCGGGGTTATCGAGCGACGCCGCTCCAACCAACGTCGCGTGCGCCGTCGCTGTCGCCGTCGCACTAGAGGTGCCCGACGCGACAATTGCTCGTCGTCTAACAGACCTGCCGACCGCGGATCACCGGCGCCAAGTTCTTCTGAGCCAATCAGGTGTCACCATCGTTGACGACACTTACAACAGCAACCCGGCAGGCGCTGCGGCAGCGCTAGAGACTCTGGCCAGAACTGGGGCCGACCGCACAGCCGTAGTGACACCGGGGATGGTTGAACTCGGTAATCGCCAGGCGACGGAGAATAGACGGTTCGGAGTCGACGCCAGCCTTGTCGCAGACGATCTCATTATTGTGGGTCGAACAAATAAGGCTGCTCTCGCCAACGGAGCTAGAGACGGGACTGCTCGGGTGCACTTGCTACCGAACCGTGACGAAGCAATCAAATGGGTCCGAGAGAACCTCAGGGCAGGCGATGCCGTCCTTTACGAGAACGACTTACCTGACCACTACCCATGACCATAAACCTCAACAAGAATCGGAGCGTGACACCCGCCCGAAGGCCATCTGCGGTTTCATAGGAGATAATGAATCGTCCAGCAGTCTGCTTTGGCAGCCCATCTCCCGAACACGACATCTCGATCCTTACGGGGTTGCAGGCTGTTCGAGCGTTGTCTGATGCCGGGAACGAAGTGGTGGCTCTCTATTGGTCCAAGACGGGGAACTGGTTCCAAGTTCCTGCCAACATCGAACCGAGCGAGTTCGCTGACGGGTTACCAAGATCAGCGGAGCCAATATCAATCCAAATTGGCGATAACGGTGGTTTCTACAAGCCCGGCAAACGCGGCAAGCAAAGCCTCGTCGATATCTCCGCTGTGGTGGTGTGTTGTCACGGTGGACCAGGCGAAGATGGCAGCCTCCAGGCAATGTTTGACTTGGCTGGCATCCGTTACACCGGCCCAAGCCAACAAGGGGCCGCCATTGGGATGGACAAGTTGGCATTTTCAGGAACTATGGAGGCAGCAGGAATAGCAAGCTTGCCGCTGCATCTCGTGACCGATGACTTAGCTATCGACGAAACTGGTCCATTCATAGTCAAACCGAGGTTCGGTGGATCTTCAATCGGCATCGAAGTGGTCGACGACCTCACAACTGCGAAAGCGCTTGTAAAAACCCAGCCGCTTCTTCGTCAGGGGGCGGTGCTACAGAAGTACCTCAGCGACGCCATTGACCTCAACGTGTCTGTTCGAACCTACCCCGAGACAACTTTGAGCGCGGTCGAACGTCCACTTCGCCCCGACGATGGTGGCATTTACAGTTACGCCGACAAGTATCTGACTGGATCTCAAGGGATGGCCAGCGCTCCGAGAGAACTTCCAGCCGAGTTACCTCCAAACATCGAAGGAGAACTGAGAACCATCGCTGATCAGGTAGTCAAATTAGCCATGGTCCGATCTGTGGCTCGCATCGATTTCCTTTGGAACGCAGATGGTCTTTGGGTAAACGAAATCAACACCATTCCCGGTTCCCTTAGCTGGTACTTCTGGTCGCACGAAGGGATCTCCTTTGACCAATTGCTGATGGAACTAATCCAAGAGGCTGTAGAAAGCCCAGCAGCGACATTTCAAACCGATGGTGCCGATGGAACAGCGTTACGCGATGTCGGGGCAATCTCACACAAGTTGGCCTAATGAAGCGCTGCCTCACTTTTTTGGTATTTCCGCTAATTGCAGCCGCGTGCTCCTATGGAACAAACACTTCTGGTCAAGCAGAACGACTTACCAGCGACCTCAGCGAAAAAGAGCGCGCCTGTGTCGAAGATCGTCTCCTCACGGGCTGGGATTTGAACCTAACTGACCTCAACATCGACCTCAGCCCCGACCAAGAGATCGCCGTTGACATGGCCACTGAGTTGTGTCGATTAACTGCAAATAACTCCCCAGTTCTCCCTCCAAGCGACAACGAAAAACCGCAAGTCTCTGAAGAACTCCTACAAGCCCCGTCTGTGTTCAGTTCGACTGACCCCCCTCCAGGTGAGGACCCTATTTTGGATCAGTACTGGCTGGAATGCGGAGCAGGAGACGCCAGGGCCTGCGATGATCTCTTCTACTCGGCGCCTCGCGGAAGCCAGTACGAACAATTTGCGTTCAGCTGTGGAGGTCGCCGCAACATGGACTGCTCTCTACTTTTAGGAATCGACCAACCCGATGGAGATCTCAACCCTCTAACCCCGCCACCCGGCGACGACGAGAACTTGGATCAATTATGGACTCGCTGCTCAGAGGGCAGTACCTCAGCTTGCGGTGAATTACGGCTAACCGCTTCAAGCGGATCCCTTTACTCTCAGTTCGGCACAAGCTGCGGGGCCAGAGGAACCACCTATTGCACTCTGATCCTCGAATACGACGGTGAACCACCATCGCTTGACGATTTGAACCCAACTATGGATCCGCCCGGTCAAGATGAGCTACTAGATCAGCTATGGGAACTGTGTGGCAGCCAAGACGCTCGAGCATGCAAGGACCTCGCTAAACACGGGCCAGCCGACAGTATCTACATAAAGTTCGGCATCTCTTGTGGTGGACGGTCAGTCGCTCCGTGTCCACGGCTGTTCGCTGATCTAAAGCCGCCGAACCCCTAATCGGCAATCAATGCTGCTCTGAGGAACTCGATGGTCTCTCGTCGAGCCCTCACAAGCGAACGTAAATCCGGTTCAAGGCCAAGCGCCCGCATCACTTCGGGCTCGGTAGCCACACCGACCACCGCCGAATACACCGCAAGCAACAGCATGCGAGGCTCGTGTCGACGGAACCGCCCAGCAACCATTTCCGTCTCCACGAAACGCACCGCATCACCAAGCATGACGCTCATAGCAGACGCTAATTCTCCTGAGGCTGTTCCACCTTGACGCGACACCAAACGCACTAAACCAAGCACTTCTGGTCGTCGCGCTGCCAGCGAAAACGTTGCCCGAACCAAGTCTTCAATACGTTGGAAACCTCGTGCTTGCGGGTTAGCTGCCCCAGAAAGAGCGGAACCAAGCTCACGCACAGCAAGTTCAATGGTCGCAGTAAGCAGGTGCTCTTTAGAAGAAAAGTGATACAGGATCGCCTGTTTGGTGATGCCTAAATCAGATGCCAAGTCATCTAAAGACGTTGAGTCATATCCGCGCAATCCAAATGCAGCCAAAGCTGAGTCGAGGATGCGTTCGCGGGTACGAGCGGGCACGGAGACATTCTAGGATGAAATCGAACATGGACTTACCATTTGGTAAGTTTTCTGCTAAAACTATTGTTGTGATCAGTGAGTCCCTTTCGGGCAAACGGATAGCCATAACCGGCAGCACCGGTTTCTTGGGCACGGCACTGGTTGAGCGTCTGCTCCGCGGGGTTCCGGACTGTGAGCTCGTTCTTCTGGTCCGCCCAACACGCCGAAACAGCGCCGAACGTCGAGTGGAACGAGAAATCTTTCGCAATGATGCTTTCGACGCGCTGCGATCACAATGGGGGGACGACTTTACTGAGACTTGCGACCGAAGGGTCTCTGTCGTATCCGGCGACGTAACAAATGACGGGCTAGGACTTAGCGAACAAGACCGAACCCTGTTCACTTCATGTGACATCGTTATCCATTCCGCTGCAACGGTCAGCTTTGATAGCCCCCTCGACAGTTCAATAGAAATCAATTTGCTTGGACCTAACCGCATCATCCAATTGCTGAACGAAGCAAACGTGACACCCCACCTTGTAGCTGTCTCAACCTGCTATGTGGCTGGAAACCGACGCGGCGCAGCAAACGAGGAGCTGCTAGCAGGCACTCCTTTCCAGGTAAACGTCGACTGGAGAGCAGAAGTTGAAGCGGCCCGCCGAACTCGAGCTGATCTCGACGCTCGAAGCCGTATACCTGAACAACTTGAGAGCTTCCGCAAAGGTGCTAGAGAGGAACTCGGTGCCGCCGGCTTACCCATGCTCGCGGCAAAAACAGAGCAGCTCCGAGAAGCTTGGGTAAACGATCAAATGGTGGAGGCTGGACGAAGCCGGGCAACATCACTCGGTTGGCCCGACGTCTACACCTATTCAAAAGCACTTGGCGAAACAGCGCTTGTTGAACTCCATGGGGACGTGCCTATAAGCATCGTCCGTCCTTCAATAATCGAATCAGCATGGTCTGAACCGTCACCCGGCTGGATCCGAGGTTTTCGGATGGCTGAACCACTCATCGTTTCTTTCGCCAAAGGTGAGCTCAATACTTTCCCGGGCTATCCGGAGGGAATTATCGACGTCATTCCTGTTGACATGGTCGCTTCGGCAATCATCGCCGTTGCTGCAAAGGGCCCAGAACCAGACCCCGAGGTCTTCCAAGTAGCTTCCGGATCGACGAATCCCCTCCAATTCAAGAAACTGCTCAACACTGTTATGGAGTGGTTTCGTGAGCATCCGGTGTATGACGCTAAGGGACATCCGACCGCGAGTACTGAATGGAAATACGCAGGGTCTAGTGGCCTAGAGGAACAACTTCATCGTGTAGTCAAAGCTTTTGACATAGCTGCCAAAGTCATCAATCGGTTACCGATTCGCGGCGAGAACAGCTTCACAAGCAAATTCGCGGAACGTCGCCAAAACCTTGACCAAATCAAGGGTTACGTCGACATTTACGGGGCTTACGGAAAGTGTGAAGCACTGTACGGGATACAGCGCACGCTTTCGTTATGGGAGTCGCTACCACCCGAAGACCAGGCTCAGTTCGGTTTTGACCCCAGCATCATCGATTGGCATCACTACATCACCGAGGTCCATTTACCTACGGTGGTGGTGCAGGCTCGAGTAAAGACAACCCCCGAAAAACGCACTGGGCCAAGCCGGTCTGAACGACTTCGCTCGGCAGTATTGGATGAAGACCGACATTTCGCTGCTTTCGACCTAGAGAACACGCTGATCGCGAGCAACGTGGTTGAAAGCTACGCATGGCTGGCCACCCGCCGTTTAAACCCCAAACAGCGATTTGAATTCACTCTTCGAACGCTGAGTGAAACACCTGGACTTTGGAGACGTGACAAACGAGATCGAACCGATTTCCTTCGCTACTTTTATCAGCGCTACAAAGGCGCGCCGCTCGGACAACTTGAGGCGGACGCAGCAGAAATGCTGAGTGACCTGATTCTGATCAAGTCGTTCCCTGCTGGTCTCCGTAGAGTCCGAGCACATAAGGCGGCAGGACACCAGACGGTCCTGATCACCGGCGCATTAGACATCGCGGTTGAACCGCTTCGTCCTCTTTTTGACCACATAATCGCGGCAAGAATTGACCGCAAGGACGGCAAGCTCACCGGAGAGATGCTCGACGTACCCCCCACTGGTGAAGTTCGTGCACAGCTAATGGTGGATTGGGCCGAACAAAATGGGTTGGACCCATCACAGGGTGTGGCGTACGCAGACTCAGCATCTGACCTTCCGATGCTCGAAGCTGTCGGTTATCCAGTTGCGGTGAATCCCGAAACCCGCTTGGTCACCATCGCTGAGAAACGGGGGTGGCTGACAGAAAATTGGCCGAAGACGGCTGGAGCTCCTAAACCGTTACTCCCAATGGGGCAGCGTCCGAAGGTGCTAACCACCAATGAAGGAGCTCGCTGATGTCTGCTCGACAAGGCCTCGTGCTTGAAGTTGACCGGACTACTCCGCCCATAGTTTTTCATCATGGAGAAGGTTTTCGGTTCGAAAAGTTACCTTCTGGAAGTCGCGTTGTGTACCCCAACGAGCCAATCGAACCAATCGAAGACGTGGACAGTGCAATTCGTCATGCCTTAGATAACCCCCTAGGTGACTCTCCCCCACTGGCCGCATTGCTGACAGCAGGAATGAAACTCACTATCGCTTTCGATGACATTTCACTGCCGTTGCCACAAATGCAGGCACCTGACATCAGGGGTCGAATCATCGAACAGGTTCTCGATACAGCGGCTAGCGCTGGCGTTGATGACGTTCACCTCATAGCCGCTCTGGCACTTCACAGAAGGATGACCGAAGGGGAATTGCGTCACGCATTAGGCGACCGCGTCTATGACGCCTTCGCTCCTACCGGACAGCTCTACAACTTCGATGCTGAAGACCCAGACGCTCTAACTCACTTGGGTGAAACAGACCACGGTGAAGAGGTGGTCATCTCTAAGCGAGCCGCAGAGTCCGATCTCATCATTTACGTCAACATCAATCTAGTTTCGATGGATGGCGGACATAAGAGCGTCGCTACTGGCCTGTCGGGCTATTCGGCGATACGCCACCATCACAACGTTGAAACGATGCGGCGATCTAAGTCGTTCATGGATCAAGAGAAAAGCGAACTGCACACAAAGAACTGGCGTCAAGGTCGACTGATCCGAGACGCTGGCGTCAAAATCTTCCAGATTGAAACGACACTGAACAACAACACATTTCCGGCTCCGTGGGATTTCTTACAAAAACGCGAATGGGAGATGAGCGCCAAAGAACGCATGCTTTTGTTGGGCACGAAGAAGTTCCTGGACAAGGTCCCTCGAAAGTCAGCGCGTTCTATTTTTCAGGGGATACGTGCCCCATTTGGTTTGACTTCGATCCAAGCTGGCGAAGTCGAAGAAGTCCATAAAGTGACGACAGCCAACGTCTACAGGCAACATCTAGTCCGGGTCGAAGGCCAAACCGACATTCTCTCTATGGGCCTCCCCTACCTCGGGCCGTACAATGTCAACTCGATAATGAATCCAATCCTCGTCGCCTGCCTTGGCTTGGGTTACTTCTTCAATTTGTACAAAGGCAAACCTCTAGTCCGTGAAGGTGGTGTTGTGATAATGAGTCACCCCACGCCTTGGGAATTTCATCCTGTTCATCACCCCAGCTACATAGACTTCTTTGAAGAAGTTCTCGCAGATACCACGGACCCAGAGAAGATCGAACACAAATATGAAAAGCGGTACGCAGAAGATGAGTGGTACCGGCACCTCTATCGGACCTCCTACGCGTACCACGGAGTGCATCCTTTTTATATGTGGTACTGGTGCTCACATGCGCTTCAACATGTTGGTCAGGTCATAATCGTGGGCGGTGACCAGCGGGCGACCAAGAGAATGGGCTTTCGCTCGGCTACTACTATGCGCGACGCTCTTGAGATGGCAACTGATGTCGTTGGTCGTGAGCCGACTCTGACTCATCTACATAACCCACCTGTCCTCATGGCCGACGTCGTCTAGTTCGAGGAACGAAAATGGCGGATCTGAATCGCAAAAACCCAATCAGTCATCTGACTGATCGCAGAACCAAAGCTTCTATTTCTCGCGTCGTCAGGAAAGTTGAGTTCCCTCTCAAGGCGGCAGAAACCCCTGAAGGTGAAGTTCCTCTGCCGTCTAATACTGGTGGAAACTACGAGACCGACTGGGCTCGTAGATACGCATCGAGGGTGACCAGGCGCATCGCTCTTTCTACTATTGGCAAGGGAGTCATCAGCTATTACGCAAATCCCACGATCAGGGGGCTCGACCGCCTTCACGACCTTGATGGTCCTGCCATCTTTGCTGCGAACCACCAAAGTCACGCTGACACATTGTTGATGTTGACCTCCATGCCTCCGCCTTGGAAACATAAGGCCTTTGTCGGTGCCGCGGCTGATTATTTCTTCGGTAACAGAACAACGGCGGCGATCTCAGCATTGTTCATTGGTGCGATACCTATAGAGCGCACCTCCATTAATCGAAACACAATTGAAAAAGCAGTTGACCTACTGCGAAGTGGTTGGAGCATGGTGATTTATCCCGAAGGCGGAAGGTCTCCTGACGGGTGGGGGCAAGAGTTCCGCCCTGGAGCAGCATTCCTTGCGAAGCAAGCAGGAGTTCCTGTCGTACCTGTGCATATCCGAGGAACCTTCGACATTTTGCGAAAAGGACGTAGCTGGCCTAAGCGGTCTAAGGCCACGGTCAACTTCGGGCGACCACTGGAATTCGCCGAGGAAGACAACAACAGGCGATTCACCAGGAAGCTTCAAGCCGCAGTTGAGTCCCTCGCTGATGAAACTGCGACGGGGAATTGGTTCGCAGCACGGCAACGATCACATTCAGAAGAGAGTCCTGGAATCCAGGGACCCGACGGTGCTCCATGGCGTCGCCGCTGGGCGTTAAGCGACAAAGATGATAAGCGCAGCGACGGTGAACGTCGCTGGCCCTACGTCTAAAGTCGAACCGCTGGTGGCTAAGTACGCTAAAGGGCGTATCTTCTTTAGAGCGCCCACCAGCACGAGTACCAAAGAGGGAACTTAAATGCCAGTAGCAGCGAGCACCCCTATAGAGCTCATCGCAAACGTTTACTCCAACCTTGCCGAAAGCACCGTGATGGGACGCGAAAAGTTGGGGCGATCACTCACACTGGCGGAAAAGGTTCTTATCAATCATCTCGCATCAGAAGATCAGCAGTTAGACCGGGGAGTTAGCTACGTTGATCTAAATCCCGACAGGGTAGCGATGCAAGATGCCACCGCACAGATGGCTTGGCTTCAGTTTATGACCGCTGGCCTCCCTGAAGTAGCAGTGCCCACGACGACCCATTGTGATCACCTAATCCAAGCAAGGGAAGACGGGAAAACCGACCTTCTGGCCGCAACTGAAAGCAACGAAGAGGTTTATGACTTCCTCGAAAGCGTCTGTGCGAAATACGGAGCCGGATTCTGGATGCCGGGAAGCGGCATAATCCATCAGGTCGTGCTCGAACAATACGCTTTCCCCGGTGGGATGATGATCGGCACTGATAGCCACACACCGAACGCTGGCGGACTCGGAATGATCGCTGTTGGGGTCGGAGGAGCCGATGCCGTCGATGTCATGACGGGATTCGCATGGAATGTCCGATGGCCAAAGGCAATCGGAGTTCATCTGACAGGTGAGTTGTCTGGCTGGAGTGCCCCAAAAGACATCATCTTGAAAGTCGCTGAAATATTGACCGTCAAGGGCGGGACCGGGGCAATTGTTGAATATTTTGGTCCAGGGGCAGAGTCGTTGAGTTTCACTGGGAAACCGACCATTTGCAACATGGGCGCCGAGATTGGCGCCACGACTTCACTCTTTGGTTACGACGAAGCGATGGGCCGTTACCTGAAGTCGACTGGACGTGAAGATGTCGCCGATTTAGCGAATGAAGTAGCTGAACACCTTCGAGCGGACGACGAAGTAATCAAAAATCCTACGGCTTACTACGACGAGGTAATTGAAATCGACTTGTCGACGCTAAGCCCGCATATCAACGGACCTCATACACCTGATCTAGCTAGAGAAGTAGGCGCCTTGGGTGAAGAAGCAAAGGCCAACGGCTGGCCGTCAACTATTAGCGCAGCGCTGATTGGTTCATGTACCAACTCGAGTTACGAAGACATCACCAGAGCAGCCAGCATCGCTCGCGAGGCCGCAGCTAATGGACTAACCGCCAAATCCAAACTCCTTATTACGCCAGGCTCAGAACAAGTGCGAGCGACCATCGAACGCGACGGACTTTTGGCTGATTTCGAAGCTTTAGGGGCAACCGTGCTCGCAAATGCCTGCGGGCCATGCATAGGTCAATGGGATAGAACCGCTGAGGATGGACATACCACCGGCGAAGCGAATGTCATCGTCACCTCCTATAACCGTAATTTCCCCAAGAGAAATGACGGTGATGCAGCGACACTCGCTTTTGTCACTTCACCCGAAACCGTTATGGCGTTGGCTCTTGCTGGGACGATCGATTTCGATCCACTGACTCATACTTTGACCAACGACGAGGGAGATGAAGTGACGCTGTCAGTTCCTGTTGGTATCGAACTGCCGCCACAAGGCTTCGACCCCGGTCAAAACACTTTTGTTGCACCACCCGCCCAAGGATCCGACATCGAAGTGAAGGTCTCCCCTACCTCTGACCGACTTCAACTGCTCGAGCCGTTTGAGGCCTGGGACGGCAACGACTATGAGGCTCTTCCTATTCTCGTCAAAGCCCAAGGAAAGTTCACGACTGACCATATTTCTATGGCAGGACCCTGGTTGAAATATCGCGGTCACCTAGAAAACATTTCAGGGAATCTCTATCTGGGAGCGGTGAATGCTTTCGATGGCTACGAAGTGGGTCACGGGAAAAACCAACTGACAGGCGCGACTCAGACCTTTCCGGAAATAGCTCGCGAATATCATGAAGCCAATCAGGGGTGGGTGGTCATCGGTGACGAAAATATGGGTGAAGGTTCAAGTCGTGAACATGCTGCTATGGAACCAAGATTCCGCGGCGGGTTGGTCGCGATCGCGCGTTCATTCGCGAGAATCCACGAAACGAACCTGAAGAAACAGGGCATGCTTCCTCTCACGTTTGCCGATCCTGTCGACTATGAACAAATCGGCGAAGATGACCGTATCGCAGTGCGTTCTTTAGACGAGCTTTCGCCTGGCCAACAAGTCGAGGTTGAAGTCACCACTCCCGAAGGCGGCACGTGGTCGTTCGCCACCAACCACACCTTTAGCACCGAACAGATCGAGTGGTTCAGGGCTGGATCTGCCTTAAATATCATCAAGGCTTCTATCTAACTCTCAGCGAACTGTTAGCTATCGAATTAATCAAACTTCCGCTCTGAATTAGGAAACCGGCCCGGGGGGCGGGCCGGTTTCAAGAGCCGTAAGGAGGAAGGGGTGTTCCGCCTCGGCTGACCGCCTAGGTGGGGGGCACCTTGTTGGCGATCATTGAAGTGTCGAGCGACTCGGGGGAAGCCGTTTCTTCCCGACGGTTTTCACCTTAGTTACCCATCGGTCATTCATCAAGTCGAACTTATAGATACTTTTGATCTATAAAAGTGATAGTCATAGCAGTTCGGGTAGCCTAAATTCATGGAACTCAAACAGCTTGATGCCCTTGCAGCAGTAGCTGAACACGGCCGCTTTTCGGCCGCAGCTCGCGCGCTGGACACCGTCCAATCCAATATTTCCACTCACATAGCGCGCCTCGAAGACGACCTCGGAGCAATCCTCGTAGACAGAAGCGCTGGTGAACTAACCCCTGAAGGCCAAGCCGTACTGACACGCGCCCGAAGGATAAACACAGAACTCGCCGCTCTACGCGATGACGTCACATCCATGACGTCAAGAGTGAGTGGCCAAGTACGGATCGGGATCATCGGCACTACCGGGCGTTGGCTCTTGCCACCTTTATTGGATGAACTAAGCCGCAGCTTTCCAGACGTCGTCACCACCGTTATAGATTCAACCACGACCGCTCTAATCCCACTCCTCGAACATGGCGACCTGGACTTAACCGTCATAAACACACCTCTCCAACATGACGAGTTATTCACTACCCCGCTATTCGAAGAACAACTAGTCGTCATAGCACCTGATGGACATCCTCTTGCCGTTGACGGCGATAGACCAATCCATATTGGTGAACTTGCAAGACACGACCTACTGCTTAGCCCTCCGGGTTCAAACCTCCGGGAGTTAATTGATGACAAGGCCCGACAAGAAAATGTAGTACTGCGCGCCATCGCTGAACTTGACGGCATCCGACTCGCCGCAACCATGGCGTTTCAAGGTTATGCGCCAGCTATCGTTCCAGTAACAGCCATACCATCATGGATCGGTCGAGGCGGGTGGGCTGTGCTCACACTCCAAGAGATGCCGCCACGCCTTGTCGGATTAGCTATTCGTAGACGAGGGATGCTTTCGGCACCGGCTTCAGCGACGAGAGATGTACTCAGACGCGTGGTTCGAGATCAAGCACCGAGCATCGAAGGTTTGACCGCCGTTTAGGACTGTTTGGACCTACCAGCACTACTAGACCGTCTCACTCGCCTACGCTCAATCATGTGACGACTCCCAGCACGCTGCACATACGTCAAGGCACCCCGGCCCATGCCGTTGCCGGCGTACACGACCTTGACGGTCGCTCGGTCATGCTCATCAGAGCCGAAGACCCCGAACATCGGGGAGCGCTCACCCCAGAAGATGGTGACACACTTACCGCTGCCGCGACACTGGCCTTAGAGAAACATCTCCCGATCGTGTTACTGCTCGCTTCATCAGGTGCAGATGCGAACCATGGCGTCGCCGCTCTTGATGGTTGGGGTCGAGCTGCGCGAGTGCTTGCGAAGGCGTCCGGAGTAGTCCCAATCCTGGCAGGAGTCACAGGACCAGCAGTTTCAGGAACTGCCTTACTTATAGGACTCGCCGACATAGTAGTGATGGCCGATGATGCCTACGCCTTCGTGAGCGGACCAGTTCCGGTACAACAAATGACTGGAGTGCAAGTCGACGTTGAAGAGTTAGGTGGAGCTACTGTCCACTACCGAGATACCGGAGCGGCCAGCATTGTTGTTTCCCACGACGACGTACTCCCAACAATCAGTGACATTCTCCGCTTCTTACCCGACCATAATCACAAAGAAGCACCGTTCCTCACGACCGCAGACCCTGTTGACAGAAAAACTCCAGAAGCCGCAGACCTTCTCCCTGATACACCCACCGGTTCTTATGACGTTCGCGACGTTGTCGGTTTAATCGTCGACGACAATGACTTCTTGGAACTGCGCGGCGGCTGGGCACAGAATCTCGTTACAGGCCTAGCGAGTATGGGCGGCAGACCTGTCGGAATCATCGCCAATCAACCAATGGCGATTGCCGGAACCCTAGACATACCAGCTTCCCAAAAAGGAGCGCGTTTCGTCTCCATGTGTGACGCATTCAATTTGCCCATAATCACCTTGGTAGATACCCCCGGGTTCTACCCCGGTAAGGATCTTGAGTGGCGAGGAATGATTAGACACGGCGCCCAGATGGCGTTCACCTACGCGCGAGCAACCGTTCCGCGAATTTCATTAGTCCTGAGAAAGTCATATGGCGGAGCCTTCATAGTCATGGACTCCAAAACGATGGGCAATGACGCGTACCTTGCCTGGCCCACTGCAGAGATCGCTGTGA
>JAYZKK010000034.1:0-18655 GCA_036163555.1 Actinomycetota bacterium
CTGAAGAGACGCTCTCGGGCGATCTACCCCCAAGTCCGGCGTGGTTCGGGTGGTTGATTCTGGCCTTTTTGTTGGTTGGTGTCGCAGTCATCTTTTCGAACTACATGAGTTGGCTTCCCGGAAGCCCATCCAGTTCTTGGATTCTTGGTGGGCTCGGATTCGTTCTCGTAGGGATTTTGACTGCCACGAGATGGCGGTAACGCCCCGACACTGACCCCATAAATTACAGCTGTGTGGTTTCTCCCCAGCATGTGTATAACTTGTGGAAACACAGGTTCTGGTTAATCGTTGTCATGGTCGTGGATTAACTCCATCTCCTCCATGCAACACTTTGGACCTTCAGGTGCGCTGGTTGGTGACCGGGTCATCCGAACTTCTGTGCCACATAAGGTGCACAGATAGGTGAGACGCACTTTTCTTAGTTCACCCGCCGGTGGTGGAGCCGGCACCGGACGCGAAAATCCGAGCATAAGTTTTAGTCCGATCCTGTACACGACATAGATGAACAGCAACGAACCGGTGATGGGAACAACTAAATCCACGAGATCTACCGTAGCGCTCACTCCGATTCGTGCCACTGCGTATCGTTGTGTGTAACAGATCTACGAGTAGTCGAAACCAAGCCGTCTCGCCGGTGTTAAGAAAGGGTTCCGTTGCCTCATACGACGTTCCACCAAAAAGATGATTACGCCGGTTGTCGTATCCGGTATCAGAGTGGTGGACCAGACGAGTCGAGTTTCGAATTGTTGGGTGGACCATGAGGCCTTCGGGAACCGAGCCTGGTGACTTTGTCGAATTCGACTACGACTTAGTCGAAGCCGAGCGTCGACAGCACATCCGTGACGTGCTCAATCATGTTCGTCCTACGTTGGAAAAAGAGACCGGAGTTGAGTTGCAAATTACGAACGACGGGAATGATCTTGTCCTCAGCGCCAATGGCGAAATCAGATTCAGAGCAGCACTAGCTCCTAATGGTCGTGTGGTGGTTACAGACCTCAAATCGAGCAATCGTCTTTGAGTTAGACCCTGGGCGGTCAAGCTACCCCAATAGGGTCACCGCGGGTGTTTTGTCCTCAAGTTCAGGTCGGCTATCGGGTCGCGCTGAGTTTCTAGCGTCATCGAGTGAAGCAACTGGCGCAATGTCTTCGTGAGTCAGATCGTCGAATTCAAAAAGCTGGAGTTCTTCAACTTCCAAGATCCGGCCGCTTTGCGCTCGTTGGCGACGAACGCGATTGCGCTTACGGGCTTTGGGAACGGCTTCACCGGGGGTTACGGTCCACAGCCGTGGTGTTCCATCTCGTTCGTCAAATACCGTCCAGTCTTGAGGCACTCGAAGATTTTGGACATGGTGCTGGCAAAGCGACATTGCGTGGCCGGCATCGGCATGGAGGTCAATTACCCATACCGATAAGGAGGCGTTGTTGTAGGAAAGCCCAGCCACAGCTGGAGCTCCACAGGTTCCGCGGGAGCAAGATGCCACAGCTATGGAACGTAGTCTCAGTCTCCGCTGCTGTAGTGGATACCAATTCCTGGAATTTACAAAATTGGGTGGTTGGCATACCACTTCAGATCGGACTGCGACATTGAGATCATCTTTTCGATTCGAAAATGCTTAACGCTGAGAAGATAGCTAGGGTTCAGGCAAACCGATGTGGCAGCAACAAACTGTCAGCTCTAAAGCAACATACGAAAGGGGCACCCCGTGGTTGGTGGCGCACTGAAGTCAGCGAGCATGGACGATTTTGATCTGAGAATGTCAGAGAAAGTTCGTCCGTTGTACGAGGCTGTGAAAGTTTTCATTCGCGAGGAAGTCGACCCAATTACCGAGGAGTACTACCGCCTCGGCGAAAACCGTGCCGAAAGATGGGGCTATGGGGAAGGACAGTTGGAATTGCTTGCGGGCGCCAAAGAAAAAGCCCGCGCCCAAGGATTGTGGAACTTCTTTCTTCCGGACGCTGAAACTGGGGAAGGGCTAACAAATCTTGACTACGCCTACATCGCAAACGAACTCGGAAAGAACCGTCTCGCTTCTGAATGTTTGAACTGCTCGGCTCCAGACACCGGCAACATGGAAGTGTTAGAGCGGGTAGGCACATCAGAACAGAAAGAAGAATGGCTTGAGCCGCTGCTCAACGGCCAGATCCGTTCGGCCTATTGCATGACAGAACCAAGGGTCATGAGTTCTGACGCGAAGCAAATCGAAACTGAAGCGGTCCTCGACGGCGACGAGTGGGTAATTAACGGCGAAAAGTTCTACATCTCAGGAGCTGGAGACCCAAGGTGCAAGATCATGATCACGATGGTTCGCACAAACCCAGACGCCGATACTTACAAGCAGCAGTCCCAAATTCTTGTACCGCTTGACAGTGACGGCGTCAACATTGTCGGTCCTATGCATGTTTTCGGTAACGACGACGCCCCGCATGGTCATATGCACATCAAACTCGAGGACGTCCGAGTACCCCGCGACAACGTCTTGTTAGGTGAGGGTCGTGGCTTTGAAATCAGCCAACTTCGTCTAGGCCCTGGCCGCATTCATCACTGCATGAGGTCCATCGGTTCAGCAGAAAAAGCGATCGAGATGATGGTCGATCGCGGTACTTCCCGAGAAGGTTTCGGCAAGAAACTCGTCAACCTCGGCAAGAACATGGAAGTTATATCTCGAGCCCGTATTGAGGTAGAAGCGATGCGGTTGATGGTGCTGCGAGCAGCACAGGCCATGGATACTCTGGGCAACGCAGAAGCACGAGTTTGGGTCAGCGCCGTAAAGGCAATGGTCCCTGAGAAGTGCTGCGACATCATCAACGAAGCAATCCAAATGCATGGTGCCGCTGGTGTTTCTCAATGGTTCCCGCTTACCGATATGTGGCACAGCCAGAGAACTCTTCGACTTGCGGATGGTCCTGACGAAGTTCACCACCACGTGGTGGCTCGAGCTGAGGTCCGCAATCGCGAGGCCGAAGTTTCCTCTGGCGAAGCATCTACCTACACCCTTGGCGGCCCAACCTTTAGTGGACCTGCCTAGGTCAGCAATCAGTAAATTGTTTGATCTCGCCGCGGGGTCATTGAATTTGGTTTAGAGCCCATTCTCGGAGTTCTATTTTTCGTATCTTCCCTGATGGGGTTGCCGGCATTTCATCAATAAAGATGACGTGTCGAGGGATCTTAAAACTCGCAATTCTGCCTTGGCATTTTTCAAGCAAATCTTCCGCCGAGACATCGTTGGATCTGACTACGAATGCCACCGGCACTTCAACCAGACGTTCATCGGGATACCCGACAACAGCAATTTCTTCAACCCCTTCAACTTCTAGGAGATATCCCTCAACTTCGGCGGGTGAAACGTTTTCGCCACCTACTTTCAACATGTCTTTATGGCGACCGATGAACACGACGTGTCCATCTGGTCGCAGTAACGCCACATCGCCAGTGTCGAGCCATCCATCGGCGTCAAGGACCTCAGCGGTCGCTTCTGGTTTGTCCCAATAGCCGCTCGTAACGGTGTAGCCCCTCACATGCAGAGCACCTGTCTCGTTAGCTCCTAGGAGATCTCCAGTGTCAAGGTCGCGTACCTGGAATTCAATTCCGTACATGGGATATCCAGATGCTTCGGTTCGTTGTTCCAAAGAGTCTGTTATGTGGCTTGAAGCAATAAAGGCCCAGGATTCGCTCATTCCGAAGCCGCTAGTGGTTGGGCAGAAAAGTTCTTGGACTTGTCGAGCGACAGGAATTGTGGATTCCATGCCCGCTGGAAGAGTGCCCGCACGTAGTGAGGAGACGTCTCGTTGACGTTGCTGTTGCACGCGAATGAGGTCAGCCCAATGGCTATCAAATCCGTGCAGCACCGTCCCTCGTTCAGTCTCCACCGCATCTAACACTTCGTCGGGGTCGAAGACATCGAACAAGATCTGGCTGCCTCCACTTAAGCCGACCATCATTGCCACTTCGCTAAACCCATAGGCGTGGAATAGCGGGAGGTAGCTCATGTGGACATCGTTCCGATTATGCCCAAGCAGCATGGCTCTTTCATAGGTGTTGCGGATTGGTTTGTGGCAGTGGATTACTCCTTTGGGATGCCCGGTAGTCCCTGATGTGTAGGCCAGCATCATTCGGTCTTGAACGTTGACTTGTGAGGATCTTGCTTCTAATTCTTCGGTGGCGATGCTGTCACCTTGTTCAAGCATGGTTTCCCAATTGACGCTGTCTGAAAGTTGTTCTCCAAGCATGACAACGGTTTGGAGATAGCCACCTTCGTCTAGTTGTTGACGGGCTTCGACCAGCATTTGACCGTAGTTGATTGGTCCTGACTGATCGAGGGCTATTAGGAACCTGCTCTGGGACTGCACAACGGTATATGCGACATCATCTGTTCGGTATCGGGTGTTTAACGGAACAATGCATCCACCAACTCGAGGAATCGCATACATGAGATGTAACCATTCCGGGCGATTGGTCATCCAGACGGCAACATGATCGCCATGTTCAACTCCGATAGCAATGAGGCCTTTGGCCACTTTTTCGACATCGGCTGCGAACTCACCATGGGTCCAACGCTGTCCTTTGAACACGAGTGCAAGGTCGTCTTTCCATAGACGTGCGGCTCGGGTCGGGACGTCTCCCAGTAGCAACCAGTCATCACTCATACCCTGCAACCTTAGAGGCGATCTAACTGCATTGGCCGAAGGACTGAATTTCGGCTCAAATAGGGGACGACAGAGAGGTAACGACGTGGAATTCGATTTGATGACAGGTTCATCCACCTGGGCCACAGCCGGAGATTTAGCTCGCCGTGTTGAAGACCAAGGATTTTCAGGGATGCTGTATACCGAGACGGGCCAAGTGCCGTGGATGCAAATTGCTGCAGCCGCGATGGCTGCTCCATCGTTGACGTTCACAACTGGTATCGCAGTCGCGTTTCCCCGAAGCCCAATGGTGTCGGCACAGGTTGCGTGGGAATTGGCTGGAGAAACCAACGGCAAGTTTCGGTTAGGTTTGGGCAGCCAGGTGAAGGGTCATGTCGTTCGACGTTATTCCGCTGATTTTGATCGCCCAGCTCGCCGTTTGCTTGATTATGTATTAGCTGTCAAAGCCTGTTTGCGGGCATTTCGCGGTGATGAACGCTTAAGCCATGAGGGTGAATTTTACAATCTCTCTCTTTTGCCAGATGCTTGGAAACCCCGAGCTCACGAGTTCGGAGACATCAAGGTTGACATTTCCTCTGTTGGCCCCCTAATGAATCATGTTGCGGGCCAAGTCGCTGATGGGGTTCATGTCCACCCGATGCACTCAATGCATTACATCCAAAACCGGTTACTCCCTGAGGTCGGTCAAGGCGCAGAGACTGCTGGTCGCGAGCCTTCTGAGATCGACTTAATTGTTCCTGTTTTTGCCGTTGCTGGTGACACCCCCGAAGAGCGGGCACCATGGGTGCATCGGGCAAAAACCCAAATTGCTTTTTATGGAACTACTCCAAATTATGCGTTTCAGTTCGAAGACTTGGGCTTTGATGGGATAACAAAAGCGTTGGGGGACAAAATGAAGGCCGGTGATTTACAAGGCATGGCAGACACGATCTCTGACGAAATGCTGGACCACTTCGCATTGGTATCCCCATGGGATGAAATGGCTGATCGATTGAGGGACCGATATGCGGGCACCGCGTCTCGAGTCGTGATGTACCTGACAGAAGAGCACATGCGCAAGGATCCTGAGTCAATAGACAAATGGGGCGAAGTCGCCCGGGCGACGAGGAGTTAAACAATGAGTGGACGAGTTGCACTCGTTACCGGAGGTGGCAGCGGAATTGGCAGAGAAATTTGTGTTGGTTTAGCGGCCGCTGGTCGCCAAGTGGCAGTTGCAGATTTGAATCTTGACGGCGCTCAAGAGACAGCTTCTGTGATTTCTCAGACGGGTGGCAACGCAATCGCTGTCCACATGGATGTGTCCGATACTGACGCTGTCCAAAGCGGTGTGTTTCAGACAGTCGACGAACTGGGGTCAGTCGAAGTTTTGGTGAACTGCGCCGGTTGGGACGAACTCATGCCGTTTTTGTCGACTGACGAATCATTTTGGGATCGGGTAATTGAAATCAACTACAAAGGCGTCTTGCGAACCGTTCACGCGTGTCTTCCAGCGATGATTGAAGCTGGCTGGGGACGAATCATCAATATTGCTTCAGATGCTGGACGAGTTGGTTCATCATTCGAAGCGGTGTACTCAGGTGCTAAAGGTGGAATTATCGCCTTCACGAAAACGATTGCCCGTGAGGCCGCGCGAAGTGGCGTGACCGCAAATGTCGTGTGCCCCGGCCCTACAGACACGCCGCTGCTTGATGGGATCGTCGCTGCTAGTGATGATGGCGACAAGATTATTGGGGCTATGGCTAGGGCTGTCCCGATGAAGCGAGTCGGAACTCCCACAGAGGTCGCGTCCGCGGTGATTTATTTCGGCTCCGACGAGGCCGCTTTCGTAACCGGCCAAACATTGTCGGTGTCTGGTGGTCTAACCATGAGTTGAACTGGCTTCGTGTGTCTTTGCCCGTTCGGAATTGTGATCTGCGGCACCTATCCGCAGTAGAAATAGAGAATCGAAACGCATCCGTCTGACCATCGTCGCAGTAGTTGGATAGTTACATCAGCCGCGTTCGTCGCGAATTTCGTGAACTTCGGAGTCTTGTTTTCCTTTGGAATTTTCCTCACACCTATCGCAGAAACTTTCGAGACGTCAACGGGCCCAGTTGCGCCGATATTCTCAACCGCGATCTGCTTTTACTATCTAGCTGGTGCTATAGGCGGAAAAATCAGTGACACCGTTGGCGTTCGCCCTGTCGTAGCCGCTGGGGCAATTTTCATGACCTTCGGCCTGATCGTCAGCAGTCAAGCCTCAGAATTATGGCATTTGTATCTGGGATATGCACCGCTAGTCGGAAGCGCTGTCGGATGTTGTTACCCATCAATGATTGGGACTGTCGGCCGTTGGTTTAAACACCGCCAAGCCTCGGCTATCAGTCTGGTCTTAGCAGGTGTGGGGATGGGAACCTTTATCGGCCCAATCGTGTCGCGGATCTTGATAGATGCATGGGGATGGCGATCAACACTTGGTCTCTATGCCATTTTCAGCGGAGTACTGCTGGTCACGTGCGCATTTGCCGTGGTCGATTCACCAAGAACCCAACCCAACGATGGTCTCGGATTACGAAAGATTTTGAGGTCAAAGAAATTCTTGATCCTGTATGGGGCACTGGCGCTAGGTGGCCCCGGATTTTATGCTCCTTTAGCCTTTTACAACGATCATGCAGTGAGCGAAGGGGTCAGCGGTTCGGCTGCGGCCACTCTCGTAGGAGTCATCGGGGCATCCTCAGTAATTGCTCGACTGGTGATCAGTGCGTTGAATGACCGGTTTGTCCCCATGCACCAATACCGTTTCGGCCAACTACTCCTAGTGTGTTGTCTGCTGGTGTGGTTCCTCGCGGGAGACTCCTACATCCTCTTCCTGGTAAGTGCATTACTGCACGGCGTCAGTTGGGCAGTTTGGTTTACCGCTGCTCCCAATGTTCTCGCCACATGGTTTGGCGTGGCTGACTTGGGTGGGACCATCGGGACCTTCTACACAGCTTTGGGATTCGGTGCCCTCGCGGGCCCCGCCATTCTCGGTTTCGTTATTGACAGTTCCGGTTATGAAGTAGCAATAGCCATAGTCATTTGTAGTTCTGTGATGGCGTGGATGTTCTGCCTCATCCCCGACCGACTCAAACACTCAGAAATCAGCTAACCGTCAGACGAGTTAAGCAATCGTTGTCAACCACCTTGGAAAATATCAAGGAAGTGAACTTCGGAGTCATCTGAAACTGGTTCATAGTCAGCGTCAGTAAAAATTTCGCCGTCAATAGCCACTGAGGATGCTTCAGACAAACGTTCTCCAATACCAGGAAACATCTCGTCAAGCGCGACGACCAAACGGCGAACGGTCGTAGCTTCAACCTCGACCTGCGCTAGTCCTCCGGTTAGGTCGCGAATACCCGACGAGAAGTGAACTTGTGCCATTGAAGTTGTTATTTGCGTTGATCGTTTAATGCTTCAAGAATTTTTATCGGTGACATTGGTAGATCAGTCATCCGCACATCGAGTGCGTCATTGATAGCGTTACCCAGCGCTGCCATCGGAGGAACAATCCCCACTTCGCCGACGCCCCGCACACCGTAGGGATGTGCTGGGTTCGGGACTTCCACGATGGCGCAATCGATCATCGGCAGGTCCGAAGCGACGGGTATGCGGTAATCAAGGAAACTTGGATTTTCCATCACACCGTCGTTGTCGTGAATATATTCCTCGTTCAAGGCCCATCCAATTCCTTGGACGACCCCGCCTTGCATTTGGCCTTCGACATAATCAGGGCTTATCGCTCGTCCAGCGTCTTGCGCTGTTAGGTAGCGGACAACTCTGGTCACTCCGGTTTCTGGATCAACCTCTACGTCGCAGAGTTGAGTTGAGAAGCCAGCGCCAACTCCACGAGAGTTCAATGAAGCGTTGGCGGATATCGGGCCGCCTGTTCGACCAGATTTCGCTGCTAAATCGTTCAGGGAAAGTGGGGGTTGAGCACCATCAACGTGTTGGGCTTGTCCATCGACCCATTCCACTTGATCAAGCTCAACGTCCCACGTTTTTGCCGCTCGAGCTCGGAGATCTTCAATAATCAACCGGCATGCATCGACTACGGCGGCTCCCGTCGCCAACGTCACTCGACTACCGCCGGTGACGTCATTGAAGCCAACTGTTTCGGTATCAGCGACTACGGCCTTTATTGATTCGTAAGGAATGCCTAGCTCTTCTGCAGCCATCAAGGCCATCGATTGACGGCTTCCGCCAATGTCGGGTGAGCCCGTCACCACGGTCGCCGTTCCGTTTTCATTGATGTGAACTGTCGCGCTTGACATCATGCCTGCGTTAAACCAGAAACCTGCTGCAACTCCACGGCCTTGGTTAGGCCCTAGCTCCACGGTGTAGTTGGGGTGATCTTTGATGGCTTCCAGGGTTTCGACAAAACCGATGCGAGGGAACTTGGGTCCATAGGACGCTTGGGTACCTTCGACAGCTGCATTCGCTAACCGAATGTCGATTGGGTCCATCCCTATATCTCGGGCCAACTCATCGAGCACTGATTCCACAGCGAACGCGGCCATAGGCGCGCCTGGGGCTCGATATGCGGCAACTCTCGGCTTATTGCACACAACGTCATAGCCTTCGACTACGAAGTTCGGGATGTCGTAACAAGCGATGGCTGTCATGCCTGCTGCACCGACCGGTGAGCCTGCGTAAGCACCTGCTTCGTAGGCCATCCATACTTCCGCGGCAGTTATCTTGCCGTCTTTAGCAACTCCCATTTTGACTCTTATCCGGGTACCTGATGTTGGTCCGGTTGCTCGGAAGACCTCGTCACGGTCCATTACTAACTTGACCGGCCGGCCGGCTCTTTGAGACAGGCGGACCGCAAGTGGTTCAAGGTAAATAACCGTCTTGCCCCCGAACCCGCCACCGATTTCGGCAGCTGTGACTTTTAACGTTCCCGGTGATACCCCCAACACTGTCGCTGAGGAGGCTCTCATCTGGAAATGTCCCTGCGATGAGCACCATATGTGGGCTCGTCCATCACTATTCGCGTCGGCAACAGCGGCGTGAGGCTCTATATACCCCTGGTGCACTGGTTTGGTAGTGAATTCCCGCTCTACAACAGATTCTGCTTCACCAAACCCCTGGTCGAGGTCACCGCGTTCATGGAGAATTTTGCTGGCCACGTTTGACGGTTCTTCGGGTGCAGGGTCTACACCCTTGGTGATCATTCCTTCATGTAAAACAGGAGCGTCGTCTGCCATCGCTTCATCGACCGTGAGCACATGGGGCAGAATCTCGTATGTGACCTCGACTGCTTTTGCCGCAGCTTCGGCTTGATCGCGGGTGGTGGCTGCTACAGCGGCTACCACATGCCCTTCGTAAAGGACTTTGTCTCTGGCAATGGCGTTGTTGGCGACATCAATTTCACTTGGGTGGGCACCATTGGCCGCGAGGTCAGGGAAGTCGCTGCCTGTGATGACCGCCTTCACTCCCGCCATCGCTTCCGCGGCGGTGGTGTCTATAGAAATTATTTGAGCGTGCGCGTGGGGTGACCGCACAACCTTGCCGAACAGCATCCCGGGCAACATCAGGTCTGCACCAAATTGTGCTTTTCCTGTGACTTTTTCTAACCCATCAGGTCGAATTGGTCGGGTGCCGACCCATTTGTATCCAGGGTTTTCTTCAGTTACGGCCATTACTGCCCCCTCATCTCTCGAGCTGCTTCTTGGACAGCGCGAATAATTTTGTCGTACCCGGTGCACCGGCACAGATTGCCAGCTAATGCATATCGAATTTCTGTTTCTGTTGGATCTGGGTTTTTGTCTAACAAAGCTTTTGCTGATATCAGGAACCCTGGTGTGCAGATACCACACTGCAGGGCCGCTCCCTCTAAGAAACACTGCTGCAGGGGATGCAACTCACCGGAGTCGGCAAGCCCTTCAACCGTCAGAATTGTTGACCCGTCGACTTCTGGCGCGAATACAAGGCAAGCACAGGTGACTTTGTCATCGACCATGACGGAACAAGCTCCACAATCTCCCGTGCCGCAACCTTCTTTGGCTCCGGTTAAACCAACTTCGTCTCTAAGGGCGTTAAGCAGTGAGGTGCCATCTTCGGTTAAGAATTCTGTTTCGTCACCGTTGATAACGGTAGTTATGTGAGTTCGTGCCATTAGTTCGTTCCGTTTCTCTGCTCGGCTCTTTCAATTGCTATTAGCACCGCTCGTTTTGCTAATACTCCTGCTACCTGCTTTCGGTAAGCGACGGTGCCACGTTTGTCGTCAATTGGGTTACATGCTTCACTCGCTGCGTTCGCTACAGCAGACAGGGTTTCATCGTCGACGGTGTTGCCAACCAACGCGGCTTCTGCGTCTGGGACTCTAACAACCGTCGGAGCAACCGCTCCGAGGGCCAAGGCTGCTTGTTCGATGCTTCCATCTTCTGCCAGTGTGATACGTGCTCCAGCTCCTACGACGGCAATGTCCATTTCGGTTCTTGGGATCATCCGCAGATAGGCATCACCTGTCCGTGCTGGGATTCTGTCAATTTCAAACTCGACAATGAATTCGTCTGCGTCGAGTGACGTTTCACCCGGTCCAGTTACGACTTCGGCTACATCAAGGACTCGAGTTCCGTTTGGGCCAGCAACTACGGCTCGAGCTCCGTTTACAACCATGGCTGGCACGGAGTCAGCTGCGGGTGAAGCGTTGCATAGGTTGCCTCCCAAGCTGGATCTATTTTGTATCTGGTCAGAGCCGATTAGCCCTGCGGCCTCAGACAGGCCCGGAAACTCTTCGCTGAATGCTTGGTCTTCGGTGAGATTGGCCGTTGGTGTTGCTGCCCCGACCGTCCATTTATCTCCGTCGTTAGCCACTGATACGAGTTCTTCTATCTTTTTTAGATCGACCAGTACTTCAGGAGCTGGACGCCCCGCCCGGAGTTGGGGGACAACATCTGTTGCCCCTGCAAACACCTGCGCTGACGGTGAGGTTGACAGCAACGTCGTTGCTTCCTCAACCGAAGATGGTGCTACGTATTTCACTTATTCCCCTTAGTTGGCGATTCACAAACATCCGCCATCGTGATGCAGTGCATCGAAAAGTAGTCGCTCATTGCTCCATTGTCCTCTTCAACAAGCTTCGAGATAGTTTAGGGCCATGCTGTCGTCTGATAACCAACCGGAACCACTCAGTTCTTACAACTTGTTTACTGCTGATCCGGTGCTCCCAGAAGCGGTCCGCCGCGAGGGAGGAGACTGCGAGGTGCTGGAGAGTTTCGGGGCCCAAGTTGGTAGTGAGGAAACGCGAGAGTGGGGCCGTTTAGCGAACAAGAACGTTCCAATTCTTCACACCCATGATGCTTCCGGCAACAGAATCGATGAGATCGAATATCACCCCGCCTATCACTCAATTCTAAATCTTGCTGTCGAAAGCGGAATTCATTGCATGCGCTATGAAAAGCCCGCAGGTGACGGGGCATACGTGACCCGCAATGCCCTCATGGGCTTGATAACCCAGATCGAAATGGGCCACGGTTGCCCCACCTCGATGACCTCTGGCGCGCTCATGGCATTACGGCATCAACCTGAACTGGCGGAAGTCTGGGAACCACAGACAGTCAGCAGAAGTTATGACCAGCAACTCAAAGCCCCAAAGACAAACTCAGGGGTGCTTTTGGGTATGTGAATGACAGAAAAACAAGGTGGTTCCGACGTTAGGGCAAATACAAGTACCGCAACTCCTTCGGTCCGCGGTGGGCCCGGAAGTGAGTATCGGCTCGAAGGTCATAAATGGTTCACCTCGGCGCCTATGTGTGATGCATTCTTGGTTTTGGCTTACGCGCCGAAGGGCATGTCTTGTTTCTTGGTTCCTCGGGTGTTGCCTGACGGGACCCGCAATTCGCTTCGCTTTATGCGTCTTAAAGACAAGCTGGGAAATCGTTCCAACGCGTCAGCTGAATTGGAATTCGACTGCACGGCAGCCTGGATGATCGGTGAAGAAGGACGAGGTATCCCAACAATTATCGAGATGGTGCATGCCACCCGGTTAGATGTGGCGAATTGGGGTGTTTCTTTGATGCGTCAAGCGGTGAGCCAAGCAGGTTGGCATGTGGCAAATCGCGAAGCGTTCGGTGCGACTTTGATTGACAAGCCGTTGATGCAAAATGTATTGGCTGACTTAGAAATTGAGGTTGAGGCAGCAACACTGATGATCACTCGGCTTTCAGGAGCGCATGAACGCATGGAAGTTGATGAACGTGAACAAGCTTTTGCTCGCTTAGCGACGCCCGTTGCCAAGTATTGGTTAACCAAGCAATCAAACCCTGTCGTCAGGGAGGCATTGGAGTGTGTTGGTGGTAATGGTTACGTAGAAGATTCGATCATGCCTCGTTTGTATCGTGAGGCACCTTTGAACGCCATATGGGAAGGTGCTGGAAATGTGATCGCTCTAGATATTGGAAGAGCGGCAGCTAGAAACCCCGAGAGTGTGAAAATTTTTCTTGACGAACTAGAACAATCTCGGGGTCGAGATGCGGGCATTGACAAACATTTGGATGCCCTGCGCGCCGACTTCGCTAACCCTTTATTTGAAGGAGATGCACGTCGACTAGTCGAAAAACTTGCGGTCACTTGGGCCGCGACTCTGATGGTCGAGTATGGCCACCCTTCGGTAAGTGACGCCTATCTGATGTCAAGAGTGGGCGGCGACCACGGATCGCTATTTGGCACCCTCCCAACATCTTGTGATCTGGACCAGATTTCGAGACGGGCAGTCCCAGCTTAAGATCGTCTTTGATGTTCAGCCTGTAAATGCTGGCCCATCAGCGCGGTCAACTGTGGTGAACTCTTCCACTTTCTTACGAGACAGCTTGGTGAGTTGTTTCTTGGGCTTTCCTATGGTCAGCAGCGCCGCAACAGCAATGTTGGGTTCAAGGCCAAGTAACTCTTGCGCTTTCGATTCCTGAGCCGCGATAAGCGTGGTGAGAGTACCCCCAAATCCTTCGTTGCGAGCACCAAGCAGAATGTTCCATGCCATGGGATATATCGAACCTCCACTAATAATGCCGACTCGGTCGAGGTCTTTGTCCAGAGATGCCACAACGCTCAGATCAACGGCGATGACCAGCACAGTGGGTGTGCGTGAAAGGTCTTCAAACATCGGGATGACGGCAGGAATGGATTCGTCATTCCAGACTTTGTCAACGTCGATGCCTGTTGGTTGAACGCTTTGCCAAGGGCTTTCTCCACTTCGTCGTTGTTCGCCGTACACCCTCAACTGCGGCAGGCATAGCTGCCCGAGAGTTGTCTTGGTGGCAGGATCCTTAACAACAATTACTCGTCCGCCTTGTCGGTTGCCTCCACTGGGGGCGAAGCGGGCGTTGTCGAGAATCCGGTAAAGGGTCTCGTCAGGCATTTCGTCATCAGTGAAGTCTCGGGCAGCGAATGTGGTTCGCATAACGTCATACAGTTCCATGTGTTCATCCTTCCACGACAGGCATCGTGCGTGTCGTTCTATCTCTTCAAGTGGCCGCGTCAAAAAATTTTGTGAACCCGTACTTCGGATACGGCCCGACTACAAGCTGTTCAAGCACACCTACGCCTTCAGAAGCACCGTTATGTACTCGCACAACTTCTTGTATGTGAATGTTTTCTGGTGCTAGTGGGTCGATTTGGTTGAGATCCCAGGATTCTCCGAAGATCGCTAGTTCGCCTTTCCAGTGACCATGACCCCATTGAGGGTGGCCATAGCCCATGCCCTTCATGAGAATTGAACGTATTGGTCGGATCTCTATTTTGATTGGGTCGCCATCTGGGAGTTTTGCGGTTAGTTGACCGCCGGACACTCGGCGCGTTCCGCCTAGCCATGTGAAGTTATGGCTCACTGAAGCGAAACGTTGGATGTCTGGATCTTCGATACCTGGTATCTGATCGGCTTGTGAGTAGGCGGGCAGTTGGAAACCATCCCAGTGCCAGACTTCACCGTGGTCTCCTTCAAAAACACCTATGTGCGTGACGTGATCCGGCCAGTGGAGGGGGGCCCAGAAAAATTTCAGCCCTTTAGGGGACTGCGGTGCTCCTGGAGGTGCGGGGTCTCCCACCGGTCGAACTCCCCATGATCGGTCTTTGGTTCCGTACGTTTGTGCCGGGTCAAGGGTGATGGTTTCGTCGGGAAGACGAAGTTCGCCGCGCCAAAATCCGAACTGATTCATCCGAGTAGCAATCATCCAGCGGCCTATCTGTTCCGGTGTGAGTGTCTGGTGATCTTCCGCGAAGTGTGCGCTGCGCGGAATCCATTCGAGGTCAGCTCCGATTCCGGTTTCATTGTCCTCAAGAACAACACGGATGGTTTTCATCGGTTCTTGGATTTCGATCCGAAACGGCCCGGTACTCATATCGATTGGGTCCTGTGGGGCTCGTCGCGAGCCATGAAAAGAGTGTTGCTGGTCGCCCCGTACAACCGTTAAGGCACAGTCTTGTATGTGCAGGTTTGGGTATCGTGCCGAACTCACTCCGAAGTACAAGTTGCCGTCCGCGGTGTACCCGTTGAAGAAGGACCGGTCATAGGAGTTTCGATCAGTTGTTGCTGGCTTCGCGATCGGGTGTGTTGTTTGGTGAATATAAAAATCGTCGAATGAACTGAGCAATTTTTCCCCAATCGTTGCGGTCAACAACTGATCTTGTGTCTCCAACATAGGCGTGACTTTGGGTGAGATGGCATTTCGAATAGGACACATATCCGGCAGTGGTCCTTATCGGGATGTTGTTAGCAAAAGTCATCGCGCTGAAAAGCTAACTATGTTCTTGGGGGAAAGTTCTTCCGTTTCGGTTGGAAACGGTATTGGGCATGGTCAGGGGGTTGTGATGTCTGGCGTTTTGGATGGGGTTCGGGTCTTGGATTTCGGACGGTTTATTGCTGGTCCGTTCGCCGCGACGATTTTGGGAGATCTTGGTGCTGATGTAATCCGGATTGAAAGAATTGACGGCGGGGAGGACCGTTGGACGACGCCGGTGACTCCTGACGGGCAAGGTGCTTTATTTTTGCAGGTGGGTCGCAATAAAAAAAGTGTGACCCTAAATCCGATGAAGCCAGAAGGGCGAGAGATAATGAACGCCCTTGTAGCAACGGCCGATGTGGTGGTCGCCAATCTGCCTCCTGACACTCGAAGGCAGATGGGTCTTGACTATGAGTCGCTGAAATCATTAAAAGAGGACATCATTGTGTCGACCGTGACTTGTTTCGGGTCAGGTGGACCTTTTAGTGACAGGGTGGGTTTCGACGGCTTGGCTCAAGCTATGTCTGGTGCGATGCATATGACGGGCCCTGAGGGTCAGCCGACGCGCAACTCCACCCCGTACGTAGATTTTTGTACCGGGTCTTTGTTAGCTATGGCGACACTTGCCGCGTTGCGACATCGTGATCTCACCGGAGAAGGTCAAGAGCTTGAAGGTGCGCTACTGAAGACTGCGATGACAATTGCAAATGCGACGCTTATTGAGCAAGACCAGCTCGAGATAAATCGTGAGGCTTCCCATAACCAAGGACAGACAGCCGCTCCTTCGGACACTTTTGTGACTAGCGACGGGTTAGTTCTGGTCTCGGTCATAGGTAATTATCAGTTCGCTCGTTGGGCAAAGCTGGTAGGCAGACCTGAGCTGGCTGACGACCCAAGGTTCCAAAATGATGAAGGACGGGGGAACCATCGAAATGAGATCTGTGGAGTGATGTCGGATTGGTGCGGCGACAAGACGACAGACGAGGTCCTTGCGGCTCTTGCTGAACTGAAGATCCCCGGAGCTCCGGTGTTAAAGCCTCAACAGACCTTGGATCATCCTCATGTAAATGCGTTGGGCTTTTTAGAGCGGGTCGGATATCCGACAGCATCGAAAGATGTTCCAATAAGCCAATTTCCGGTTGCCATGACGGGTAGTCCGGGCGTGATTCGTCATCGAGCTCCCGAGTTAGGCGAACATACGAACGAAGTGTTAACAGAGTTGGGTTTCAGCTCATCGGAAATCGATGACTTGCGTTCCGACCGAATTATCTGAGGTTCGAAAATGGATTTTGTTGATGTAGCTAGGACCACGTTCGCAGCTCGAGAGTTCACTGATGACCCAGTCCCCGATGATGTGTTGTATCGAATTTTCGACACCGCTCGCTTTGCGCCTAACGGGGGGAACCGTCAAGGTTGGAAGGTGATAGCTGTTCGTGATCGTGAAACCAAAAAGGCTCTCGGTGAGTTGTGTTGGGGGCCGATGCGGGTGGCGGCTGCGCAAACTCGCGCGGGAGAGGTTTATTGGCAATCAGTGACACCTTCGTCGATAGACCCTGTCGAGGCTGCGTTAGATGAATCACTGCCGATTGCTATACCGATGTTCAAACATCTTGAGGATGTACCGGTTGTTTGCATTATTGCTGTGGATTTGAAGGTTGTTGCTTCCATGGACCAGTTCTTGGGTCGTGTCGGAGTGGTTAGTGGAGCCTCGATTTATCCGATGGCTTGGAGTGCATTGATGGCAGCTCGGAACGAAGGGTTCGGTGGGACATTAACGACGTTGCTCGCTGCTCAAGAGCCAGCTGTCCAAGAATTATTGGGGCTTGAATCCGATGAAGCCGTTTCGGCCATGTTGACAATCGGTCGTCCACCTAAACAATTGTCGAAACTTTCGAGAAAACCTGTTGAAGAATTCGTCTTCGTCGACCATGCAAAAGGAAAGCCGCTCAGCGCCTGAGTTTCTTCCATAACCCGATATGTGGATCAGCGCGCCGGATCGACTTCGAATTCATGAACTGTTAATCGACGGCTTTACCCACCAACGGTGGTTTCGATTAATCGGCTATCAACGATTGATGCGTTCCGCTTTGGAAGATGGTTGACGCGGTAATCCTCGTAGTCGGTGAACATTGAAAGCATCCGTGAACGACTTAGGTAGTGATATATCAGCGCTTCATCCCAAAGTTCGTCAGAAGGGCCGATGAGGGTAGCCACGGGAAAGGCGCGCCAGGTAATTTTGACGCCGGCCCGTTCGGCATACAGATCTGTCACTCCGTTTCTGTATTCCTCATACCCCTGTGCTCCTGACATGTTGTCAACGCCGCCGTTTGGTTTCGTGACGCCGGCTAGGCGCACCAGATTCAGCATGTCGGTTGGTTGTTCTGCGTCACGGTTGTTGATTTCGTTTACTCGCGGGTCCTTGAATAACCCGGGTTGTTCGATAATTGGGTCCGCCGGCAATGGCGCGTTGATGTGAAACGGATATCCCTCTGGTTTTTCATTGACGCATTCAATCAATCGGCTATTGACCAGTGCCCCGGATCGATATTTCAAAAGTTCTTGGTAGTGAGAGTCGGTGATCATTTCGATAAAGGATCGTCGTGATCGATACTGAGGGACCAATAGGTAGTCCCAGTCTTCGCCCGTCGAGGCGAAGAAACATGAATTGACTTCATTGAGATAGAGGGGCGAGTGTCCGGTCTCTAGCCGGTTCGCGATCGGCGGTACTCCTGCGATGTAGTGTCCGAAGTAGCAGTCGCGCCCGCTGGTCGCTTCTAGTCCCAGGTTTGGGTCGGCTACGTCACGAAACTTGAGCAAGTTGATCATCGCGACTGGCTCGTCGGGATCCCGGTCACGCATTGATTCAATAGCTTGATCTGTTAATTCGACGTAGTTCATCTTCTGTTTCTCTCGTGAGGTTTTTGACCCGTTTTCTTTAGGGCGGTTCAAGGTTCATTCTTCAGGAACACATATGTTTGGTCTTAAAGTAGCGGCCGAAGTTGCATCCTGAATTTTCTATAAAGATTGCTACTTCCGGCCATCTTTTTAGCGTCGAACGGGAGATAGTGCTGCATGGCTTCTTTTCGAATTGACGAATTAGGGTCGACGGTCGCCGTTCTGTTGACAGTTTGTGTTGTTGCCAGTGCATGCTTGAGCCAAGAGATAGTTACTCCACCGACCACCCAAACAACAACCGCCCACACCCACACAGAAAACACGACCACCCCACCGACCACCCAAACAACAACCACACACACCCACACAGATCTTCAGGAG
>JAYZKK010000035.1:0-4817 GCA_036163555.1 Actinomycetota bacterium
AAGTGGCTTCAGAAACGGTGACGGAGCTGATCGTGACTGGTTTGACAGGCAAATCTAGAGAATCGGTTTCGACTTTTTGTATAGCCAATGCCACGTCAAGACCAGTAACTACATGACCCATTAAGGAATAATTAGGATCCAAGGAAGCGCCGAACGGCCCAGTAACGATGAAGAATTGCGAGCCGTTGGTGTTGGGGGTTCCCTGGTTGGCCATAGCTAAGGACCCGACGAGGTATCCCTCCTCAGGGCCATAAGCACCGGTGAACTTATATCCAGGTCCACCTCTGCCGTTTAATCCTTCAACATCGCCGCCTTGAATCACAAACTGGTCAATTACTCGGTGAAAGGTTGTTCCGTCGTAGGCGTGGTGACGTGCCAAGAAGATGAAGTTGTTGACGCTGCGGGAATCCAGTGTTGGGTCAAGGACGATGGTGAAGTCCCCTAAATTGGTTGCGAATTCTGCGGAGTACAACTGCCCGGTATCGATACAAAGCTTTGGCGGTGTCTCGAACTGTGTTTGGCGATCTGATGACCCGTCAACCGAAGGACACCCTTCAATTCCGAGAGCCTCAGCGCCAATTGAAGCGTCAACTGCTTCGCCCGTAGTTTGGGCGCTGTCGTCATCGTTGCCAGTCAAACTCCATAAAAATGCGACCAATAGGACGGCTGCACCGATAGCGGCCCAACGGATCACAATTTTCGTTCGCTTTGAACTCTTTTGTGCTTGTCGAGCCGCGTCTGCCTGGGCTTGGCGGTGAGCTCGTTGACGTTCGCGCTTGTTATTGCTCATACCAGTGAATCGACAATCCCTTATTGATGAAGTTCACCAATGAAGGTAGCAACGCTGAACCCTGAAGCCCACGTGAACAACCCGTTAAATCACCAAGGGCCTGGAGGTGATGACAGGTACCCTCGAACCTTGTGGCACTTGTCGTCCAAAAATTCGGTGGCACTTCCGTCGCAGATGCTGACCGTATGCGCGAGGTGGCTAACCACGTCAAACGCACTCGAAGCCGAGGCGATGACGTCGTCCTTGTTGTCAGCGCTATGGGAAAAGAAACAGATGGACTTCTTCGATTAGCGAGTGAGGTCAATAGTGATCCTCCTGGACGCGAAATGGACATGCTCATTACCGCTGGCGAACGTAAGTCCATAGCTCTCATGTGCATGGCGCTTGACGCCGCCGGAGTTCCCGCTGACTCTTTTACGGGAAATCAGGCAGGATTTGAGACCGATGACAATTATGGCAATTCAAAGATTGTCTCAGTTGACCCCCATAGAGTCCGTGACTCGGTGGACAAGGGACGAGTAGCTGTTGTGGCAGGGGCACAAGGAATGTCCGCGGACAACAACGTCACGTTCTTGGGTCGAGGTGGATCAGATACCACAGCAGTAGCTCTCGCCCATGGACTGGGAGCTGACGCATGTGAGTTGTACACCGATGTGTCGGGTGTCTTCACCACAGATCCAAGAGTCTGCCCCACCGCGAAACGCATGGAGTCAATTTCTTTCGATGAACTGTTAGAGATGACAGCCGTGGGCTGTCCGAAACCAGCGATGCGTTCGGTAGAAGTTGCTCGAGCCTTCGGAGTGCCGTTACACGTTCGATCTGCGTTTACCTGGGAACCTGGTACATGGGTGCTTGAGGAGGACCCTGATATGGAAAGAGCAATTATCAAAGGTGTAGTGCCCGACGTAAGCCAAGCCAAAGTGACCTTGAGTGGTGTTCAAGATGAGCCAGGCATAGCAGCAACGGTATTTCGCACCCTTGCCGACGCGTCAATAAATGTTGACATGATCGTCCAAAACGTTAGTGATAGTGACCGCACTGACATTTCGTTCACTGTCCCGCTCGAAGATTTGGGAGTTGCGACGACAACATGTGAGGCACTTGCCGACCAATTGGGTTTTTCCGGAGTTATGGCCGACCCCGATCTCGGTCGCGTATCAGTAGTGGGCGCAGGCATGGCATCCAATCCAGGTGTTGCAGCCACAATGTTTGAAACCTTGGCTCAAAACGAAGTGAATATTGAGATGATCGCCACTTCTCCAATTCGTATCAGCTGCGTAATAGCTGAAGGAGATGTCGATAAAGCAACAGTTGCACTCCATGCCGCTTACGGCCTTGATTGAAACACATCCAATAATCGCGCTGGAGTACGACACGACCATCGGTAACCTCAGAAGTCATGCGAGTAGGAATCGTTGGTGCAACAGGACAAGTTGGTGGTGTGATGCGCAGCATCCTCACCGAACGACTTTTCCCGTTAGATGAAATACGTTTTTTCGCTTCAGCGCGTTCCGCAGGAACGACTATCGACTGGGGTGGCGCTGACATCGTTGTTGAAGACGCGAGTGTCGCAGATTACAGCGGCATAGACATTGCACTGTTCTCCGCAGGCGGCGCAACCTCGCTCGCAATAGCGGAAAAAGTTGCCTCCCAAGGAGCTCTAGTAATCGACAATTCGTCTGCATGGCGGATGGACCCGGACGTTCCCCTTGTGGTTCCGGAAGTAAATGCCAACGCAGTTACCAACACCCCGAAGGGCATTATCGCTAACCCAAACTGCACGACTATGGCGGCGATGCCTGTTCTCGCGCCGTTGCACGCAGAAGCTCGACTGCAGGGAATGATTGCCTCTACGTATCAAGCGGTCTCGGGGGCCGGTCTCGCCGGAGTCGCGGAGTTAGGCGAACAGCTTCGTGCAACTATCAGTGACGCGGAGGGATTGACCTATGACGGCGGAAGTGTCAATCACACCGAGCCCAACTCGTTCCCACAACCGATTGCACACAATGTCTTAGCTCACGCAGGCAACTTTGTTTCTGACGGCAGTGGCGAAACTGACGAAGAACAGAAACTCCGCAACGAAAGCCGCAAGATTCTCGACATCCCCGATTTAGAAGTTTCTGGTACCTGCGTGAGAGTTCCCGTGTTCACCGGTCACTCCTTGGCACTGAATTTGCGCTTCAGTTCTGAAATAAGTCCCGAACGTGCCACAGAAATCTTGAGAACGGCCGCGGGAGTGGTAGTCACAGATGTCCCGACGCCTTTGGCAGCTGCTGGTCAGGACCCTTCTTACGTTGGACGAATACGACGTGATTCCACTGTGGAGCACGGACTTGCATTGTTTATCGTTGGTGACAATCTGCGAAAAGGAGCAGCCCTAAACGCAGTTCAGATAGCAGAAACTGCTCTGAAACTTCGATTCTCTTAACTATTGATCGACAAATTTGGACAATCGCACGGTACCGAATCGCATCGCGGGCACCCCCCGACGTAACGAGACACAGCCTCATCGAGTGATAGATCGAGTTGAACCGCAAGCGACGCCAGCCAAGCTAAAACATCGCCTAACTCGTGGAGCTGTTCTTCGCGACCGCCCTTTCGCACAGCTTGTGCGAGTTCACCCAACTCTTCGGTAAGCCAAGCGACAGTGGCCGCGAGGCCCCGCTCACTGTCGCGTAACCCGTAAGTCTCTTCCATCAGATCTTGAAGTTCGCTTAATTGCACGACATGACGTTAGGTCCCAAAATCGTTACCACGCGACATCCTGGTGGGAGGCATGAAACAGTAGATGCGTGCCAATCCATAATTGCCACCTAGTCTTGTACCTCTTGGACCGTTTCGATGGGTGCGACCACAGATGAGAAAAACTCTGACCGTCATACTTATAGCGATGCTCAGCGTGGCGTGCGTTGTCACAATTGTCATTGGAATATCGGGCACCACCAAGAAAGCTGCAACCCCAGAGATTGCCGAACCTCTATCCAGTCGAATTATCAAACCCGCTGAAGGTAGCGGGACAGAACCTGAGGCGATTCACAACGTCGTCATCGAAGGCCCATCACAACGGTTGAACAACATGGCTGCGGGCACCATCACATGGCTCCCGAAGCCCGGCGATCTCGTTGAATTTGGAAGTGTCCTGTACACAGTTGATGACAAGCCCGTCGTATTGATGAAGGGTTCATTGCCTATGCATCGAGACATCGCATACAAGGGTTCTGATGGCCCTGATGTGGCTCAGCTAGAACGCAATTTGGTAGATCTCGGGTATGTGCTTGATGAGGCCGTTACTGGTCAGTCCACCGATCTCACCGTTGACCACCATGTCACACCCCTAACGGTGTCCTCGATTCGAGCCTGGCAGGAATCGCTTGGTGTGATAGCCACCGGAACAGTTGGCCATAGTGACGTGATTTTTCGGCCAGAGGTTGTGCAAGTTTCAGAACTTCACGTCAGCCTCGGTGATCCCATAGAAGGCGGGAGTGTTCTCTCGGTCCTAATCAACTGACCTAGGTTAAGAATAACTAATTGAGAGAAAGAGCTATTTACGAGTCATGGAGACCGGAGCACTCGAAACACGATTGAGTTCTGAACTGCGAGAATTTGAACTCGAGCCTTTCCTACTGCAGTTAGAAGTCGATGGGTTATGTGTTGTCCCGCCCGAGAAAACTGGTGTTGACTTCGAAACGATCACAGCCATACGAGAACAGCTGCTGTGCGAAGCCGAGGAACTTGTCGGGTGCGGTTTTGATTTAGAGGCCGGCCCCGAGGCCGAATTGACAATGAATGCGGGTGACAACGTCATTGCGCGCTCCACCGGAGATGATGGTGAACCGACCCAATTCTTGGTCCAACAGCTTTGCGCGCGCCATCGCCTGTTCCGGGATTTAGCGATTAACCCGGTAGCGCTAGCGCTGATTCGTCACCTCATCGGCCGAAATGCCACTCGATTTAGTAGTCACAATGCTTTCGTCAAGTGGCAGGGAGAGTTCGGATACGGAAGCAATCTTGGCCTGCATTGCGATCA
>JAYZKK010000036.1:0-9651 GCA_036163555.1 Actinomycetota bacterium
CAAGACCCGGAGGGGCGATCAACAGTTGTAGATCTGGTGCCGACTGATACGAGAGTCTTCCCCGTAGGGCGACTCGATGCTGATAGTGAAGGCCTCATCATTGTGACCAACGACGGTGATCTGACCCAAAGATTAACTCACCCAAGTTTCGGAGTTGCAAAGGAATATTTGGCACACGTAGAGGGAGTGCCTAGCCCATCTGCTCTGCGACGGTTACGTGAAGGTATCGAGTTGGAAGATGGACCGACCACACCTGCCGAGGTTTCAATGCCACAGGACGGAGCGCTGCGGCTCGTCATCCACGAAGGACGCAATCGTCAAGTACGCAGAATGTGCGCGGCGATCGGTCACCCCGTACTTCGATTGGTCAGGGTCAGAATAGGACCGATAATGGATCCAAGCCTTGCAGCGGGCGAATGGAGAAACTTGACCAACGACGAGGTTCACTCTCTATATGAGGCGTCGACCAATTCGTAATCTCGCTTCAAGATATGTCGAAGGCTTCGGTACCATCTCTTTAGTAAGTCGTATCTATCTGCGGACGGGTCTGGTTTCGTCATGAACAACAACACACGCCGCGGTCAGATCGTGGGAACAGGCCTCATAGGTGGATCAGTGGCCCTAGCGCTTCGCAACGCCGGATGGCACGTAACCGGAACGGATATTGACGCTCAAAGGGCTGAGCGAGCGAAGGAGCTCGGCGTTATCGATGCGATGGGAATCGACCAAGAGGCCGAATTAACTTTCGTCGCCGTCCCAGCTAGTGCTCTCGAGGCAGAAATTGCCAGAGCGCTCAAAGAGACCAAAGGGATGGTGACCGACACCGGCAGCGTCAAGACAGGCGTCGCCCGCAACATCAATGATCCTCGTTTCGTCCCAGGCCACCCGATGGCTGGCTCAGAACAGGACGGGATTGAGGGAGCAGATCAGCG
Organism: Actinomycetota bacterium; assembly: GCA_036163555.1. Lineage (GTDB taxonomy): Bacteria > Actinomycetota > Acidimicrobiia > Acidimicrobiales > Poriferisodalaceae > MedAcidi-G3. Next base: position 933 of record JAYZKK010000036.1, read on the forward strand.
AATTTTCGAAGGAGCGGTATGGGTTCTGACGCCGACCGAAGGCACGGAAGACCTTGGACTGCGAGAACTCCAAACGGTTCTCTCTTCAATGGGGTGTGACGTTGTCACGATGACCCCTGAACGTCACGATGCCCTCGTCGCCATCGTCTCACACGTGCCGCACCTCACTGCTGCGAGCCTCATGTGCTTAGCTGACGACCGCGCTTTGGACGATGCGCCGCTCCTTCGCTTAGCGGCCGGCGGGTTCCGCGACATGACTCGAATAGCGGCTGGCCATCCGGAAATCTGGCTAGATATCTGCGAAGAGAACAGAGATGCCATTGTCACGGTCCTAGACGAATTTTCTGACCGGATCGGCCACATTCGTGACATTGTTGCCGAGTCTGACCGTGATGGCCTCACCGATCTTCTGTCACAGGCGAGACGAGCCCGAACCAACCTTCCATCTCGCTATGTGAGGCCTCAAGACCTGCTCGAAATAAGGATTCCGATCCCAGACCGCAAGGGCCAAATAGCGAACATCACCATGTTGGCCGCCGACTGTGACGTGAACGTCGCTGATATCGAAGTAGCTCACTCCACTGAGGGGGCCCAGGGCGTTTTGGTTCTAGTGATAGCAAGAGCCGAAGTTCAGCGGTTTCTAGCAGTGCTTGCCGGGCAGGGTTACAAACCGACAACGCGAGAGCTTGCATGACCGACGTACATGTAATGCAACCTGTGGGCGGTCCAATAGTGGGAGTACCCGACGTCCCAGGTTCGAAGAGTCAGACAAATAGGGCATTGCTTTGCGCAGCTCTAGCCGAAGGAACCAGCCATTTGTCAGGTGCTCTGTTCGCCGACGACACAGAAGCCATGCTTGAGGCTGTTGTTTCCTTGGGAGCCGAGATCGAGGCGGATCGAGGAAATTCCAGCTTGGAAGTGAAAGGCATTGGTGGTGACCTCAGGTTTGAGGACATTGTTGTTGACTGCCGGTCCTCTGGAACAACCTCGCGATTTTTGTTGCCGGTACTCGTAGCCGGAAAAGGCAGTGTGACCATAGATGGAAGTGATCAACTGCGTTCCCGGCCATTCGAAGAACAGATCAAAGCGCTACGTGCGCTTGATTGCACCCTCAACGAAACGAGGGCTCCTGGTGAATTGCCCATAGAAGTTATTGCGAATGGGGTCAACGGTGGCAAAGTCGAACTTTCCGGAGCGACTAGTAGCCAATTCGTCAGTGGTTTGATGCTGGCTGCTCCGCTTTATGGAGGGGGCCTCACAATTCAGCTAGTCGATACAGCCGTGAGCCGCCCATATTTGGATCTAACTATCAAAGTTATGAACGATTTTGGAGTCGCCGTCGAACAGCCCAACGAATCAACATATGTAGTTCAGCAAGGGAAGTACCGCCCTGCGGATATCGAAATCGAACCAGATGCGTCAGCGGCATCCTATTTTTTTGCGGGAGCAGCGATTACCCAAGGAAAAGTAAAAGTTGATGGACTTCACCGGGGAAGCTGCCAAGGCGACACTCAGTTTGTGGATGTACTTGAGAAACTTGGAGCCAAAGTTACTTGGGGAAAAAATTCGATAGAAGTCCAAGGCGATCAACTTGATGGGGGCACCTTTGACTTACGAGATTTTTCTGACACTGCCCAAACGCTAGCTTCGCTGGCCGCATTTGCTGAATCCGAAATCGAAATTAAAGGAGTCGGTTTCATACGGGAAAAAGAGACTGACCGAATCGCGGCAATCGTCTCCGAGCTAACGAAATGCGGAGTTGACGTTACCGAGACATCAGACGGCATAATCATCAAACCAGATAAATGGAAACTGACGGGAGCGAGAATCGACACATACGATGATCATCGCATGGCGATGGCGATGTCATTGCTTGGGCTTCGAGTGCCTCACATTGAAATAAGGAATCCAGGTTGTGTGGCAAAGACTTTCCCGGACTTTTTCTCGGTCCTCGAAAAGTTGAGGCCTGCAACTATTCCGCTAACTGAAGCTGTAGCGGTAGCCGCGATTGATGGGCCAGCTGGTTCAGGGAAGTCGACGGTCGCCCGGGGATTAGCGGTCGAACTCGATCTTCCCCATTTTGACACCGGTGCTATGTATCGAGCAGTCGCAGTGGCCGCTTTACGTCAACAGGTTGACGCCTCAGATTCAGCTGCAATAGCTGCAGTAGCAAAGGCTGTTGATATAAAAATTACCGAAAGAACAATTGTGGATGGCGTCGACGCCACGGAGGCGATTAGAAGTGCTGAGGCGAATCACTTAGTAAGTGTCGTAGCCGCGAACCCCGACGTAAGACGGATTCTCGTTCCCCGCCAGCGACAGTGGGCAACTGAGCTAGGAGGAGGGGTGATGGAAGGTCGAGATATCGGGACCGAAGTATTTCCCGACGCCATCTTTAAGGTATTTCTGACAGCAGACCTGCAGGTAAGAGCACAGCGACGCTTTCAAGAATCAGCAGATCAGACGCTGGATGACGTCTTGCAAGATTTAGAACGGAGAGATCACGTTGATTCAACGAGAGACGACTCACCACTACAAGTTGCACCTGGTTCTGTGATTTTCGATACCAGCAACATGTCGGCTGAAGCGGTGGTCTCAGAATTAGCCGAGATGTTTCGCATGAGGGTGGAAGGTTGATGGGAGAGCGGAATTTAGCAATAGATCAGAAAACGCATTGGTACAACCGTCTCATGTATCGACTCCTCAAATACTTGCTTTGGGGGGTCTTCAAAATATGGAACCGAGTTACGGTCGAGGGCATAGAAAACATTCCCGATGGGGCCTGTGTGTGGGCCCCAAATCACCGGAGCTACATCGATACACCGCTCCAGGCCAGTATCCCGCGACGTTTGCGCTTTATGGGTAAGGAATCGGTCTGGAATAACAGGTTCTTTGGTTGGCTCTTCACAACTATTGGGTGTTTCCCGGTCAGCCGAGGAAGCGCAGACCGCGCAGCCTTGATGACAGCTCTGGGCGTCCTCGAGAACGGCAACGACCCTGTCGTGGCGTTTCCTGAGGGAGAACGCAAGGATGGACCTCGAATATTCCCGCTGTTTGACGGTGCCGCATACCTGGCAGCGAAAACACAGGTGCCAATAGTGCCCGTAGGAATAGGTGGTACCGCTGAAGCAATGCCTAGAGGCGCGAAGTTCTTATATCCAAAACGGGTCCACGTCATAATTGGAAAACCCATGTCACCCCCTCCACTCAACGAGAAGGGTCGGCTCTCCAGGAATGACGTACGCGAAACAACGGAGCGACTTCGCGAAGAAATACAGGAGTTGTTTGACCGAGCTCAAGTTGTGTGCGGCGTACTCAATGAGTACGACCCATTGAGCGACCCGACAGAAAATGATTTGTCTGAATAACGGGGTGACTTCTAATCAGCGAGAGAGGCAAGCACTTCGCTTGCGGCTATTTCGCGATCCAATGGAGCCACGCGAGAGTCGCTCGGAACGGCAAGAAGAGCGTGGACGGTTGTCTCTAAAGCTGAGAGAAGTTCTCGGAGTTCTCTGGGGGGAGGGAAGTATTCATCCTCATCAGTTATGCGCACTTCTTCCACACCCAGCTTGGGTGCTAATCGTTCGATTACCGAATTGACCAACTCTTCAGGAGCCGAAGCGCCTGCGGTGACGCCGATAGTCCCCCGCAAATCTTCCGGTAGTTCGTGTGCCGAGTTAACCCTGAAGACCTGAGCACAGCCCGAGACTTCAGCGAGTTTTACCAACGCCATGGTGTTTGACGAATTGGCGGAACCTATGACGACTACCGCGTCACAGCGTTGAGCTATCGATGCAAGAGCAGATTGTCTGTTGGTCGTAGCGAAACAAAGATCACTGCGACCAGGCATCCAAACGTCGGGGAATCTCTCTTTAGTCGCCTCCAAGACATCTTCCCAATCTCGATGGCTGAGCGTCGTTTGAGCCAACATAGCGATTGGTTCATCGAACTCAGGTAAGGCCACGACATCGGACACCTCCTCCACCAAGCTAATTTTCTGTGGGGCGACTGCCATTGTGCCCACAGCTTCCTCATGACCTTGATGCCCCACATAAACAATTCTGTAACCCTTATCCGAACGGACACGGACCTCATGATGCACCTTGGTCACAAGGGGGCAGACAGCATCAACAACATACCCACCTCGCTTTCGTGCTTCAGCCACAACCTCGGGTGCTGATCCGTGCGCCGAAAGCATCAGAGGCCTACCTTCGGGCACCTCTCTGACGTCATCAACGAACACAACACCCAGACTTCGGAACCGGTCTACGACTAGCTGGTTATGAACGATCTCGTGGTAGCAGTAGACCGGCGGGTCAAATGAACGCACCATCCATGCAAGCGCTTTGATCGCCATTTCGACCCCAGCACAAAAGCCTCTCGGTGAAGCAAGCAGAACTCTGGTGATGCTCACGATTGTGAGGCTACCGGCTTGACGTCGTCCGCTGGGTGTAGAGCAAACACACCCGTATCCTATGAAGCATGTCATTGCCCGTCATCGCCGAAATTGAGACCGGCAGCCCTGCAGAATCAGCGGGTCTGATCCCAGGTGACGAAATTGTCGCGATCGACGGAGAAATTCCCGGTGATGTCATTAGATGGCATTTCTTGGTCGATGAAGCCGACCCTACTTTCAGTATTCACCGAGGTGGCCTTGAACTTGAGGTCCAAGTGATGAAAAGTGCGGGAGAATCGCTCGGAGCCCAAGTGGACGCGTCGATCTTTGATCGAGTTAGAACCTGCGACAACCACTGCGAATTTTGTTTCATTTACCAACTACCCAAAGGCATGAGGCGCAGTTTGTATCTCAAAGACGATGATTATCGTCTCTCGTTTCTCTATGGGAACTTCACTACTTTGACCCGCTTCACCGAGGCCGACCTGGAAAGAGTCGTATCAGAACGACTCTCACCACTTTATGTGTCAATCCACGCGACCGACCCCGATGTGCGCAGTCGCATTCTCCGCAACCCAAGAGGTGGTTATAGCCTGCGATGGCTAAGGGCGTTACTCGACTTTGGTATTGAGATTCATGGACAGGTCGTCGTCTGTCCGGGGGTTAACGACGGAGATATCTTGGACGACACGCTGTTGGGGGTTCTCGACCGATTCCCAGAACTAAGTTCGTTAGCTGTCGTGCCATTGGGGGTTAGTTCTTACAACACTGAATCCTCAATGCGCCCGCACACGAAGGACGAAGCAAGACGGGTTTTGGAGGTCGTTGAGGCTTGGCAACAGCGTTTTCTTGAAACCGTCGGTCACCGACTCGCATATGCAGCAGATGAGTATTACCTCTTAGCTGGTGAAGAATTCCCCGCCGCCGAAACCTACGGCGATTTTGCAATGCATGAAGATGGAATCGGTATGGCGAGAGGTTTTGAATCAGAATTTTCAGGCCTGGCAACCTCAACGGTTGCACCCCAGTCCGGATTCTTTCAGTGGGTTGACGGCGCACCAGCCGAGGGGTACCGAGAAGTTCGAACCGCTGCTGCTGCCAATCGAGGTGGCGAGATTTCCCCACAAGTCTCCAGTCAAACAGATGAGTTGTTGTCCGTGACCGTCAAGCCCCGACGGAATGCCCCGATCGCGATTCTGACAGGGGAGTACGGAGCTGAAGTTCTAAGACCCTTGGTTGATTCTTTGGAACGCGATGACATTCGAATCGTGGAAGTAACTAACTACTTTTTCGGGGGCAACATTAAAGTCAGCGGTCTTATGGTTGGAGAGGACGTGCAGCAAGTTCTCGAGACAGAACCGCAGGGCCACCGATACTTACTCCCCGATGTCTGTTTGAACAATGGAAGATTCTTAGATGGGCTTCGACCATCAGACTTCTCCAAACACGTAGAAGTAATTCCGACGAATGGTGCCGCTCTGCGCGCAGCCCTTGAGCCTCGCGGGTCAATTCACCAAATCAGCGAGGAATCAGCTCGATGAGAGGTGAAGGTGAGCTACCTGTCGTTTCGGTGGTTGGTCGTCCGAATGTCGGGAAGTCGACCTTGTTTAACCGCATTCTCGGACGACGCGAAGCGATCGTTGAAGAAAGGCCCGGCGTAACCAGAGATCGTAAAGCTCTTGAAGCTGAATGGCTGGGTCGCCACTTTCAGTTAGTCGATACTGGAGGCTGGATGCCTTCCGGCAATGAGCTTGATGACAAAGTGTCGGCTCAGAGTGAGAAAGCAATCGGAGATTCGGATTTAATCGTCTTGGTTGTTGACGGAACCACCGGGATAACCGAAGAAGACACCAGGGTCGCATCAATCTTGCGGCGGTCAAATGTGCGAGTCGTCCTCGCTGTCAACAAAATCGATACTCCCCTCCGAGACCCTGATATTTGGGAATTCGTATCTTTGGGTTTGGGAGATCCGATGGGGGTTTCTGCCCTACACAGCCGAAACACAGGTGACTTACTTGACCGAATCATCGAATTGCTGCCCGATGTGCAACATGAGACCAATGAAGACAGCGCAGAAGGTGGCGAAGCTGAATCAAACGAAGTTCCAGGAGTGGCAATTGTTGGTCGACCAAACGTTGGTAAGTCAACGTTGTTCAATAGGTTGATTGGTGACGATCGTTCAGTGGTCCATGACATGCCGGGAACCACTCGCGACGCGATAGACACGGTCGTTGAGACAGAACTTGGTCCATTGCGGTTTATCGATACCGCCGGTATGCGTCGCAAGGCTCGAGTAGACGACGACACCGAGTACTACTCAAATCTGCGAGCACTCCGGGCGATCGATAAGGCCGACGTTGCTCTACTGGTTATCGACGCGTCTGAGGGCGTTACATCGCAGGATCAACGACTGGCCGAGCGAGTTGATGCTGCAGGGTGCCCCATAGTGATCCTCATGAATAAATGGGAAGTTGTCGACCAGGAGGAAAAGGATGAGGTGATGTATCAAGTAGGACAACGGCTTCATTTCTTAGGTGAATCACCGGTACTTCGCGTAAGCGCGCTCACCGGTCGTGGTGTGCACCGACTAGTTCCCGCATTAGAAGCAGCGATAGATGCCTACGAAACAAGAGTCCCCACGCGAAAAGTAAATGAAGTAATCCAGTTGGCACAATCAGCTCAGCCAGCGCCACACGGAGGGCGAGTCCTATACGCCACTCAGGGCGCAACCCATCCTCCAACCTTCACCCTGTTTACCAACAAAGAGATTCCCGCTAGCTACGTTCGATATCTAGAGCGTCGACTGCGTGAAGAATTCGACCTCGGCGCGACGCCCATAAAGATTCGCCTGCGGCGCCGTGGATAGAAGACTTGAATGAGTGAGTCTAAAGCAGGTATGTCTATGCAATTGGTACGTGCTCTATGACTTGGTGCGACAAATGTGATCGCGATTTTGACATTGGCCTGTTGAGCGTTGATGGGCATTGCCCTAGCTGTGACACTTGGCTGGCAAATCCCCCGGGAGGCGGTGCTGTCCCATGGCATTTCTGGGTAGTCGTTGCGGGTGCCGTGATCTATTTGGGGTGGCGCGCTGCTCAAGGGATTATGTGGGCAGCACAGCAACTGTTTTGAGTCCTCAACGCTTGCGGATCCGCGCTGTGTCGGAGGTATCGTGGCTTCGTTGCGGGCTGTGGCGCAGTTTGGTTAGCGCACTGGTCTGGGGGACCAGGGGTCGGAGGTTCAAATCCTCTCAGCCCGACACCAATGTGGTCCGCCACCAAAAGGTGGCGAGCCACATGGCCGCTTCTGAAGGTCAGGGTTCAGCGCCGGCTTCTTCGACGCGTTACGAGCGACGCTTCATGAGTTCGTTGAGAGCTTCGATGACCAAGCTTGGATCGGTCACTCTTTCAAGGGAGCTTTGAAACTCGCTGCTGAGCAACCCATAAGAAATTGCTTCATCTAGGAACTCAATAAATTTACTCCAAAAAGTAGCGGTATCGAGAAGTACGAGTGGCAACTGATGGATACCTAGTTGCGTCCAGAGGAGTAATTCAACGACCTCGTCAAGGGTCCCTAAGCCACCAGGTAAAGCGACGGCTGCGTCTGCAAGATCGAACATCACAGACTTTCTTTCGTGCATTGAGGCGACTAAGCGCAGCTCAATTTCCCCTCGATGTCGAACGTCTCGTGAGAAGGTGTTCTCAGGGTAGACCCCGATGACGCGACCCCCTTGAGAGAGAGCAGCGTCAGCCACAACCCCCATTAGGCCAGCGTCACTCCCACCAAAAATCGTGGTTATGTTCTGGCTTCCGAGGTGTTCACCCAACTCTCGGGCCAGACTTATAAGTTCGGGTCGCTCACCGCTTGAGGAAGCGCAGAAGACGGCAACTGAAGCGATCTGAGATTGCCCCGTTAGCACCTGTACCCACCGCCCTCAAGACAATGGTTCCTCAGCCTTTCAGAGAAGCCGGATTTACTTTGTGGTCTCACTTGGTGGAGGAGACGAGACGACCGTGCGGCGTGACCTATACGCACTTGCTATTTTCCCAACTCTTCGGACAGACCGACTGCGTCAACCCAACTGCCATGAGTCATTAGCAGACGTCGGAACTGGACAAAGGCTCGCATGTTATTGAGTGCCACTACACCAGCTAGTGAAGTTCCGAGTCGATAGCCGGCAACGAAAGCTCGATCGTCCATTGATCCGGTCAGCACTTTTACCTCATCGAAATCAATTGTGTCACCCGCCACCTGGATGCGGTCTTCGTATTGGTCTGACCAAACGAAGGGCACCGAATCATATGGGTTGCTATTTTCCGGATG
>JAYZKK010000037.1:0-7585 GCA_036163555.1 Actinomycetota bacterium
GGACGCTAACGCGCGAATCATCAAGAAACTAAGAGCGAACAAACTCCCATGGACCGATCGTGTCATCTGGTCGCGGCAACACGACTCCAATTTGGCGAGAAAGAACCAATAGTTGACCGTCCGGTGACCAGATCTCACCCGTTTCGTCTATGAAACCCTCACGACCAGACAGCTGCCTGAAAACAGCGGCACAATAGCTCTCACTGCTCAGATCAATATTTCTTGGGTCAGTACGGAAGTGAACTGTTAGCTCCAAAGTAGGCGTGTGTATAGCAAGGCCAGAATGAACCATGACTGCTGGAACCCAAGAATCAGACATCGCCGCCAAAAGGGCTTCATCATATGGTTCAGGTTCAGATAGTCGGACCCACCCTCCAGCTTCGTAACCCCCAGAAATGGTTGAAGTCTCAGGAACGCCCGGTACCCCCAAGCCCCAGCGTTGCTCCCAACATCTCCGCAACGGGACATCTGGCGACTTGCTCGCCATAACCCAGGTCTCATCGATAGCGGGCAGACTGGGGAACGTTCGTTGCTCCCACTCATGTGAAGCTGTCTTCATCTGAGCCGTTGCAACTAAGGCTGCTGCTATCTGACGGCCGTCTTGAGTCATTCGCACCGTCGCGAAGGCCGCGATTCTTCCTTTCCGCTCAACGGTTACTTCTATTTCAACCGCGCCTTCCGTTGGAGCAGCCAAGAAATGAGTCGTGATGGTTCGAACACAACGATCGTTGCCAAGGTAATACTGCGCCGCTCGGACCAACAGGGCGACAATGACACCACCATTAGGTCCGTTAACGACCCACCATGAACGATCAAAGTTGGCGACTAGTCGTCCGTCTACCTGTTCTTCCATCATCATTGCTTCAGAGAATCGCATCGACTTCCTCTTTCACGGACAGCTTTCGCTACGAGGCGGTACCGGCCGCGCAGACTTTAGGCGGAGTCGGTGTTCATTAGTTGATGCAAGTGGCACAATTTAACTGTGGAAATTAAGCAACTTGAATCGGTAAAAGGTTTCGTCATTTACGACTTGCCTGACGCAGATGTCTACGTGGGGCCCAGTCGGCTCGGAGCCAAGCTTGCACCTGGCAACGCTGAAATGTTGGTCCGCCATCAAACCTACGTGTTCGCACTGACGGAGCAACGCAAAAGTGGTGCCACCATCGGCCTCAAAGTAGACCCAGAGGATACAGATGCTGCGGTAAACGCATTGGCCGGTGAGTTAGGAAGCGAATTCGAATCTCAGCGGCTCCTTACCAGCCCTGGCCTGAGACTTAACCGGGAGTCACTAGGTCCCATCCTTCGGCACGACAAACGAAACCCAGTAGTCAGGGACAACCGTGATGGAGTCACCTTTGAAGATGAACTACTTGCTTTAGGAGCCGTCACTTGCGCCTATTTTTTCGTAAAGCCCAGTGGGAATTGGGACGTCGCCATCGAAGGTTTCAACCAAGCAAGCATCGCCGTGGCTCGTGAGATAGAAAACCAAGGCGGAACTGTCAAAAGGATTTCTACTACTAAAGGCTGCGTATCTGGCAACTTCGACAGCGTTACTTTGGCTGATGCTTGGTTAGAAGCCGGCGTTGACTGCGTTGAACAGTTGGGGTCCGTCGAAAAAGCTTGGGCTGTATGGAAGTCGGATGTAGATGCAATCTTCGTTGGTTCGAAACCGGGAGCAATGTCAGGAGATGGTGCCCACGGTGTCGAAGAAACCCCAATTATTCCTACGTCAGCAGCAGCGGTCTCATCCAAGGCACTTGCTGTTTTGCGCAAGAACAACACACCAGTTGCAGCCGATTTTCTCAGCAACATAGGTCCTTCTTTAGCATGGTGGGCGCCAGAAGAAACGAGTCAAGATGAATTGCGCTCTTCAACTAGTGCCTTTGCGACAGGGTTACTTGAGGAAACAGCCGATCACACTGATGGCCCATTTATGGCGGCTTGCTATAAGGCCGAGGCATTTATGGAAAGTTGGCAAGAACAACGGCCATTTGGTCGACCTCTTGGCTAGTTCCGAACAGCCCTAACGGAAGTCTCTACTCGATACAGCTAATCCAATATCAAGTCTCTCAATCCGCTCAGCAATGACATTGGTGACACGTCCGTGCCGTTCAAGCCTGCCGTGTACCTTAAGCGCTGACTCAGAACGAAGAACAGACCGAAAGCGCAGCCAACATCCACTCGAGACTATGACGTTGATCAGCCCGGTCTCATCTTCAAGGTTGATGAAAACAGTGCCTGATGCTGTTGCTGGGCGTTGACGATGAGTCACCACACCTGCCACCTTCACCTTGCCAAGTTCACAATCCAAAAGATCAACAGCAGTTAATACTCCTTCGTCTTTGAGTTCTCTTCTTGTGAATTTGGTCGGGTGGCCGTCCGGAGCTATCCCAGTGGCCCATAAGTCAGAAATCGCCTCATCTTGCAATGACATTCCTGGCAGCGTTGGTGCAGAAGCTCCAGTAACGATGCCGCGGAGGCGGTCTGAACGTGACTGAGAAGTTGCTCCCACAGCCCACAATGCCTCACGACGTCCAAGCCCGAAACAATTGAAAGCACCTGCAGTGGCTAACGCCTCCAACTGTTTCTGAGACACCGCTGTGCTTCTCGATAACTGCTCTAGATCTTTATAGGGTCCTCCAGCGGCAATTTCGAACGCCAAATCTGAACTAAAACCTCTAACAGATAAGAAACCCAGCCTTACTGCCACACCACCTGTCGACTCATCGGAAGTTTCAAGCGTCGCTTTGTCCGCTGAAATGTTGAGGTCCGGAGTCAATACCTTTACTCCGTGACGTCTCGCATCTTGGACTAACGAGTGGGGTGAGTAAAAACCCATAGGTTGAGAATTAAGTAGCGCAGCGCAAAAAGCTGCTGGATAGTGATACTTGATCCATGACGAGGCATAGACAAGGTGCGCAAACGAAACAGAGTGACTCTCCGGAAAGCCGTAATTAGCGAAGGCGACCATTTTCTCCCAAATCTGATCGGCAACTTTTTCATCTATTCCTCGTTGCAACATGCCTTCATACAGTCGACTTCGGAGACGATTCATTCGCTCTCGAGACCGTTTAGAACCCATCGCTTGACGTAACTCATCAGCCTCTGTGGATGTAAAACCTGCAACATCAATTGCCATCTGCATGAGTTGTTCTTGGAAAAGCGGAACGCCCAGGGTTTTAGAAAGAGCTGGTTCAAGGAGAGGGTGGAGATACGTAACTGCCTCCTCTCCGTTACGTCGGCGAATATATGGATGCACAGAACCACCTTGGATAGGACCAGGGCGGATAAGTGCCACTTCAACAACCAAATCGTAAAAACAACGGGGGCGAAGCCTAGGAAGAGTCGCCATTTGTGCTCGTGATTCCACTTGGAATACACCGATTGAGTCTGCCTGACACAACATTTCGTAGACTTCGTCTTCTTGGGGTAAAGCACCGAGATCTAGATCCACTTGGTGAGTCTCGGCAATAAAATCCACAGCTGCATGCAACGCGGACAACATCCCTAGGCCAAGCAAGTCAAACTTCACTAGCCCAACTGAGGCGCAGTCATCTTTATCCCATTGCAAAACAGACCGATCGGCCATTCTCGCCCACTCAACCGGACACACCTCAACTATGGGGCGGTCACAGATCACCATCCCACCTGAGTGAATCCCTAAGTGTCGCGGTGTCCTCTCAATTTCTGAGGCCAATTGGAGAACGTCGGGTGGCACAGCTTTCTGATCCCGTTCACTGATCTTTTGTTGAGAACCAACTGGTTGGTGACGTTCAAGAGACTTAGACCAAGCATCCTGTTGGCCAGAGTCGTAACCCAAAGCGCGAGCAGCATCACGAACTGCTGATCGTGTTCGGTATGTAATGACATTGGCAACTTGTGCTGTGTGTTCTCTACCGTAACGGTCAAACACATATTGGATGACTTCCTCACGTCTTCCACTCTCTATATCAAGGTCTATATCAGGAGGTCCGTCTCGTTCTGACGACAGAAACCTTTCAAACAACAAGCCGAGCGAAACAGCATCAACATTGGTAATGCCTAAGGCATAGCAAACAGCTGAATTAGCTGCGGAGCCTCGTCCTTGACAAAAAATGTCGCGACTGCGACAAAACGAAACAATGTCCCAAACAACAAGGAAATAGCCTGGGAAACCAAGTTTCTCGATTACTCCAAGTTCATGTTCTATCTGCTGCCAAGCTCCAGCAACCCTCTCAGCAGATCTAGCACCATAACGACCTGTAGCTCCGGCATAAGTGACTCTTCGCAAGTACGACATTTCATCTAAATCATCTGGACATGGGTATGGGGGAAGTTTCGGTGCAACTAGTGCTAGGTCGAAAGCGCATTCTCGTCCCAGCTCCGCTGCTGTCTCAACTACACCGGGGTAATGAGAGAACCAATGCTGTTGCTCAATGCCTGACCGCAAGTGAGCTGATCCGTGACCTGGAAGCCATCCATCTATCTGGTCGAGCGAGCGACGGCTGCGAATTGCTGCCATCGCTTTCGCTAAGCGACGCTTAGATGGAACGGCGTAATGAACACCATTGGTACAAAGAAGCCCAACTTTTTGTTCTACTGCTAAATCCGCCAAACGATCATTTCGGGAATCATCAGAAGGATCTCCATGGTTCCAAAGTTCAACGAAAACGTTTTCGCTCCCCGCAGCTTCAACTATTTGGCAAAGTTCCCTTCTTGCTCCTGACACACCCTCCGCTTCAAGTGCAGCGGGGACAGCGCCTCTACGCCCAGATGTAAGTAAGGCCCAATCTCCTCGATGAGAATCCAAAGCATCAAATAACTCAGGTGTGGATATACGGGGAGCATTCTTCTCTCCAGCCATTTGACTCCGCGAAAGAAGCGCTGACAATGACGCATACCCTGCGGGGTGACGGGCTAGGACGATAAGCCGCTTGCCGGCCGGGTCAACGGAGCCTACGCGGGAAAAGTTGCTGCCCTTTGCCCTGAGCGTTGAAGTCTCTTCAGACTGCCAGGCATCTACCGTGAGCTCGGCACCAAAAACTGTGGGAAGTCCTACCTCTCGCGCACATTCCGCAAACCGCACGACCCCATAAAACCCTCCATGGTCCGTTAAAGCTAAGGCATTTAGATCAAGTCGAACTGCTTCTAAGACCAACTCTTCGGGGCTTGAAGCACCATCAAGGAAGCTGAAATGAGAGTGGACATGTAATTCGGCATATGGAACCACCGTGCGGGCTGGTTGACCTTTTCGGGGTCTAGTAAATCTCTGAACGGGCGCATCATTTGAGGCATAGTTTCCCCTAGCTCCACTATGGGAACTATCAGTAAGGTCGAAATGGCGATCAGAAAGTCGACGCTCTAGCTCCCGCCATGGCATAGCAGGATTGTTAAAACCCATGCCATACATAATCGAACATATGTTCGATAGAAGTCAAGACAGGACGGCGGGATCGGAGTACCTTTCACTCATGCAGAACGCAATCCCTGACGGGGTAGAACTCGCGCATCTCGTTCAACAAGGTAAGGCCTCCCCTGTCGAACTTCTCCAAGATGCAATCACTCGGGCTAATGACCTCAATCCTCATCTAAACGCAATCATTCATCGATTAGACGAACAAGCTCTTGCCAAAGCAACAAAGATGTCTAATCAGAAAGCCCCCGAAGAGGCCACACTGTGGGGGGTGCCTTTTCTCACAAAGGACCTAACGGTCATGACTGAAGGCGACCCCTATCACGCAGGCAATGTTGCTCTTCGCGATGCTGACTATCGAGCTGAACATACAACTCACCTAGCAACGATGTTTGACCGCTTGGGTTTAATCAATTTCGGTCGAACCAACACACCGGAATTTGGCGGAACGGTTACAACTGAGCCCGTTTCTCATGGAGCCTGCAAGAATCCTTGGAACTTAGAGCATTCAACTGGCGGTTCGAGCGGCGGTTCCGCTGCTGCGGTAGCTGCAGGAATCGTCCCAATAGCTCATGCGAACGACGGTGGCGGATCTATTCGCATCCCCGCCTCAGAATGCGGATTAGTTGGGCTTAAGCCGAGTCGAGGTCGGATTTCTTTCGGTCCAAAACTCGGAGAATCCTGGGCCGGTGCCGCGATCGATGGTGTTGTCACCAGAACGCTCAGAGACACCGCCCGCGTATTAGATGGAGTTTCTACGCCATGGCCAGGCGATCCGTATTGGGCACCGCCTCCGAAATTGTCTTTTGAAGCCGCTCTATCTACGCCTCCGAGACAATTCAAAATCGGCTTCGTTACCGACTCATCTTGGGGTCCGATCCATCACGATTGTCTTGATGCTGTTCAAAAGACCGCTTTGCTGCTTCAGGACCTAGGCCACATGGTTGAGAACAACAGCCCAAGCCCCCTATTCGACGATGACTTATTTCACCACTTCAGGGTTGTCATGGCTGCCAACGAAGCGTTCTCCGTCGACAAACTTGGTGACGCTATAGGAAGAAGTTTCGGTGTTGGTGATATGGAGGGTGACACGAGAGCTCTCGTCGAGCTAGGTCGTACCTACGCCGCAACCGACTATCTAGCTTCAGTCGAATGGTTTCACTCTTACTCAAGACGAATGGCTAACTGGTGGTCAAAGTTCGACCTTCTTCTGACGCCGGTGATCGCCCAACCGCCCCCCAAGCTGGGAGAGTTACGTGATCCAAAACTAGGGACCCAACGCCTGCGTGAGTTGCTTCTTTTCACCGTTCAGTTCAATGTCACAGGCCAGCCAGCTATTTCCCTACCTGTGCATACGAGTAGCAACGGTTTGCCTATTGGAGTCCAATTGGTTGCAGATATGCATGGAGAGTCTTCTCTGCTGCAGTTAGGTCATCAGCTCGAGTCTGCATCCACTTGGCATGATCGAAGGCCAACGGTGTGCGTGTCATAAATTCAGTCGACGCGTATCGTGTCAGGCGTCAACGAAGGAAGTCCTTGTGAGTCGCCGATCTCTCACTGATGCCGCTCTATCAACAAGACTTCTCGGTACTGAAGTTCGTTCCGGTTTCGCTATCAGCGACCCTGCCTTAGTTCCTTTACAGCGCAAAGAATTAATCGTCAGGTCCGCTATCTGCGCTCTGGGGTTCGTCCTAGCGGCATCGTGGGGCACTCTTTTACCATTGGCTATCTCAGCGTTTGCAGGATGGGACCACTTCGTCCGTCGAAGGCGTTCGGTTCTAGTTGCCACCGAACTCGGCCTCCATCTGGTCGCAATTCGTGGACAGAAAACAACTCTGACTCGTGAATGGAAGGTTGACGTGGAAGCTCGTCTCATCTTGCGGCCAGATAATCCCGAGGTTCCGCTTCAACTCCCGGGCTGGGTAGGGGTAATCCACGGCGCTGATATTGAACGTGCCGAAAGATCTATCCGTGATGGTGGCGGTGAGCCCGTGAGACTCGTCAGCGATGATTAAAATCTCGACCGCACCTCTATAACTGCTGCTTCGCAATCCTCGCTGACCAACAAAGCGTCCAGACCTACAGCTAAAGCGCCCTGAATATTGTCTGGATGGTCGTCAAGAAAGAGACAGTCATTCGGAGCCAATCCCAGTTGATTGCATACGAGCAGGTAAATATTCGGGTCAGGCTTTC
>JAYZKK010000038.1:0-7917 GCA_036163555.1 Actinomycetota bacterium
AAGGATTTTTAACCCACAAAAGCGGGAATCGCCGAGTTTTTTGTTCGGGGAGGAGGACTCGAACCCCCAACGACTGGACCAGAACCAGATGTGTTGCCAATTACACCATCCCCGATCGGATGGGCTCGGTAGAGCAGAACGGTCAGGGTAGCGCGCTCATTTGGGCCAACAAACAACGTCCTCATGCGAGCACCCAGTGCCTACCCTACGCCGCACCGAGTTTGGTATGAGCTGCAGCAATTCGCTCTAGAACTGTTTCACGTCCCAACGCATACATCGACTCGAACAAGGGTGGGCCGACCAGTCGACCAGTCACCGCCACCCGAATCGGTGCTTGAGCTTTACCTAGCTTCATGTCATGTGATTCGCCGATGGCACGCAAGCTTTCATGCAAGACATCCACATCCCACTCCAAGGTCGCAAACGCCGTTTTCGCGGATTCGAGAATTAATGGAGCTTCAGCTGTCGTCATAACCTTCTCCCAAGCACTCTGATCAATTTCGGGTGTTTCGAGGAAAAAGAAATCTAACTGCGGTGGCCCTTCGGACAACACGCGAGTCCGTTCCTGCACTAAGGGAGCTACTTGCGACAACCGGTCGGGATCAACCGAAGAACCCCAGATCTCGTTCTTCAGCCAGGGAGTTAAAGCCTCAGAGAATTCTTCTTGTGTCATCGCACGGATGTAGTCGCCATTGATCGACTCCAACTTCTTGACGTCAAACATTGCCGGAGACGGGTTGACATCCGCCAACTGAAATAGGGCGGCGATTTCTTCGACTGGTCGCACTTCAATGTCATCAGGTGGGCCCCATCCAAGTAAGGCCAAGTAATTAATCATTGCGGCCGCTACTACACCTCGTTCTCGGTAACTCTCGAGAGCAACGTCGTCTCGTCGTTTCGAAAGCTTCTTTCGTTGTTCGTTCACAATTAACGGCAAGTGAGCAAACTCGGGCATGTCGTCGGCTCCAAGAGCTTGTCGAAGCATTATGACCTTGGGGGTTACATTGACAAGGTCCT
Source organism: Actinomycetota bacterium (assembly GCA_036163555.1). GTDB lineage: Bacteria > Actinomycetota > Acidimicrobiia > Acidimicrobiales > Poriferisodalaceae > MedAcidi-G3. The sequence goes on from JAYZKK010000038.1 coordinate 1,018, forward strand.
CTCCTCTGACGACATGGGTTATCCCTAGATCGAAGTCATCAACCGCATTTGCGGTGAAGAAGGTCGCTGTACCGTCTGCCCTTCTCACGACAAAGTCTTCAATGTGTTGGTTTTCGAAGACGACCGTTCCTCGAACGGTGTCATTCCACGACGTTGTGCCTTCAGACGGGACACGAAAACGCACCGCCCCGTCATCGACATAGGCGAGCCCATCCGATATCCATCCTTCAACGGCATCGTTGTATAAATCCGTTCGTTCGCTCTGCCTAACCGGTTCACCGTCAAAGCCAATTTGGAGCCATTCCAGGGACCGGTAGATATTGTCAATTAGCTCTGGCCGTGTGAGCTCAGCATTGGTGTCTTCGATCCGGAGGATCAGCTGACCTCCTGTGCCTCGCGCTACTAGCCAATTAAATAGTGCTGTGCGCGCTGAGCCGAGATGAAGAGACCCGGTCGGGGCCGGAGCGAAACGAAGACGAGTGGTACTCACATGCTTGAGGGTACGAGAGTATTTGGCTCGTTCAGACTTCCCTACCGAAGATCTCCAACAGTTGAGTTTGATCATCTGCGCCGGGGGAAGACGATCTTGACGGGTCGAAGAGTTCTGGCATCTGCGCCATTTGGTCTCGTCGCTCCCGGGCCCAAACAAGTGCAGCCGACACCACCTCATCATCGATCCGGTCATCTACACCTAGTCCGACAGCTAAATCCCAGGCATGAACGGCTAGGTCACAGGTCCGAATTCGAAGGAATTCGATAGTTGGTATCGCCTGCTCTCCTAGTTCAACCTGCCCTTCTATATCAGTGTCCGCGAACGCTGCTACGACGTTGCGCCACGAAACTTCCCATGCCATTTCGGGATCTTCAACCACTACTTCCGCAGTAATGGACATGACATCTTCAAATGGGGCGCCTTCAAGGATGCGAGATGCACGCATATTTTCAACGACGCAATGGGCTACTAGTTCGTATACGTCCCATTCGTCACATGGAGTTGATGCTTCCCAATATTCGGGCAGAATTTGCCGAATTCGGTAATCCACTTCGGCTGTAGCAAGTTGATGAATCCGAAGCCATGCTGCGTCGGGAATTTGCTCACTCAGCACTGTCCGGTGCCACAGGAGGGGTCAGAAGGATCAACCCAGAGGCCTGACGGGCGTCCATGTTGAGCCAGGAGACGCAGGACCGGCGGCGTCGACATATCGAAATCGAGTGACTCGAGTGATGGCCACACAGTGACGTCAGGTTCAATTACAGATATCCGGTCGACAAGAAGGTCATCTAATCCTGTCCCAGCCCTGATGGCCTGCTGGAGGTCATAGCCGAGCACTGTGAGTTCAACTATTCGCTGCCACAACAACTGTCGGCGCTGAGGGCTGAAGCCTGATTGATGATCCAAAGCTGAGGCGACAGTTAAGACTGTCCGGATCGATTCGACAACAACTTTGGTGGGTTCGGTTCCAAGGTCAACCGATTCTGGAGCGGTCTGCCCTGTTAATTCAGCAGCAGTCGCTAGGTTGCCGTCGGCTACCTGGCACAGTAAGTCACCTACTGTCAGGTCGTTCATGGGAGCAGCTAGTGGCATAGGAAGGTGTTCCCAGGCCGGCAACCGCATGCGGGCAGCAAAGTCTGTACATGCGCGTCTGTGAAGACGAAGTAGTTCACGGTCAGGTGTTGGGTCATTCATGACAACTCCAATAGTGACGTCCAGTCGGTCCAATACTGCTCTTCTAGGTCGCTGAGTGACATCTTCAAGGTTCTAACCGGAACAGCAGCAACTAGACGGCGCACATCGGAGTAGTGGTGTGACTCAGAGAGCCCTTCAAAAAGCCGGGATCGTTGTCTGAGCAGTTCCATATCCGCAGAGGGGTCGAGAAAACCCCAGATTCGGTAGGCCATCTCCAGGTCATGCACCACCGGGGCCCTGCCGAATATGGATGCCCTCTTGAGAGCTATTTGAACACATCCACGTTCAACATCATCTAGATGTTCATGTTCAGTGACATGAAGCTGTTCTCTGAAACTCCGACATAGACGCAACGCGTAACCCTGGTCGGGGCCTTGGTGCCCCAATGATCCGCCACTTGGCTGAACCGAGTCGAGATCTCCGGGGCGGCGATTCACCCAGCTTGACGGAACAACATTCGGTGACCGATAGGTGCTCGCTTCTTCCGTCGGCGGCAAGGGTACGTGTCGAGGAGCTGCCATAGGAGGTCAGTTTAGAGAACTGTCGCCCTGTGCGCGGTGCCGGTAAAGGGCATAAACCAATGCGTCCCGGAGAGCGAGCCATGAAGCTTCAATGATGTTCTCGGATACTCCGATAGTGGTCCATGTCGACTCTGAGTCAGCGCTGTCTACTAACACCCGGGTCACGGCGCCTGTTCCACGATTGGTGTCGAGGACGCGCACTTTGTAATCGGTGAGGTGGACCTCAGATAGTTCCGGGTATATGTCAATCACTGCGTTCCGGAAGGCGTTATCCAGAGCATTGACTGGCCCGTCGCCTTCTCCCACGGTGATCATACGTTCTCCATCCACCACTATTCGTAGGGTCGCTTCGGTGTCGAATCGTCGATCTTGTCCTCGTTCCACTAACACTCGGAATGACTCCACATCGAAATAGTCGAACTCTTCCCCCGCAGCCCGCCGCATCATCAGTTCTAGAGAGGCATCCGCTACTTCGAAGTGGTAACCCTCGTGTTCTAGTCGCTTCATTTCTTCTACGACTTCGACCATTTGCTTGTCTTCGATTTCAATGCCCAACTGTTCGGCTTTTAATTCAACCGATGCGCGGCCCGACAAATCACCCAACAAGAACCTCGTGCTGTTTCCGACCGCAGACGGGTCTACGTGTTCATAGCTATCGGGTCGCCGAGCAATCGCACTGGTGTGCAGGCCAGCCTTATGCGCGAATGCCGAGGTGCCAACATACGGCTGCTGATGTTGCGGTGGCATGTTCATTAGCTCGGCTACATGGTGCGACACCGACGTGAGTCTCTCAATATGGTCTTCAGGCAGAGTTTCGATCCCCATTTTCAGGGTGAGATTCGGCACAAGTACCGTGTTGTCACAGTTGCCAGTTCGTTCTCCGTACCCGTTGATTGTTCCTTGCACATGGGTGGCGCCAGCAACTACACCCGCCACCGCATTAGCAACTGCGCAACCTGTGTCGTTTTGGGTGTGCATCCCAATTTGGACACCATCGAAGTGTCGTACTACGTCAGCAACGATTTTTTCGACTTCGTGGGGTAATGACCCTCCGTTGGTGTCACAGAGAACGAGGCAGTCAGCACCCTGAACCGCTGCCGCTTCGAGAACCTGAAGAGAGAACTCCGGGTTGCGTTTGTATCCATCGAAGAAGTGTTCTGCATCGAAGAAGACCCGAAGGCCTTCAGCCTTCAAAAATTCGACGGAGTCACCAACCATTGCGACACCTTCCTCCAAAGGTTGCCGCAATGCCTCCGTAACGTGATAATCCCAGGATTTTCCGACGATGCAAACGGTGGAAGTCCCGGCTTCGACCAGAGAAGACAAGGTTTGGTCTTCATCTACTCGGCCTTTAGGTCGACGGGTTGATCCAAAGGCTACGAGTTGCGAGTTGGTGAGTTCGAGTTCAGTCGCGGCGCGTTGGAAGAATTCTTCGTCTTTAGGGTTGGATCCGGGCCACCCGCCTTCAATCCAATGAACCCCGAGGTGGTCGAGTTGTCGAGCCACTTTTAGTTTGTCGTCAGAAGAAACCGAGATGCCTTCGAACTGAACTCCATCGCGCAAGGTTGTGTCGAAAATCTCGACCTTCTCAGGCCAGGAGACATCACGAACTCCTTGGCGATCAACTGAAGGTTGGTTGTTTTCTTCGGTCATTGAGCCCCCTGAGAAATGTTCCCAAGAATTGCCGCAGCAATTTCCTTCGTTGGGCCGCCGGTTGGGATTCCTTCACAGGCCGCCCGAACCCGCGCGGCAGTTTCCACGTCACCCAAGAATTCGAGCATCATCGCACCCGACAGCACTGCCGCTGTTGGGTTAGCCAGTCCTTGGCCCGCTATATCTGGGGCAGAGCCATGTACGGGCTCAAAAAGTGACGGAGCGCTTCGGTCTGGGTTCAGATTCGCTGATGATGCGAGCCCGATTCCGCCAGCGACCGCTCCCCCGAGGTCGGTGAGGATGTCTCCGAACAAATTGTCGGTAACAACAACCTCGTAGCGGGTCGGATCTTCGACGAAGTAGATGCATGCGGCATCAACGTGGTTGTAGGCAGTTTCGACATCGGGATATTCCACAGCTACTTCTTCAAACGTCCGTTCCCACAGATCTCCTGAAAATGTCAAGACGTTGGTTTTGTGGACCAACGTGAGGTGCTTTCGCTCTCGGCTTTGAGCCAGCTCAAAGCCATAACGAATACAACGCTCTGCACCTTTTCGAGTGTTCACCGAACCTTGGGTAGCGATTTCATGCGCTGTACCTTTGCGAAGGAAACCGCCTTCACCCGCGTAGGTTCCTTCTGTATTTTCTCTGATAACCACAAATTCGTGACCACCTGGAAGAACGAAAGGCCTTAAATTGACGTATAAGTCAAGTTCAAATCGTGCTTTCAGCAGGAGCCCTCGTTCTATTACTCCAGGAGGAACTTCGGGAGTGCCGACAGCACCCAACAGGATCGCGTCGTAAGCACGCAGCTCTTCAAGCGTTTCGTCGGGGAGGACAACTCCATCTTCGAGGTATCGGAACCCACCTAAACGAAAGTCCGTCGTGTCTAAGTCAGCGCCCGCTGCTCTCATCACGTCAAGCGCTACCGAGGTCACTTCGGGTCCGATGCCGTCTCCACCTATAACTGCGATCTTATGAGGCACTTACTTTCTCCTAGTTCGGTTTATGGACAGAGCTTGATGGGCCAAGTCTAAGAAGCCCTATTAAACGCAAAGACCGCCCCCGAGGGACGGTCAATAAGCGCACACGTTAAACGTGTGCGCTACGAAATAATGATGGCGGTCAGGTATGCCCTCACAACCTCTATTGTCGGCAACTTCGAGCGTCACGTCAAACTGATTACTGAACTGCTGGCAGAAACCTAGGGTGCAGTTCACACCTCAAGCCGAATTCGGTACGCTTTAGGGGTGGCTGAATTGCAACACCTTTCTCCTGAAGCCCATGCTCGTCTCGCCGCTGAGTTCAAAGATCTCACAACCCGCGGTCGGATCGACATTGCCGACAAGATCGAACAGGCGCGGTTGCTTGGCGATCTATCGGAAAACGGCGATTACCACGCTGCAAAAGAGGAGCAAGGGAAAATGGAGGGGCGGATTCTTCATCTCACTTCGGTCCTCGAGAACTGTGAAATCGTCGAGCAATCCTCGAGCGATTCGGTCAACCCAGGTGTCGTGGTGGAAATCCGGTTCGAAGGTGACGAGACAACAGAAAAATATCTTTTCGGTTCCATAGAGGAACGCGTTGACGGCATGGAAGTTATTTCCCCTGGTTCTCCTATGGGTCAAGCTCTTGAGGGTGGTGTCGTCGGCCAAGTTGTCCAGTACGAAGCGGGGGCAGGTTCTTTGTCCGTCGAGATCATCGCGATCGAGGCATAAAGATTTTCGATGAGTGGCGACGCAGCGATTGCTCCCAGAGAAGCATCACAGCAGGACGATCAACAAAACCGTCTGGTTCTACCGCGAGGACGTCACTATGAACTGCCGGGCCGGGGACGTACCTTCGCCCGAGTAGTGGAAGCCCCGCCTGGCGCTCCAACAATTCTGTTGCTTCATGGCTGGACGGCAACGGCTGACCTCAATTGGTACAGCAGCTACTCAGCGTTAGACGGTAAGTACGGTTTGGTCGCTTTGGATCATCGTGGCCACGGTCGCGGCATCCGTTCACAAAGACCTTTTCGTTTAACCGATTGTGCTGATGACGCTGTCGCCCTTCTCGACGAACTCGGAATAGACCGTGTCATAGCTGTCGGATATTCAATGGGCGGGCCAATAGCTCAACTCATCTGGAGACGACATCCGAAGCGAGTATTAGGTCTTGTGATGTGCGCAACGGCGGCTTCTTTCAGCACTACAAAACAGGACCATGTTCGATTCGCAGTGATCGGCACCTTGGCTCAAGCAGCGAAGGTAATCCCTAAGGCATTACGTCAACTTATTGGTAGTCAGCTCCTCACAGGGAAATCAGGTAAAGACCTCCGCCAATGGGCCATCGGCGAGTTACGTCGGCATGATCCTCTGAAACTAATTCAGGCTGGTCACCGCATCGGATTGTTCGACAGTCGACGCTGGCTTCGGACGATCGATGTTCCTGTCTCGGCGGTCATAACCACGAGCGACGAGGTTGTGCCGGTATCGCGACAGCGTGAGATGCTTGAAGTGATTCCGGGGGCAACTAGTCATGAAGTTGAGGGCAGCCACACGGCCTGCGTTGGTAAGCCTCAAGCGTTTCGAGAGGCGCTTTTGTCTGCAATCACAGATGTCTTGACAAAGTCCAACTGGACCGAGGCAGGCACCGACTGACACAGTGATGTAGTGCCCTAGTGGGCAGTAGCACGAAACTAAAGGATCTAGATGTCCGGTAAGACCCTCAGCGACAAGGTATGGGAACGCCACGTAGTACGGAGTGGTGACGGCCTGCCCGATCTGTTGTACATAGACCTTCACCTCATTCATGAGGTGACTTCCCCGCAGGCTTTCGATGGTTTGAGAATGAACGGCAGAAATGTCCGCCGACCCGATTTGACGGTAGCTACTGAGGATCACAATGTCCCTACCGAAAATATTCATCTTCCGATTGCAGATGAGATCAGCAAAAAACAGGTTGAGGTACTAAGAGATAACTGTGAGGAGTTCGGTATCCAGCTGTACCCAATGGGTCATCCCGGTCAGGGCATAGTCCACGTCATCGGACCGGAGA
>JAYZKK010000039.1:0-31054 GCA_036163555.1 Actinomycetota bacterium
GGTGGGTCAGGTGCCTACAGCATCACCTCGGTAGAACAGTTCGAGGGGCTTAAGGCAACGGTGCTGGATTTGCCGCCCGTTGTTGTAGCGACTCAGGAATACATCAACGATGCCGGCGTTCAGGATCGTGTTTCAACGGTAGGCGCTGATTTCACTGAGGGGGAGTTTCCGTCACCGGTAGATGTAGTTGTGATGGCTAGCAATATGCCTATCTACGACGGTGAGGTCATTGGAGGTGTCGTGGCTAGGGCTTTCCGTGCTCTAGAGGCAGGAGGTGAGATGCACCTCATTGGAGAGATGCTCGCTGACGATCGCAAGAGCCCAGTCGACGCAGCCATGTGGGGTATGAATGAACTGATTTGCGGGAGCCAAGGACGGGCCCACACTCGCGCTGAATGTGAGAACTATTTCCGATCAGCAGGATTCGTGGATGTGGAAGTTACTGATTTTGTGCCAGGCATCCTTACCAGGTGTGTCGGGAAGAAGCCCTAAAGCCTCAATGTAGGAAACGCAGGCTTTGTCAGCTAGGTTTTCTGCCCCATGTCAATTCGGACTGTAGAGCGGCAACTCCGCCGAACGAGTGAGCAAATAGCTAATTTGCGAGCTGAATTAGTGTTGCTTGAAGAACAGTTTGCTCACTTGTCTGAGGAGGCTGAAACGGCGAGACTTTACGCTTTAGTGTCTGAGACGCCAATTTCTGAAAGAACCCACCAACGAGCAGCGCGACATGCCGACGTGATAGGTCAACAGCGCAATCAGTTGGTTGCCCGCCTTGGTCAGCTAGAAGGGCAGGCAGACTCACTACTTGACCGTATTACTGGCCGATTGAATTGATAGAGGTCTTGTAGCGGAGTGACATAGCTCTAATTCGCTAGGGTTATAGGGCCCACTCCAGAGGCTTCTTGTCTCGCGATCCACGAGGAATCCGTTGCCGAAACGCGTTGTCATAGCAGAAGATGAGGCCATCATTCGGCTCGATCTGCGCGAAATGCTGGAAGAAGAGGGCTACGTAGTCGTTGGTGAAACTGGACGCGGCGACGAGGCCGTACAAATGGTTCAAGAACATTCACCAGACCTATGTGTTTTCGACATAAAGATGCCTGGAATGGATGGTTTGGCGGCTGCCAGGGAGGTATCTGCTGACCGAAAGGCCGCTGTGGTCATTCTGACGGCTTTCAGTCAACGGCATCTCATCGAAGAAGCTAGAGACGCTGGTGTCTTGTCGTATTTGGTTAAACCTTTTCAGCGCGAAGAACTCGTATCTGCCATTGAAGTGGCGCTGGGTCGGTTTGAAGAAATATTGCAACTGGATGCCACAGTGCGTGAATTAGAAGAAAAGCTAGAGGTTCGCAAGGCCGTGGATCGTGCTAAAGGGGTGCTTATGGACCAGCATGGTCTAACGGAAGCAGATGCATTCGCCTTTGTTCAGAAGACTGCCATGAGTCAGCGATCGTCCATGCTTGATGTTGCTAACCGAATCATCTCGGGAGATTTAGTTCCGTAGCTTCGGCGTTTCATCAAGGAGGTCAAAGGTCAGCCGCTTGAAGTGTCTGGGGGCCTAGGGTTGCCGATGTGGCCAAGGTTCTTTTGCTAGACGGTAATTCTCTAACGTATAGGGCTTTCTTCGCGTTGCCGACAGATATGGCGACGGCATCGGGCCAAGTAACAAACGCGGTATTCGGATTCACGTCAATGTTGCTTAATCTGATTAAAGACCAGGAACCTGATGGCATCGTGGTTGCTTTCGATCGACCGGAACCAACTTTCCGGCACGAAATGCTGCCGGAGTACAAGGCTCAACGTGATCCAACACCCGAATTGTTGATCCAGCAGTTCGATCTAGTTCGAGAAGTTCTAGCCGCGTTGAAGGTGCCGGCCGTCGATCTAGTTGGTTTTGAAGCTGATGACGTGCTGGCGACTATTGCCACAGAGGTAGCCGAGGCAGGCGATGAAGCGATCATCGTCACTGGAGATCGAGATATCTATCAGATGGTCCGAGATCCCCTGATAAAGGTTCTATATAACCGAAGAGGCGTCAGCGATTACGCCCTTTATGACGAAGCTGGCATTGCTGAAAGGACCGGTGTCACTCCCGATCTGTACCCACAGTACGCAGCGCTTCGCGGTGACCCGTCCGACAATCTCCCAGGAGTGCCAGGAGTTGGAGAGAAGACTGCCGCCAAGCTAATTAATGCATATGGAGGCTTGGATGGAATCTTTAAACACGCAGACGAGCAGACGCCCAAATTGCGACAAAATTTGAATGAGTTCGAAGATCGGGCGAGAAGAAATGTTGATGCGATGGTCTTACGAAAGGACGCTCCTGTTGACTTTGATAGAAGTTCCATCGGCTGGGGTGCGGTAGATGTCAAAGAGGTTCGGCGCCTTTTCGAACTCTTAGAGTTCAACTCCTTGTACGAGCGGTTAAGCGAAATCTTGGACGATGCGCTGCCGACCCTTGATTCCCAAACCGCCGTGTTGGAAGCAGAGTTGGTACATGCGACTTCTCCCGAAGAATGCATCGCCGCATTGATTCCGATGAAAGAGCAGACCCAACCGTTGTCGCTTGGGTGGATAGCCGATGAAGATGGTTCCTTAATAGCGCTCGCTGTACTCCAAAATTCTGAGACCGCTGAAGTGTTGGTCATTGAACACGAGCTATTACAGAACGCCGACCTTATAGCTGCCTTGAGTAGCTTCACCGCCCACGGTGGTATCGGCTTTGACACACATAACGCAAAGGATCTCACTAGGGGCCTACGTCAGCTTGGTCTGGTTGGGGAGGGCCTGCGCGTTGATACAGCAATCGCTGGATATCTGCTTGACCCGTCGGGAGGTAGATATGTCCTCGACGATTTGTTGATGCGGTACTGCCGAGAAGAGCTTGTTCGCAGCGAAACAGCGAATTCCGGCCAGCTAGACCTCGGAGGCAGCGGAGAGAATCTGTTTCTTGACATCGCGAGGGATGCACTGGCAGTAAGCCGTTTGGCACCCACAATGCTAAAACTCATCGAGGAACGTTCAATGACATGGCTCTATGAGGAACTTGAACGGCCACTTATCTCCGTCCTGTCTCGTATGGAAGATATTGGGGTAGGCGTAGACGTTAAAGAGCTAACTCGGATGCGCGACCATCTAGTCAGCGAAGTCCAACGACTCGAATCTGCGATCCATGGCCTTGCCGGACGTGAATTCAATGTCAATTCAACGAAACAGCTTCGCGAGGTGTTGTTCGAAGAGTTGGAACTAACTCCGCAAAAGAAAACGAAGACCGGGTATTCGACGGACGCAGCATCCCTTGAGAAGATCCGTGATCAACATGAAGTGGTAGGGCTACTACTCGAATATCGAGAAGTTGAAAAGCTGCGCTCAACCTACGGGCAAGGTTTACTCGAAGTCACCAATGATGACGGTCGCATTCGAGCGACCTTCAATCAGACAGTTGCGCGGACTGGTCGCTTGAGTTCAGAGGACCCAAATCTCCACAACATTCCCGTGCGAACACCTCTAGGGAGGGAATTTCGGAAAGCGTTCGTTCCGCAAACCGGATATGACTTCCTGGTTGCTGATTACAACCAGATAGAACTGAGAGTTATCGCTCACCTTGCTGAAGACCCTGGCTTGATTGAAGCGTTCGAATCGGGGCAAGACATCCATAATGCGACCGCAGCTTCGATCTTCGGGGTTGATCTTGAGGAGGTCAACGTTGATCAACGCTCGCGAGCGAAGATGGTGAGCTATGGCCTCGCCTATGGAATGGAAGCCTACGGCTTAGGTCAACGCCTTGGAATCGGCACAAGCGAAGCATCAGAGATCCTTGATTCTTATTTTGAGGCGTTTCCAGCAGTCAGATCCTTTATGGATGATGTTGTAAAGAAGACAAAGGAAGTTGGGTATACCGAAACTATCTTTGGGCGTCGTCGACCTATACCCGACCTCGCAGCGTCGAACTTTCGAGTTCGCCAGGCAGCAGAACGACAAGCAATGAATGCGCCTATTCAAGGCTTAGCTGCAGACATCTTCAAAATTGCTCTTGTAGGCATTGACCGATCCTTGACAGAAATGAAGGCCCAGAGTCGGCTAGTGCTTCAAGTCCATGACGAAGTGATTCTCGAAGTGCACCCTGATGAGTATCAAGATGTTCAGGATATGACGGTTGAACAGATGAGCGGGGCGGCAGATTTACGTGTGCCACTTGAAGTCAACCTGGCTACCGGTCCGACTTGGGCACAGGCGAAAGCCTGACGAGTGGCTTCGGAAGGTAGCGAAACACATTGGTTTGAACCAGTGGCTGACCACTTACAGGAGGCGTACCTTCGCTATTCATTTACTCAGAACACGAAACGAGAGGTAGACCACGTAATTTCGCATTTGCTCCTCGAGCCTGGACAACAGGTGTTGGATGTGGGCTGTGGACCCGGCCGTCACTCTCTGGAACTAGCTCGGCGAGGTATTAGATGTGTCGGAGTAGACATCTCGCAACGGTTCGTTGATCTTGGGAATAGCTCAGCGGCCGAAGAAGGTCTCGAAGATTTGGTAGTTTTTCAGCGCCTTGACGCAAGAAAACTTGAGTTCACCGAAGAGTTTGACGGAGTGATTTCACTTTGCGAGGGCGCTTTCGGGCTTCAGGGCGGGCCGGCCGCGTCAGACCCGATAAATCTAGTTGGCGATCAATCTGTGATTGCCGGGATGACTCGAGCGTTAAAACCGGGGTGCCGACTGCTGTTGGCAGCGTTCTCCGCCTATTTTCAAATTAGACATGCTCACAGTGATCTCAGTGATTTCGATGTGATGACTGGAACACGCCATGAGGTCACTGAGATCAAGGATCCGACAGGCCACGAAATAACGGCAGATCTTTGGACTACTTGTTTCACACCGAGAGAATTGTGGCTCATGGCGCAGGCAGCTGGCCTCGAACCATTGACGGTTCGAAGTGTCCATTCAGGGGAGGACTGGACTGCCGATTCGCTAGATGTTGACCATGCCGAACTGCTTTTGTTGGCTCGTCGACCGTAACAATTTTCCCGGTAATGACATTTAGAACTGAGACTAGAGATGCTTCCCGCTGCGAGCCGTGTAGCCTAGGACGCCGTGTCGGGTGGGAGCTCTGCCACTGACACGCCGTATCGTCTACCTAGAGCAAAACCTTGTGTCTGATACCACGGAATTCGGCAGCTTTACTGATGCCGGTGAATATATCCCTCGAACCATCGTCGAAAACGACCTTGGCGAGATGTCCTTTGCCGACGCTATAGACGGAACCATCGTCGAGTTTGAAGATGGTGACCTAGTTACAGGCACTGTTGTTCGAATTGATCGTGATGAAGTCTTGCTTGATATCGGCTTCAAATCCGAAGGCGTTATACCTAGCCGCGAACTTTCGATTCGGAACGCAGTCGATCCTTCAGAAGTCGTTGATTTGGGAGAAGAAATAGAAGCGCTTGTCCTACAAAAAGAAGATCAAGATGGACGTCTGGTCCTTTCCAAAAAACGAGCTCAATACGAGAAGGCTTGGGGCAGGATTGAAGAGATCAAAGAATCGGATGGGGTTGTTTCGGGACCAGTTATAGAGGTCGTGAAGGGCGGACTGATTATTGATATCGGCCTTCGTGGTTTCGTGCCTGCCTCCCTTGTCGAACTTCGCCGAGTCCGAGACCTTGACCCATACATCGGTATGGAGCTTGAGGCCAAAATCATTGAGTTGGATAAGAATCGAAACAACGTGGTGCTATCTCGCCGCGCATGGTTGGAAGAAACACAAAAAGAACAGCGAGAAGAATTCCTCGACAATCTCCAACCGGGAGAAAAGCGGAGTGGTGTCGTCTCGTCGGTTGTTAGTTTCGGTGCTTTCGTCGACTTGGGTGGAATGGATGGCCTGATCCATGTTTCAGAGTTGTCATGGAAGCATGTTGATCACCCAAATTCGGTTGTGACGGTAGGTGACGAAGTTGATGTCGAGGTACTAGAAGTTGATCGTGAGCGAGAACGAATCTCGCTGTCATTGAAAGCAACTCAACAAGACCCTTGGCAAGAATTTGCTGACGGTCATAAGGTTGGAGAATTGGTGTACGGCCGAGTCACGAAGCTTGTGCCGTTCGGCTCTTTTGTTCAAGTTGGCGATGGTATTGAAGGATTAGTGCACATATCTGAGATGTCAGCGCACCACGTGGAGTTACCAGAGCAGGTAGTCACACCTGGGGAAGAATTGTGGGTCAAGATTATTGACCTCGATTTACAAAGGCGCAGAATCAGCTTGTCCATTAAGCAAGCCGCTGAAGGCGGGGTAGTCGCTGCCGAATACCAAGAGGCTTTCGGTGAACATGCATACGACGAAGCCGGTAATTTCATTGGCGAGTTTGAGTATGAAGCTCCGGCGGAAGGTGAAGAATCCGAAGCCGAGCGGGCGTGGCGTGAGTACTACGAAGAGCACGGAGAAGAGGCTTATCGTCAAGCGGTTGCTGACTATGAGGATCCAGGTCAGACCGAAGGCAACACCGATGAAACTCCGGAAGAAGACGAGGCTAAGTCTCCGGCAGAGGAAGCGTAGGCAACGAGGTGATAGTCATCGGGTTAACCGGTGGCATCGGTAGCGGAAAGAGCACAGTCTCTGACCGCTTCGTTGACCGTGGCGCCATCCTGATCGACGCCGACCAAATCGTCAAAGAACTGCAACAGCCTGGACAAATTGTCTATTCCGAAATGGTGAAACATTTCGGTAAAGACATCTTGAACGAAGACGAAACTCTTAATCGTCAAGCGATCGCTGGGCTGGTCTTCAACGATAAAGATTCCCTTAAACGACTCAACGAGATTGTTCACCCTCCGGTGAATAAGGAGATTCGAAACCGGATACGAGAACAAGCGGACAGCGAAAACTTGTTGGTGTTAGACATCCCCTTGCTTGTCGAAGGAATTATTGCTGGTGGACCTCCGAGGTACGTCGTAAGTGGAATTCTTGTGGTGGATACACCTCCAGAAATCTCGGTACAACGGTTAATCGAATATCGCGGATTCACCGAGGAGGACGCTCGTTCTCGAATTAAGGCCCAAGTAGCGCGCGAGAAGCGTCTGGAGGTCGCGGACTTTGTGATCGACAATTCGGTTACATTGAACGAACTTGAGCCACAAATAACTTCAGCTTTGAGATGGGCCACGAGCCTGCCCGAGACAGAACCAACTCCTGAACCCCTAGAGGAATAGTTCGGCTCGACACCACACTATGGAGTGATTTGCTGGGTCAACCGAGTCCCACGACTAGCAAAATTCCAAGTAACACCAATGCACTTCCTAGGTAGTCGCGATAGTGATGCTCTTCTTTGAACCGCACCAACGAAATACAGAAAGCTGCAACAATCTCTAGTTGGCCTAATGTTCTTACCTTTGCTGCTGTGGTGAGCGTCATCGCGGCGATCCATCCGGTTGTGCCAGCGAAACTTAGTAGCCCGACTTGGAAACAATGACGTCGATGTTTCCAGATCTCTATGAGTTGTTCTTTGTTAGTTAGCCCCAAGAACAGTCCATAAAGAGCGGTCTGTGCTGTTAACAGCGCCAGCAAAGTCACACAGGTTTTATGCCATACGTCACCTCCCGATAGGGAAGTCGAGGCGCCACGAATACCTATCGCTGATAGCGCAAAAAAGAAGCCAGCCATGATGCCGTACCAAGCAGCCGGGTCGCCCCACCGGCGCAACGCGATTCCTAGACCTGACGTTGCAGCGAGAAGCAACACGCCGAGTAGGACTGCCGCTGCACCCAACCATCCCAACGGTTCGAGAGATTCGCCTAGAAAAAGAGCTGACCCGGCGGCGACGAGGATCACTTCGGCCTTTGAATAAACGGTACCGATTGCAAAGTCTCTCGCCCGAAAGGCGTTTAGTAGGAGAACAGTTCCCGTTACTTGAACAAGAGCGGCGCTTATCGTCCAGAGGGCAAAGGTGGGTGGAATTTCAATCCGTTGGGGCATGAATATCCAGGTAACGCCCACTAATAACAGTGCTAGCGGCCAAGCAAATAGAAATCTGACGTAGGCGGCGCCAAGGGAAGTTAGATAAAGACGCAGTTCATGTTGTCGAGCTGTTCGAACGACTTGGGCTGCCGTAGCGCCAAGGGTCACAGGTATCCACATGAGGCCGTCAGAGGGCATCGGTGAGGTCCTAAGACTGAAAGAGCACTAGATACGCTAATCGGATGGAAGAGCGGGGTTGTCCGTGCCCTCTAGGCGCTGTTGGAGTCGATTCATACCATGAAGCCATCGGTCAGGGTCTGCGGTCTTCCTCTCCATCCAGGTTTGCGCTATTTGATCTGTCAAGACTAAGAACCGATCCTCAACAACAGCATCCAAGACCTGTTGTGCTACTTCGCTTGGTTCTTTGATCGGACCCCCGGCCTGTGAAGCCCATTCACCACCGGCAGCATCACCCAACATTGGCGTCCTGACCGCTAGTGGAGCTAGCAGGGAAACACCAATTCCGCGATGAGCATAGGTAAAGGCGAGCCATTCCGCTAAGCCGACAACGGCATGTTTGCTCACTGCATAGGGAAGATTGCCGTGTGAGGAAAGGATGCCGGCCATCGACGCGGTGTGAAGCAGGTAACCTTCGCCGCGATCGAGCATCCCGGGGAGAACAGCGCGCACCGCGTGAACATGAGACATTAAGTTGACGTCCCACTGGCGTTGCCATTCTTCTATTGGGCTATCAAAAACTCCAGATCCGGAACCAATCCCAGCGTTGTTGAACAAAATGTCCGTCGGTCCGAGTTCTGTTTCCACTTGATCAACCATCGCCTCAATGGCTGAAGCATCTCCAAGGTCGCAGTGGATAGCTATACCGTTGATACCGTCAGCTACCCGTTTAGCGCCCTCAGAGTCGACATCAACGATGGCTACTCGAGCGCCGACCGCAGAGAACGCCTGTGCGCACGCGGCACCGATACCGCTCGCAGCTCCAGTTATGACAGTGACTTTTCCATCGAGTTTCATGTCCCCACCCAGTCTTTACACGTCAAGTTGAGTGCCGCAGTGAGGACAGCTAGCAACATTCTCACGCATGTCGTATTGCGATTCTTTGACGAGCAGGAAGCACCCTTCACATAGAATTTCGTCTTCTTGTTTGCCAGGTATTCGATCACCTTCAGCTGTAGTGATAACACCTTCGTCTTCTTCGTCTTCTTCATCTTCTTCGTCAGCCGATGAGAGTCGTTCTTTCAGAATGGTGTCGAGGTCAGCCTCAACCTCGTCATCGTCGTCTTCATCATCGTCTTCATCGGTAGCAGGACGTGCTCCAGCTGGGATCTCCTTGTTCTCTTCGTCTGAATCATCTTCATCGTCGCCTAAGAGGCCGTCGGCCTCTAAGTCGATCTCAATTTCCTCATCGATTTCCTCGTCGATGAGTTCTGGATCTGGTTCTATATCTTCGTTTTCTTCGTCTATGGATTCGTCGCTCATGTTTGCCTCGTGAGTGTCGACGCTAAATGCTCGTGTTTGCCACTCAGCGCGGAGGATACCCATAGTTGGGGCGATGAGTGTGAATGAAACAAGAAATCCCTAAAGTTCGACAAATTTTTTGAAACCGTCACATACGTCCTTTTGTGTAGCTAATCAGTTCCTAAGCTGTTTCTCGTGACTTCTGAAGAGCGGACGATGCCAACTGCAGCGCATCCTTTTCGTGTCGTTTCGGACTTCAGTCCCGCCGGAGACCAGCCCGCTGCGGTGCAACGACTTTCGGAAGGCGTCGAGGCGGGCCAGCGATTCCAGACGCTTTTGGGAATCACTGGTTCAGGCAAGAGTGCGACTATTGCTTGGACCATAGAAAAGGTTCAAAGACCTACCCTCGTCCTCGCTCCGAATAAATCTCTAGCAGCACAATTAGCCAATGAATTCCGAGAGTTCTTTCCGGATAATCGCGTCGAATATTTTGTTTCGTACTACGACTATTACCAACCGGAGGCCTATATGCCGGCCTCTGATACCTACATCGAAAAAGACTCGTCGATAAACGATGAGATCGACCGTCTCAGACATTCAGCCACGGCCGCTCTACTTACGCGACGGGACGTGATTGTGGTTGCCTCAGTGTCAGCGATTTATGGCCTCGGCCCACCTGATGCTTACCTCGAGCACATGCTCTACATGCGAGTGGGGGAGACCCATAACCAACGAGATGTTCTTGGACGGCTGATCGACATGCAATACGAGAGAAACGATATGAACCTTGTGCGGGGAAAATTTCGCGTACGCGGGGACACTCTAGAAATACATCCGGCATATGAAGAATTCGTAGTCCGTATAGAGCTATTCGGAGACGATGTCGAGCGGATAGCCAAAGTAGACCCGGTTACCGGTGAGCGGCTGGCGGAGATGGAGGAAGTAACGGTGTTTCCTGCCAGTCACTACGTCACCGACGGTGCGACGGTCCACCGAGCGATCAGTGACATCGAAGCCGAACTTCAGCAGCGCCTAGCGTCGTTCGAATCAGAGAACAAGCTGCTGGAAGCACAGCGGCTCCGAATGCGAACTGAATATGACCTTGAGATGCTCCAAGAAGTTGGGTACTGCAATGGCATCGAAAACTATTCAATGCATTTAGATGGCCGAACCTTCGATGAACCCCCCTACAGTCTTCTTGATTTTTTTCCCGAGGATTACCTATTGGTTGTGGACGAAAGCCACGTGGCAGTCCCTCAGCTTCACGGTCAATTCGCCGGTGATCGATCCCGTAAGGACACGTTGGTTGAACATGGGTTCCGTCTTCCATCGGCACGCGATAATCGGCCGCTGCGATTCGATGAAGTCATGGAACGTCTTAATCAAGTTGTCTTCCTTTCGGCGACTCCTGGTGCTTATGAGATCGACGTCAGTGATCAGGTGGTCGAACAAATAATTAGGCCCACTGGTCTGGTTGATCCTGAAGTAATCGTCAAACCGACTCGGGGACAGATCGATGACCTCATAGACCAGATCGAGACCACAGTGGGGCGTGGTGATCGGGTCTTGGTTACTACCTTGACGAAAAAGATGTCAGAAGACCTGACCGACTATCTATTGGAGCTAGGGGTCAGGGTTAGGTATTTACACAGTGAAATCGACACTATTGAGCGAATAGAGATCCTGAGAGATCTTCGATTAGGTGAGTTTGATGTGCTGGTGGGGATCAACCTCTTACGAGAGGGGTTGGACTTGCCGGAAGTTTCCCTAGTCGCGATCCTTGATGCGGACAAAGAAGGGTTTCTGAGAAGTCAGACTTCACTAATCCAAACGATCGGTAGAGCAGCTCGAAACGTTGACGGGCAAGTAATTATGTACGCCGACAACGTTACCGATTCGATGCAGATTGCGATCGGAGAAACAAATCGGAGGCGAGCGCTTCAACAGGCCTACAACTTAGAGAATGGGATCGACCCTCAAACTATTCGGAAGGCAGTGACAGATATCTTGTTGGTTCTTCGAGGGCAAGAAGAGGGAGCACCCGTTCCAGAGAAGTTGGTGTCGGGTCGATTGCGGCCTGATGAGCAGGCCCGGAAAGACTTAGCTGAGCTCCCTGAGGATGACTTGCATCGCCTTATACATTCCTTAGAGCTCGAAATGGAAGAAGCAGCCGAGGATCTTCGCTTTGAGTATGCAGCGCGGTTGAGAGACGAAATTAGAGAATTGCGACGCGACCTACGCGACGCGACCAGTTGAGTGGCCTACTGGTTCTGCTAACTGTGGCTGCCTAGCGCCTTGGCGACTAGGTTGCCACCAGGGCGATGACGCCATCGCGAACAGTGAACCAAAGGGGGGGGCTTAGTCATGGCACATGAAGTGCGCGGGGTGATTGCCCGAAGCAAAGGAACTCCAGTTTCTGTTGAAACAATCCATGTACCTGACCCAGGTCCAGGGGAAGTTGTGGTTGATGTACAAGCATGCGGTGTCTGCCATACGGACCTCCACTACCGCGAAGGGGCAATCAATGATGAGTTTCCCTTTCTCCTAGGCCATGAGGCAGCGGGAGTTGTTAGCCAAGTCGGCCAAGGGGTAGGAAACGTTGAAGAGGGCGACTTTGTGATCCTCAACTGGCGTGCTGTCTGCGGTGAATGTCGGAGTTGTCTGCGAGGTAGGCCTCAATACTGCTTTTCCACTCACAACGCGCAACAAAAAATGACGGTCGATGGGGTAGATCTCTCACCCGCTTTAGGTATTGGGGCATTTGCTGAAAAGACTTTGGTCGCAGCTGGGCAAGCAACGAAAGTAGATGCTGCTGCAGAGCCCGAAGTAGCCGGATTGATTGGCTGTGGAGTGATGGCGGGACTTGGCGCAGCCCTGAACACGGGAGGCGTCACCCGAGGCGACACGGTTGCGGTTTGGGGATGTGGAGGTGTCGGTGACGCAGCGATTGAAGGCTCCCGAATTGCCGGAGCTCGTACGATTATCGCTATTGATTTAGATAACCAAAAACTTGAATGGGCCAAGGATTTCGGAGCGACACATGCGATCAACTCCTCAGACATGACCAACGATGAGGTCATTGAGGCAGTCCGAGCCTTAACCGAAGGAAATGGCGTGGATGTGGCTATTGAGGCGATTGGCCTCCCTGCTACCTACGAACAGGCTTTTTTTGCGCGAGACCTAGCTGGCACAGTCGTACTGGTAGGGGTCCCAAACCCCGAGATGCGCATCGATTTGCCCCTCATCGAGGTATTCGGCAGGGGAGGAGCACTTAAGAGCTCTTGGTACGGAGACTGTTTGCCATCTCGAGATTTCCCCATGCTGATTGACTTGTATTTACAGGGCCGCCTTCAGCTAGACCGGTTTGTCTCGGAGAAAATAGGTATTGAAGAAGTCGAGAATGCTTTTCACAAAATGGAACGCGGTGAGGTGCTCAGGTCAGTGGTCATGATCTGATTCGATTTGGGCTTCGCTCCCCATCTAACAGATGGGGTCGGGATAGGCTCCCAGCACAATGGGAGATCAATTAATCGTCCGAGGAGCGAGAGAAAATAATCTTCGCAACATTGATGTTGATCTACCACGCGACCAGTTGATCGTATTTACGGGGTTGTCAGGCAGCGGCAAATCTTCGCTCGCTTTCGACACGATTTACGCTGAAGGGCAAAGACGTTATGTGGAGTCCCTCTCGGCGTACGCTCGACAATTTTTGGGACAGATGGATAAACCTGATGTCGACTTTTTGGAGGGGCTTTCACCAGCTATTTCGATTGATCAGAAAAGTGCCAGCAGAAACCCTCGCTCGACTGTGGGGACAATCACCGAGGTTTACGATTACCTGAGGCTCTTGTACGCAAGGGTTGGAATACAACATGACCCTGAAACAGACGAAGTGGTGCAACGTCAGACTCCACAAGAAATTGTCGATCGGATTCTGAGGTTAGGAACCGAAAGTCGATTTCAGGTCCTTGCCCCTGTGGTTCGTGGACGGAAAGGTGAATATCACACGCTTCTGGCCGATCTTGCCTCGCAGGGCTACGTGCGGGCTCGAGTGGATGGGGAGATTGTCGATCTGGCTGAGACCGATGTGTTGCCAGAAGAACGACTTGATCGATATGTGAATCATGACATCGAAGTGATAGTTGATCGTCTCGTCCTTAGGGAAGGCATAGAGCAGCGACTGACAGAATCGATCGAAGCTTCGCTCTTGTTGGCTGACGGACATGTTTGGGTTGAACTCATGCCGGAGGATGAAGATCCGCAGTTACTCACCTACAGTCAGCATTTATTTTCGCCGACTACCGGCCGTTCCTTCGAAGAACTTGCTCCAAGGAACTTTTCCTTTAACTCCCCCTATGGGGCTTGCGGCACCTGTGATGGGCTAGGAACCAGGTTTGAAGTGGATCCTGAGTTAATTGTCCCCAACAGTGACCTCAGTATTGAGGATGGGGCGATAGCACCCTTCGCTACAGGCGCGAGTAGGTGGTACGGCCGTTTGCTGAGGGCTACCGGTGAAGAGTTCGATATTCCTGTGGACAAGCCTTGGTCCAAGTTGACAGCTAAGCAAAAAAAGTTGCTGCTTTATGGAAGCCCTCAAAATAGAACCTTTACGGTGCGTTACAGAAATAGGTACGGCCGCAGTCGGAGTTACACAACCCACTGGGAGGGGGTCATACCAACTTTGCAGCGCCGTCACGCCGATACAGATAGTGACCACTCACGTGACCGTATCGAGGGGTACATGAGAGAAGTTCCCTGCGGCACGTGTGATGGGGCGCGGCTCAACGAGGTTTCCCTTGCAGTTCGGGTAGCAGGCCACAACATCTATGAGCTTTGTTCAGTCTCGATAGGCGAAGCAGCCAAAATCATCGACGGCTTGTCTCTCAGCGAAAGAGAAACGATCATTGCCGCCCCCATCGTCAAGGAAATCGATGCCCGACTGAACTTCCTATTGGACGTCGGATTGGACTATCTGACTTTGAATCGATCTGCAGCGACGCTCGCTGGTGGGGAAGCTCAACGGATTCGACTGGCTAGTCAAATCGGAAGCGGTCTTGAAGGTGTTTTGTATGTTCTAGATGAGCCTTCGATTGGGTTGCATCAGCGGGATAATCGACGCCTAATCGAGACTTTGCAACACTTAAGAGATCTAGGGAACACGGTTCTTGTCGTTGAACATGATCAGGAAACGATCGTCGAAGCTGACTGGGTTGTCGATATTGGGCCTGGGGCTGGAGAACACGGTGGCGAAATCATCTATAGCGGCCCAGTTCGCGGATTAAAAGATGTCAAGGGTTCAGTTACGGGCGAGTACCTAAAGGGAATTCGCGAAATTGAAATACCTGCATCACGCAGAGAGCCGCTTCAGGAGTCCTTGGTGGTGTATGGGGCGCGAGAAAACAATCTCAGATCTATAGATGTTGAGATTCCACTTGGTTGCTTCGTAGCAATAACAGGAGTTTCAGGTTCCGGCAAGAGCACCCTCATAAACGAAATTCTCCGGAAGTCATTGATGCAAAAGATCTACAAATCTAAAGAAGTACCAGGATTACACACCGCCCTTGACGGTTGGGAAGCTTTGGACAAGGTCATCGACATTGATCAGTCACCGATTGGGCGAACCCCTCGTTCGAACCCAGCGACCTACACGGGGGCTTTCGACAGTATCCGAAAGTTGTTCGCAG
The DNA here is from genome assembly GCA_036163555.1 of Actinomycetota bacterium. Taxonomy (GTDB): domain Bacteria; phylum Actinomycetota; class Acidimicrobiia; order Acidimicrobiales; family Poriferisodalaceae; genus MedAcidi-G3. Next base: position 15,112 of record JAYZKK010000039.1, read on the forward strand.
CAACTAACGAATCGAAGGTGAGGGGCTACCTTCCGGGCAGATTTAGCTTTAACGTCAAAGGCGGGAGATGTGAAGCTTGTTCGGGCGATGGAACCATAAAGATCGAAATGCATTTCCTCCCCGATGTTTACGTGCCTTGTGAAGTCTGCAAAGGAGCCCGATACAACCGAGAAACCCTTGAAGTGCGGTTCAAGGGGATGACTATTGCCGATGTGTTACACATGCCGTGCGAAGAGGCATTGGAGTTCTTCTCAGCGCAACCTCCGATAGCGCGCCACATGCAGACTCTCGTTGATGTCGGATTGGGTTACATCCGGCTTGGGCAACCGGCGACGACCCTTTCGGGCGGGGAAGCGCAACGCGTAAAGCTTGCAAGCGAATTGGCTAAACGACCGACTGGGCACACCATTTACATTCTGGACGAACCTACAACAGGCCTTCATTTCGAAGATATCCGTAGGTTGTTGACAGTGTTAAGCAGGCTGGTAGATCAAGGCAATACCGTCGTAGTCATAGAACACAACCTCGATGTCATAAAGACCGCTGATTGGATCATCGATATGGGTCCTGAAGGTGGAGATGGGGGTGGCTTAGTGGTAGCCAGTGGCGTTCCTGAAAAGGTTGCCAAAGTGTCAGCAAGTCACACAGGTCGCTTCCTCGCTCCGGTCCTGTCGAACTGACTGAGTTTCTTGTGAATAGCCTCTAGGTATGTCATTGCGCCCCGAGTCTGGCTCGGTCCCCGACCAGCCAGGTAGCTACCAGTTCAAGGATCAAGCTGGGCGCATCATTTATGTCGGTAAAGCCAAGAGCTTGCGGAGTCGACTAAACAGCTACTTCCAAGACGCGCGAAACCTTCACCCACGGACTGTGCAGATGCTTTCGACAGCGACATCTGTGGAATGGGTCGAAGTTGCGACTGAAGTAGACGCCTTGATGTTGGAGTACAGCCTCATCCAGAGGCATCAACCTCGCTTCAACGTGCGTCTCCGCGATGATAAGTCCTACCCATTTTTGGCCATCACCCTGCGAGACGAATGGCCGCGAGCAATGGTTATGCGAGGAAAGAGAAAACGAGGAAATCGTTACTTCGGTCCATTCGGTCACGCGTATGCGATTAGAGAAACGTTGGATCTCTTATTGCGGACTTTCCCAATTCGAACTTGTAGCGACAACAAGATGGCGGAGCACCAGCGGTTAGGTCGACCCTGTCTTTTGTTCCACATTGAGCAGTGCGCCGGGCCTTGCGTCGGGGAAATATCCCAGCAGGCTTATGAAGATCTAGTGAGCGACTTGATTCGCTTTCTCGAAGGGGATACTGACGAAGTCTTACGAGACTTAAACAACAGAATGCAGTCTGCTAGCAGTTCTAGAGAGTTTGAATTAGCTGCCAGATATCGGGACCGGCTATCTAGCGTTAAGAAAGCAATTGAAAAGCAACAAATTGCTGGCACCAAGAATGAGGATTTCGATGTCATTGGCGTCCATGATGACGAACTAGAGGCCTCAGTTCAGGTCTTTTTTGTGCGCAAAGGTCGCGTTATGGGTCAGAGGGGCTCAATTGTCGACAAAGTTGAGGACGTCACGCAACCAGACTTGATTGCACGAATAGTCGAAGACATCTATCACGATGACAATCCAATCGGGATGCCGAAGAATGTCTTCGTCCCGACGCTGCCACAAAGGAAATCGTTATACGAAGAATGGCTGACTCAACAAAGAGGGTCTCGGGTTGAGATTCGAATACCTCAACGGGGCCATAAGCGAGCGCTGCACGAAACAGCGACCAAAAATGCTCGAGAATCATTTACCCGGCACCGACTCAAACGAGGTACTGACCACAACAGTCGAGCAAAAGCATTAGAAGAATTGCAGAGGTATCTGGAATTACCCAACGCGCCGTTGCGTATCGAATGTTATGACATGAGTCACCTCCAAGGGACTGACTACGTTGGCTCTATGGTGGTTCTCGAGGATGCTTTGCCACGGAAAAGTGAGTACAGACGATTCAAGATTCGCGACGTAGAAGGCAATGATGACTTTGCGGCGATGGAAGAAGTTCTCTCCCGGAGATTTAAGAATTATCTGGAGGAAAGAGAGTTACCTTCCACTGGGGCCACCAAATTCGCTTACCCCCCACAACTGCTAGTCGTAGATGGCGGAAAAGGACAACTCGGAGTAGCGGTACGCGTTCTCGAATCAATGGGATTGAGAGATGAAATTCCTGTGGTTGCATTGGCAAAACAGTTTGAGGAAGTATTTCTTCCTGGACGGAGCGAGCCTCTTGAAGTGCCGCGAGGTTCGGAAGCTTTGTACCTCTTGCAGCGCATACGTGATGAGAGCCACCGTTTTGCAATCGCCTATCATCGGCAGCTTCGGAATAAGAGAATGACCCGAAGTGTCCTTGATGACATCGCAGGTCTCGGGGAAGCGCGACGAAAGCGCCTTGTCAAAGAATTCGGTGGAGTTCGCAAAGTTCAACAAGCATCTCTTGAGGATTTACTTGCTTTGAGCTGGCTCCCCAATGCTGTCGCGGTAGCCGTTCATGAACGGACTCAGGGCCGAGCATGACAGAGGATCTGTGGGAATCTCACGCGACGTGGTGGCAACGTGAGTTCACTGATGGGGTAGACCCAGAATACGAAGAGCAGATACTCCCATTGGTTGCAGACCTCACAGTAGGTTTCGAGAAGATCCTCGACGTTGGTTGCGGAGAAGGTCAGGTAGCTCGAGCTTTACCAGGGAACCTCGCTGGCGTTTTCGGAATAGATAGCTCACGGGCTCAACTGGCTAAAGCCGTTGAGCGATCCGCTGGCGAACATTACGCCCAAGCTTCTGCCGCGGCGCTGCCTTTCCAAAGCGAGTCCTTCGATGCGGCGGTGGCATGCCTTGTTTTCGAACACATAAGCGAGATGGGCACAGCAATCAGTGAAGTAGCTCGTGTTTTAAGACCGGGGGGAAGGTTCGTTTTCTTGTTGAACCACCCGCTTTTACAAACGCCAGGTAGCGGATGGGTAGAAGAACACACACCGGAGACATCAACTCAGTATTGGAGAATCGGCCAATACCTAATAGAGCAAGAAACTATCGAAGAAGTTGAATTGGGAATTCGAATTCCGTTCATTCACCGACCCCTAAGCGTCTATTTGAATTCGCTCACTGAGAGAGGCTTGTCGCTGGAGCAAATGCTCGAACCAGCACCGCCTGAAGGCTTCCTCGAACGCAACGATGCCTATCGAGCTGCTCAGCATATCCCTCGACTTTTGGTGCTTGTATGCAAGAAGCGGTGACTTGTTGTGAACAAGAGACCTAACCTTTAGGAATGAGTGATTCACCCAATTTTGTTGTGGTGGCAGGACTGTCGGGTGCAGGTCGTTCAACAGTTGCCGACACTTTGGAAGATCTTGGGTGGTTGGTAATCGATAATTTGCCGCCCAGCTTGCTTGCTAACGCGGCTGAGGTGCTTACACCTTCGGATTCCTTAGGAAAACGTGTCGCGTTGGTTGCTGGTTCTCATCAACATCAAGAAGATCTGCTGACCTTCTTAAAGAATTTTCGGAGCTCCGCAGCCCGCGTGAATGTCATCTTCCTAGATGCCCCAACAGAGGTACTGCTCAGAAGGTATGACCAAACCAGACGGCGGCACCCACTGAGCGTGACCAGTGACTCGGTTATTGAAGCGATTGAGCGGGAACGTGAGTTGTTGGAGCCCATCAGACAGGCAGCAGACTTAGTAATCGATACGGGTGACCTCATCGTCCATGAGTTGAAATCGCGGGTGGTTGAGGTGTTCAGCGATGTAGACAGTGAACAGTTCATGCAAACAACGGTCATGTCGTTCGGTTACAAGCATGGGGTTCCCACAGAAGCCGATTTGGTTATTGACTGTCGTTTCTTACCTAATCCACATTGGGTTCCTGAGCTGAGGCCTCGAACGGGCCTTGAGCAAGATGTCCGTACTTACGTTCTCGAGCAACCACTCACCACTTCTTTCTTGGCGCATACACTTCCGCTTTTCGAATTCTTGATTCCCTCTTACGTTGAGGAAGGGAAGGCCTACTTGACGATTGCCTTTGGATGCACGGGGGGTCGCCATCGCAGCGTTGTAATTGCCGAGGAGTTTGGTCGGATTTTGGGCGAAAGTGGCCATTCGCTTCGAACCCGGCATAGAGATCTTGAATCGAAAGAAATCTAGAAGTAGCCAATCAATTCGCCACTGCGTCAAGGCAATGCGGTAGACATTCAGAAGCGTCTCTATTCCCTTCCAGAAAGCGAACCTTTCAATGACCGTGCGGGTTGGTATTAACGGCTTCGGCCGTATTGGCAGAAATTTCTTCCGGGCTATTCAAAAACAAGGTGCTGACGTAGAAATCGTGGCAGTCAATGACCTAGGCGACCAGGCGACAATGGCTCATCTTCTCAAATACGATTCGGTGCTCGGCAACCTGCCTAACGACATTGCCGCCGCGGACGGCGGAATATCCATTGACGGCAACGTGTTGAAGGTTTTGTCCGAACGCAACCCTGGAGAGTTGCCGTGGGGTGATTTGGGAGTCGACGTAGTTATTGAATCGACTGGCATTTTCACAGATAGGGATAAGGCGGCACAGCACTTAGATGCTGGAGCCCCTCTCGTAATTGTTTCAGCGCCAGCTAGCGGTGCAGATGCCACGATCGTGGTCGGTGTTAACCACGACGAATTTGATAAAGATTCGCACAAAGTCATTTCGAACGCGAGTTGCACAACTAACTGCTTTGTTCCAATGGTCCAGGTTTTGGATGAAGCATTCGGAGTCGAAAAAGGTTTGATGACAACAGTCCACGCTTACACCGGCGATCAGTCACTTGTTGACGGCCCTCACAGTGATTTGAGACGCGCCAGAGCGTCTGCGGTAAATATCATCCCAACCTCGACTGGGGCGGCACGTGCGACCGGACTTGTTCTCCAGGCTATGAACGGGAAACTGGATGGAACTTCGTTGCGGGTGCCGATCCCAGACGGGTCGATTACTGATTTCACAGCCGTGTTGGCAGCTTCCCCGTCAGTTGAGGAAATTAACGCCGCATTCTCGGCCGCAGCTTCCAGTGCGCCACTCGCAGGGATTCTTACATACAGCGAAGATCCACTTGTTTCGGCGGACATAGTGGGAGATCCATCAAGCTGTGTCTTCGACGCCGGTCTTACGATGACGATGGACAACCTGGTGAAAGTCAGTGGCTGGTATGACAATGAGTGGGGCTACTCAAACCGCTTAGTAGATCTCGTTACCATTACGTGCGGTTGATTCCGGTGTGACTGCTTCTTTAATTCCTACCCTCGAAGATCTAGAGGCCGAATTAGGCGGTTTAGACGCAAAACGCATTCTGCTCAGGTGCGACTTCAATGTTCCCATCCGAGATGGACAAATTGCAGACGATTTGCGGATTCGGTCCGCGATGCCGACTGTTTCTTGGCTGCTTGATCGAGGAGCTGCAGTAGTTATTGCAACTCACTTCGGCCGGCCCGAGGGAAAGCAGGATCCCCGGTATTCGACTGAGATCCTGAAAGGCAGAGTCGAGGAATTAGCCCCTGGGGTGCAACTGCTGGAAAATCTGCGTTTCAATCCCGGTGAAGTTGGAAATTCTTCAGAGTTTGTTGAGTTCTTAGTAGGAGGGGCGGGTGGACCTGTATTTGACGGTTACGTCAACGACGCGTTTGGTGTGTCACATCGCTCTCATGCTTCAGTCGTCGGACCACCTGCACATCTTCCTGCCGCAGCTGGACGTTTACTAGAAAAGGAAATCAAAGTACTCGGAGAGATACGTTCATCACCGCAACGGCCATTCTTGGCAGTACTTGGCGGAGCCAAAGTGAGTGACAAACTGGGCGTGATCGAAGCCCTGCTTGGCGTGGTGGATCGACTCCTCATCGGCGGAGGTATGTGTTTCACCTTCTTAAAGGCGATGGGTCACAACATTGGAGATTCGTTGTGTGAGGATGATCAGGTGGAAGCGTGTCGACGGATTCTCGATTCAGGCGCCTCGATTCTTTTGCCTAGTGACATCACGGCTCTTAGCCCTGATGGAGATATCGGCGGCGATAACGGAGAGGTTCGACAAATGGGTCGTTCGGTACCTGATGGATGGAAGGGGCTTGATGTCGGACCTGGTACTGCCGCCGAATTCGGTGACGCTGTCCACGAAGCCAAAACTGTTTTCTGGAATGGCCCAATGGGTCTATTCGAAGACCCCCGCTTCGCCGCCGGGACTCGGGCTGTCGCACAGGCCTTAGCCGATAGTCGCGCGTTCTCTGTCGTCGGTGGAGGAGATAGCGCCGCCGCGGTCGCAGAGGTCGGCCTCACGCCTTACATGGACCACATCAGTACTGGAGGAGGTGCCAGTCTTGAGTTTCTTGAGTTGGGTGACCTCCCGGGCCTCACAGCCCTTAGGAAATAAGGAACACAAATGCCTCGTATTCCGTTGATCTCAGGTAATTGGAAGATGAACCTCAACCATTTCGAAGCGATACAAATGGTCCAAAAACTGAGCTATGAGCTCAGAAACCATGACTATGACGCAGTCGAAGTTTCGCTTCACCCGCCGTACACCGACCTGCGATCAATCCAAACGTTGATTGATGCCGACAAGATGCACTTCCGTCTTGGGGCGCAGAACTGCCATGCGGAGTCCTCAGGAGCGTTTACGGGTGAAGTGTCGCCGGCGATGCTGCAAAAACTCGAAGTTGACTTTGTGATCGTTGGGCATAGCGAACGAAGGTCCCTCTCTGGCGAAACCAATGAAATGGTCGCTGCTAAAGCACGGTCGGTCTTCGCTCATGGCATGGTGCCGATCGTGTGTGTGGGAGAGACTCTCGAAGAACGAGAAAGCGGAGACGCCGAATCAGTTGTTGGGACACAAGTCGAGGGCAGCTTGGCTGATCTCAGTAAGGATCAACTGAGTGAGCTGGTCATAGCGTATGAACCGGTGTGGGCGATAGGAACCGGAAAGACAGCTTCAGCAGAAGACGCTCAACTCATGTGTGCAGAAATCAGAAGCGTCGTGGCTGCGATACATGCGCCGGCCGGGACGAAAGTTCGGATTCAGTACGGAGGCTCCGTCAACGCATCAAACGCTGCCGAATTGATGTCCATGGAAGATATTGATGGAGCCCTAGTTGGGGGAGCCTCTCTGGAAGCGGCATCGTTTGCCAGGATTGTGAGCTTCCAAGACGCCTAAAGTCCTGATATGACTTCCAGTTCTCTAAATGTTGACCGCCCAGCATTACCTGATGGTCTCGTAGCGATCGTCAAACGGGACTGCCCAACTTGCGTGGATATAGTTCCGGTTCTTGAACAGTTGGCTGAACGAGGTCCTGGGGTGACCGTCTACACCCAGGATGACCCCAATTTCCCGGAAACAGTTGAAACACGAATCAATGACCAACAGTTAGAAGTGTCTTGGCATTACGAAGTGGAAACAGTGCCGACTTTGATGTTCATACAAGACGGTAACGAGATGGCTCGAACGGTTGGCTGGAGTCGCTCAAACTGGGAAGCATTGTCAGGTGTCGACGATCTCGGAGGCGGACTTCCAGAGATGCGACCCGGATGCGGATCACTATCAGTGGACCCAAATTTAGTTGATTCGTTGGCTCTAAAATTTGGTGTTTCCACTTTTGAAAGCCGGAGAGTGGAAATAGCAACTCTTGAAGACGAATTTGATGCAATGTTTGATCGCGGTTGGTCGGATGGCTTGCCAATAATTCCTCCGACCGAAGAACGAGTGTCCAAAATGTTGGAAGGCACACACCGGCAATCAGATGAGGTGGTCGCAGTCGTTCCTCCGGTGCTCACTGAATGCACTGTTGAAAAGGTTGCGATAAACGCGGTGATGGCCGGTTGCAAGCCCGAATACTTGCCCGTGGTTTTGGCGGCGGTGGAAGCTGCTTGCACTGATCAGTTCAACATGCACGGCTTGCTGTGCACCCTTTGGTTTTCAGGCCCGATCGTCATCGTCAATGGGCCAATCCGGCATCGAATCGGAATGAACGTCGAAAAGAACGCTTTAGGGCAAGGAAATCGTGCGAACTCAACTATAGGAAGAGCTCTCCAGTTAGTTATCCGAAATGTGGGGGGAGGTAAACCTGGCATCGGAGGGATCGACCGGTCTGCGTTAGGTGCACCATCAAAGGTTGGATGGTGTTTCGCTGAAGATGAGGAGAATCTTCCAGACAACTGGCCTCCTCTGTCGGTAAGTCGGGGTTTTTCGAAAGATGAAGACACAGTGACTCTGTTTGCTGGACATGGGCCGGTCGGATGCATCGACCAAATTTCTCGGACCCCAGAATCGTTGGTGCGAACACTGGCGCAACAGCTACACGGTGTTGGAAATCGGAAACTTCCCGCTGAGGCGATGATCGTGATGACCCCTGAACATATGAATGTATTTGCATCAGCAGGGTGGTCAAAGGACAAGTTTTATGAAGAGTTGGAACCCCTTCTGCAAATGGATCCAGAGCTATCAGCTCGAGGCGCATCGGGTATTGAGGAAGGTATCCCTACATCCAGTAATGAAGAAACGGTGTTCGGTTCGAGTTCAGGACGCGTTATCCGGAAATTGCCTGAGTGGTCGCCGATGGTCGTTCGCGCTGGTGGAGGCGCTGGAGGATTTTCGGCGATATTAGAAGGCTGGGTGCCAGGGGCAAAGGGGAGTACACCCATTACCCGTCGGATAGGCACCTAAGTCTTAGTGTTCTTTTTCGAAAAAACGGGTTCGAGGAGTCCGATGAAGACGCTGGTACCATCGGGCTTGTGTTGACCTTGATTGTTGGTGCGTTGCACCTAGTTTCTGCCTTCTCGCTCGTTGGTCTCGTCCTTTTACATAGTGGTAAGGGCGGCGGTGTTTCCGACATGTTTGGAGGAAGCGTGGGAGCAACAGCTGCGGGGTCGACGGTCGCTGAAAAGAACCTCAGTCGTATAACTGTGGTGGTCGCTGTGACCTTTGGTTTCACGACACTTATTTTGGGTCTATTGCTTGCTTGAGTCTGGCCATCAGCTCAATTTTTCGGGTGTTGGCATGCCTCATGTCGTTGGTAGAGTGGGCTCTCTTCCGGGTCTCGGAATAGCGTCGGAGTGGCGGAACTGGCAGACGCGCTAGACTAAGGATCTAGTGCCCGTTAAGGGTGTGGGGGTTCAAGTCCCCCCTCCGACACCATTTGAAGGCATAGCAAACCGAAGCCAGACACGAATGGTTCCCGTAAGCGCTTATTGTTGCGTTGAGAGTACTCACGAACTGACTCGAGGTTTACAACTATGGACATCACGACTACTGAGACGTTGCCGGGCCGACGAATTACCTCTGTGAAGGGGGTCGCGGTTGGGTCGACGGTTCGGACGAAAAACATTGGCAAAGACATTGGCGCGGGCCTTAAGTCACTTGTCGGGGGTGAACTCAAGAGCTATTCAGACATGCTCACTGAGGCGAGAGCTGAGGCGCTCTCCCGTATGGAAGAACAAGCCGTTGAACTCGGCGCTGACGCCTTGGTCAACCTCCGTTTCATGACATCATCCGTTGCTGCTGGCGCTTCAGAAATTTTGGCTTATGCAACTGCTGTCACCACTGAAGCCTCCTAACCAAGCGAAATGAGGCAACTAATCGTAAATGATGACAGAACGACCTTCGGACCCTGTGAGCATGGCGTCAATAGCGGCCTGGACATCTTCGATTCGTACTCGCTTGGAAATCAAACGATCAACAGGTAACCGACCTTCTAGGAACGCAGAACACAAGTCCTCGATTGCTTGACCGGGATCAGTTGCAGCGTAATAGCTTCCTTTGATTGTCTTTCCCGATCGGATGAGGTTGGCACTTACAAATTTAGTTGAGTCGGAAATGCTGGGAACGCCCACCAAGACCATGGTCCCGCCGGGTCTGACAGCCTCAAGCCATTGTTCTTGAAGATCGCTGCTACCTATTGCTTCGATTACTACGTCAGCACCTCTTCCCGCAGTTAGGTCGAGCACCTGACCGATAGCGTCTGTGTTGGCATCAACAAAGTGTGTTGCGCCGAGATCCATAGAGAGATGTTTCTTGCTGGGTTCGCGGTCGATGGCAATGATTTGATGTGCTCCAGCCAGCGTTGCTCCCATGACTGCACTCAGGCCGACACCACCAGCGCCCACTACTGCGACGCTATCTCCAGGGCTGACGTCGCCACAGTGCAGCGCGGCTCCAACTCCGGTTGCTACGGCGCAACCCACTACTGCTGCAACTTCATAGGGGACCTCAGCGTCCAGTATTTGGCAACATTCTGCTGGTACAACCATGTGGTCGGCCCAGGTGGAGATGCCTGAATAATGGAGAATTGGTTCACCCGACCGCGATATCCGAGTGGATCCATCCGCCATATAGCCAGTGAAGATTCTTTGAGTGATTACCGGGCAAAGATGGTGTTGATTTCGGTCACAATAAAAACAAGCCTTGCAACTTGGTACCCAATTCAGAGCCACTCGATCGCCTGGCTTGATGTCCACCACCTGCGGCCCGACAGCTATGACTTCGCCGGCACCCTCATGCCCGAGTACGCATGGAAGGCCAGCGGCGTGTTGCCCGGTCACCACGTGCTGGTCACTGTGACAGATTCCAGATGCGCCCATTTTGACCAAAACTTCACCATCGAGGGGATCAGCGAGATCGAGGGTCTCTACCTGGACTGGTCCACCGATGTGATCAAGGGTTACAGCGGTTATTTGCATGTTGTTCCTCCGAAACCTCACTCAGTAGAGAATCGTAGAGCTAAAAGAGAGGGCGGTGATTTCGCGAACGTCGCGGTGAGTCTCATGCGAGACTGGGAGCATGAAGGTCGACTATCGGGAACTGGTTCATACCGACCGGGTACACGGGAGTTTGCTTCACGACCCTGAAATCTTCGCAGATGAGATGGAACGCATCTTTGTTCAAGGTTGGGTTTTTGTAGGGCACGAATCGGAAGTCAACAACGATGGAGATTGGGTGAGGCGTCAAGTTGGCAACGAGTCTGTGATCATGGTTCGTGCAGAGAATGGGGAAGTGAACGTCCTAGCGAACCGCTGCTCTCACAGAGGAACAGCTTTATGTTGGGAACATAAAGGAAACACAGCGTTCTTCCAGTGCACGTACCACAACTGGCGATTCGGATTAGATGGCGGCTTGCGAGCGGTTCCTTTTCCGGATGGGTATTCGAAACCAAAAGAGGATCTTGGGTTAGACCGGGCAGGTCAAATTGCCTCATATCGAGGTTTCGTGTTCGCCAACCTTGATGGATCTGCTGGGTCGATAGATGAACACTTGGGTCCCGCGGGGTACGAACTAATTGATCGTCTATGCGAGATGAGCCCTTCTGGAACGATTGATTTATCTAAGGGATGGATTGGTCACCGGGTCCAATCAAATTGGAAGCTGTGGCCCGAGAGTGACAGCGATGGTTATCACGTAGGTTTCGTTCACGCTTCAATGTCCGCATCAACTGACACCTATTACGACGATGTGGCAGTGGGCGGCGACGCTGTCAAGAGTTCACGAGCTGTGGACTATGGCCGGGGCCACCTGGAATTGGACTGGAGGCCGAGTTACAAAAAAGAACTTTCTTGGCTCGGCGTCACTCGAGAAAGAGTCAAGGAGTACTACTCGGCATTGGCGCAGCGAGTTGGGAATGACCTAGCAGACCAGATGCTTTGGGACGGGCCCCCGCATGCCTTCCTGTTTCCCAACCTTTTCTTGGGTGAAACGGTAATAGCAATTGTGGAGCCTGTGGCGCCGGGTGAGATGATCCATCACCACACATCGGTGCAGTTTGATGGAGCTGATGAAGCGTTTAATGAAAGGCTTTTGCGTCAAACGGAGGCAGCTGTTGGGCCGGCGTCGTTCATCACGACCGATGACGCTATTACAGCGGAACGAATTCAAGCCGGGGTCTCAGGTACGGACACGTCTTGGTCTTCCACGAGTCGAGGCTGGATCGACCTCAGCCGAGGGTTACATCGCGAAGAAATAGATGACGATGGAGTGCGATCAAGTGACGCCTCTGATGAGACAACGAACCGAGGTTTCTGGTACAGGTATCTCGATGCGATGACTGGGAAAGGCAGACATTGACTTCAGCGGAGCTGCGAGCGGAGGTCGAGGACTTTTTGTACCGCGAAGCTCGGTTCGCGGACGAGTTTCTGCTCGAGGAATGGGAAGCGCTGCTCACCGATAACTTTCACTATTGGGTTCCAGCAGGCCGACTCGAAGGCGATCCTTCCAAGCAGTTGGCTTATTTGAATGACAATCGGGCCCGAGTAGCGACACGAATACGGCAGCTCCAGACCGGGAAACGCCTTTCTCAATTGCCGAACTCTCCTATGCGTCGAGTGATTTCAAACATTGAAATAGAGTCGACTGATGATGAAGAGGCGCTGGTAAAGGCCAACTTCGTCATTTATGAGTTAGCGGCGCAGTCCAGTGGCGAGCTTCGTGTCTGGCCTGGACAGGTCCAATACCGGCTTGAGCGGGTCGAAGGGAACTTGCGGATGTCAGCCAAGTGGATCGAACTTGTCACAGCGCATGCGGGGCAAAGAAATTTGACGTTCCTTATCTAATAGATCGAATGCAACGCCGACTTGGAGTTTATGTATTGGGGTGGTTGCCGATGATCCGTGTAGGAGCAACAAGTACGGCTGCCCTACGACTTCGAATCATTTCTGAGTCATACTCCTCGTAGTCGTTGTGGCTTCCTCCTGCTGCCTGATAAATCTCGCGCAGCAATAGCCGCAGTGCCTCTGCGTCTATCGACTCTGCGTTGTCATCTGGACCGATAAGGTCAGCTTTTCCGGTCACGGCAATCCAGTTCCATCCTCTACGAATGGAAATTGTGACTTCCGATCCGCGTCTCACATGTTTCAGGCGGGCGGCCTTGCCCATTGAAACTAGGGCAACGCATTCGTCACCCGTCACGGGATGGGCAATGACGCCACAATTTGCAATGCTTGAAAGGACTCGCCCATCTTGTTGGGTTGTGCTTATCGTGGCGAGCCCAGTTTCATCAGCGAGGAATTTGCGTACGTCGTCAAGTTGACTCATTGAGGCTCCAGGGTTGAGGCATGTTAAACAGAATTGTAGTTAAGAGTGGAGAAACGCTGGTTGCATAAAGGCGGAGGGCCAGGGCTTCAATGTGCTGCGACAAGACACTCTCGTTGTCGAGCGTATGGTGACAGGCGGGCGAGTTTTCCCTGTTCAGGATGGGGTTGTAAATGGATGGAAGCTTGGTTTTCTTTGCGATAGTGATCGCTGTGGTCGTGGCCGGTCTGTGGAAATTTAAATTGCTGAAGAAGTTGTGACTCTCCAGGCGCCTGCCCCTGCAGAACACGACAGGCTCCGTGACATGGGCATTATGAGAAGAGACATCGTCTCTGGCAAGATAAACCCATGGACGTTGTACTCACAGGCACAGGTAGCCCATTACCTGACCCCAATCGGGCAGGTCCTTCCACTCTGATCAAGGTAGACAGTTGTCATGTGCTCATTGACGCGGGCCGGGGCGTGGTGATGAGAATGGCCGGAGCGGGCTCATTACCTATCTTTTTGCACGCTGTCCTTTTGACGCACCTTCACAGCGACCATATCTGTGACTTGAACGATGTAATCACAACCCATTGGGTTATGAGTCAAGGCAACGCGACACTTCCGATTTACGGTCCTCCGGGTACCCAAGAGTTCGTTGAGCGCCAGATTCACGCTCTGGAAGCAGATATCGGTTATCGGATAGAGCACCATGAGGCACTTACTAATGGTCCACGAGTCGAAGTATTCGAGCTTTCTCCTGGCGCTCATTTCGAAATTGACGAATTGTCTGTTAGTACCGCTGCTACCGAGCATGCTCCTGTCAAACCAACATTGGGTTATCGCATAGAACACGGCGAAGTAGCGGCTGCGATAGTTGGCGACACGCTGCCATGTGAGGGCGTTGATGAATTGGCAAGATCTGCGGACGCGTATGTTCAAACAGTGATTCGTAGTGACCTCGTGAGCTTAAGCCCGAACTCCATGCTGCTGGATATTTTGGATTACCACTCAGACGTAGAACAAGCAGCCAAAACTGCGACCCGAGTTAATGCTAAACGCCTCGTGCTCACTCACATGGTGCCCGCACCGACCGAAGATCAATACTCCGAGTGGATCGCTAAAGCTCAAGAACACTTCGATGGTGAAATAGTGATTGGCGACGACCTCACAACTATTTCGCTTTAAAGGACATCGTGACGACACACCATTTACCCAAATTCGAAGGGCGAATCGGAAACACTTTAGAAGACTCCCAGCCCCATTTTCCCTCTCGGCCTCACCCTGGCAATGAGGCACCAAATGTCGTGATCATTTTGGTTGACGACACAGGTTTCTCTCAATTGGGGTGTTACGGCTCCGATATAGATACCAGCCACTTGGATGCTTTGGCTGCCGGGGGTCTTCAGTTCACGAATTTTCATGTGACGCCGCTGTGTTCGCCGACTCGTGCTTCACTGCTAACTGGTCGATCGCAGCACAGCGTAGGAATGAGATCGGTTTCGAATCATCAAACCGGATTCCCGCATCAACTCGGCCACATAACGAACCACGCGGCAACGATTGCTGAAGTGCTGCAGTCAGAGGGATATGCAACCTTTTGCGCTGGAAAGTGGCATCTTGCCCCCACTAATGACATTTCTGCTGCCGGACCCTTTGACCAATGGCCACTAGCTAGAGGGTTTGATCGCTTCTACGGATTTCTCGAGGGAGAGACAGACCAGTTCCACCCCGAACTGGTTGCAGATAATCATCGCATTGAAGCGCCAAGCGGGCCTGAAGATGGTTATCACCTAAGCGAAGACTTAGTTGAGCAGCTCTTGAGAATGATTAATGACAGTAAAGGAGTGCGGTCAGATCGACCATTCTTTGCCTACCTGCCTTTTGGGGCTACTCACTCGCCCCACCAAGCACCCGAAGCCTATTTGCGAAAATATCGAGGGCGTTACGATCAAGGATGGGACATTACCCGGGAAGACTGGTACCGCAGGCAACTAGAACTGGGTATCACTTCTGAACAGACGCAACTAGCGCCACGCAACAGCGGGGTTGAAGCTTGGGATGACCTTCCGGAAAACCATCAGGCTCTTGCGTGCAGACTCCAAGAGGCCTTCGCAGCGTTCCTGGATCACACGGATGACCAAATCGGGCGCTTTGTCGATGGGCTGAAAGAAATGGATGAGCTAGAGAACACCATTTTGGTCTTCTTAGCTGACAATGGCGCCTCCCAAGAAGGTGGCCCCTACGGGGTCATGCACGAGATGAAGTTCTTTAACGGCGTATTTGACTCGCCAGATGATCTCATCAGCCAAATTGACGATATTGGCGGCCCTCATAGCCATTGCAACTATCCATGGGGTTGGGCTCAATGCGGCAACACTCCATTCAAGTGGTACAAGCAAAATACCCATGAAGGCGGCGTGCATGTCCCGATGATTGTCCACTGGCCAGTTGGTATCCATGAAGATCAAAACGGCTCCCTTCGGGACCAGTTCGTGAATGTGACGGACATCGTCCCGACCCTCTATGAATTACTTTCAGTCACTCCACCTGAGAACCATCGGGGTTATGAACAATTGCCGGTCACCGGCTCTTCGTTCGCGTCGATCCTGAATTCTGTTGACGCGCCCGCGACCAACAGGCTTCAGTACTTTGAACAGTTCGGCTCCCGGGCCTTAGTGGCTGAAGAGGGTGGGGTGTACTGGAAGGCGGTCACGCGCCATAGGCAAGGACAGCCCTTCGAAGAAGATAGGTGGGAGCTCTACAACCTTTCATTGGATGCATCAGAGTGCGTGGACCTTGCTGAGAGCTAACCAGAAAAGCTACAGGAGTTGATCGAAATCTGGTGGGAAGAAGCAGAGCTAAACGGCGTGCTCCCCTTAGATGACCG
>JAYZKK010000040.1:0-2704 GCA_036163555.1 Actinomycetota bacterium
GTCAGTGCTGCGTCAAGCTTGTCCCCTCCTCTCGACACGAATCGTGGTTTAGTTCCTACAACCACGATGGGATCTCCGGCAGCAACTAGGTGTGCGGGTTTGTTGGCTACTGCTCCTCTTACAAGGACTTCGCCAGCATCAATGAGCGCTTTGGCTCTGTTTCTATTTGGTGTCAAGTCGCGTCGAACCATCTCAAGGTCAAGCCTGCGCCTAGTCATCCTGAACGTCCCAGAGTGTTAAACGTCACCATCTGCACATAAGTTGAAGCTACCAGCAGAGTCACGAGATCTGAGACGACTTCAAATCCCTACCTTTACTCGGAATCTAGGATCAAATTGACCAGAGACTGCAAGTCATCTGCCACGAAGTTGGGGACTGGCTTGCACGTCGTTGCTTCTTCAGGAGAAGTGACTCCCGAGAGAACTAACCCAAAATCGAAACCGACTTCCGCGGCAAGTAAACCATCGGTAGCTGGTAAATCCCCAACGACTATGTTGCCCGAACTGCCACGCTCTACTTCTAACCAGCTGAGGGCCAGCTCGGCGATGGGTCTATGAGGTTTCCCCGCAACTGTTGCCCGCGTCTTTCCAGCAGCGGCTACGGCTGCCGTTAACGATCCGTTGCCTGGCAGTAAACCTTGTGGTGTTGGGTAGGTGGGGTCGTTATTGGTTGAGATGAGACGCGCCCCGTCATGAATGGCCTGAGCCGAGACGGCAAGTCGGTGAAAATCAAATTCGCGATGGAACCCGACTATGACCGCATCGATGGAATCTGTTGAAATTGTCTCGTCGTTGGGATTAAGCGCCAGGGCTCCGCGATCTTCAACGGCTTCAACTACACCATCTCCGGCGCAAATCAAGACTCGTTCGCCTGCCTCCACTAACGATGCCGCGGCCATCGCCGATGTGAGAACTCGGTCTTGCGCGTCTATGCCACAAGCTTCAAGTTTCATTTCTGCTTGTCTCTTCGTAAGAGCAGAAAAGTTAGTCACAAAAAGGATTTGCTGACCGGCGGAATCAAGGTGTTGTATGGCTTCTGCGGAGCCGGCGATTGGCCGGTCTGCTAGCCATATGACCCCGTCGAGATCAAGTATCCAGGCGATACCGATTAAACCTGCCAGGTTCCGCGGGAACGAAGCAACGAACTGAGATCTCCTGAACCCTTGTCATTTTGTGCCATAGCTAGTTGAGCGGTAGAGGAAGTGGCGTATTCAATTCTTTCAACAGCTCGAAAGACTCCAATTGGGGTGGGTTCGAATGGGCCCCGGGAAAGGCGACTCAACATAAACGCTGTAGATGGATCGGGCTTTGTTTCATCGTGTACCAAAAGCGCGGCCTCACCCACGTCCGCCACTGACACGACCTTGGCTGCTCCATTCTCAACTACAACACCAAATTCGCCGTCGGCGCCGAACTTAATGGGTTTGCCTTGTTCGAGCGAAATGAGATTTCCATCGCGGTTCTGTTTCTTCGTTATGCCTTCCCATGCACCATCGTTGAAAACGTTGCAGTTCTGGAAGACTTCGACAATCGAGGCACCTTTGTGCTCATGGGCTCGACGGAACATCTCCATCATGTGTTGGCGATCCATGTCGTGTGTGCGAGCAACGAATGAAGCCTCGGCCCCCAACGCCACAGACACTGGGTTAAATGGAGCGTCCAACGAACCCATCGGCGAACTCTTGGTGACTTTGCCAACCTCGCTGGTTGGAGAGAACTGGCCCTTGGTGAGGCCATAGATCATGTTGTTGAAGAGCAGGATTTTTAAGTTCACATTTCTTCGTAAAGCATGGATGAGGTGATTACCGCCGATAGACATCATGTCTCCGTCACCACCAATAACCCAGATATCTAGATCTGGGCGCGCCATGGCTAGCCCTGTGGCGATGGCGGGAGCTCGGCCGTGAATGCCATGCATGCCGTAGGTGTTCATGTAGTACGGGAAACGAGCGGCGCAGCCGATGCCAGATATGAAGACCGTGTTCTCGCGGTCTACTTCTAGTTCGGGCATAAGCATCCGCATGGCGGTCAGAATGGAATAGTCGCCGCAGCCAGGGCACCAACGAACTTCCTGATCGGTTGCCCAATCTGCTGGTTCTGTACGCGTAGGAGTATCGGTCATATCGATTACCTGTGGTCCTTTAAGAGGCTTCCATAGCTTGAAGTGCCGCAGATTCTATTTCGGCAGTCGTGAACGGAACTCCGTTCATTTTGTTCACTGGTTTGATATCGAGCAAATATTTGGCTCGTATCAAGTTAACCAGTTGTCCGTCATTCATTTCAGGGCAAACGACAGTTTCAAACTTGGAAAGAACCTCTTCCAAGTTTTTCGGCAAGGGATTCAGGTGTGTCAGATGCACGTGAGCGGCCTTCTTGCCGGCTTCCTGGAGTCGGTCGACAGCGGCGTCGATGGCTCCCCAAGTTGAACCCCAGCCCAACATGCAGAAGTCAGCATCTGCGTCTCCTGCTACTTCGACATCTGGGACGTCGACCGCCTCAATCTTCGCGGCGCGGAGATCAACCATCTTCTGGTGGTTTTCTGGGTCGTAGCTGATGTTGCCTGAGCCGTCTTCTTTTTCTATGCCGCCTATTCGGTGCATCAGGTTGGGTGTTCCAGGAATCGCCCAGGGGCGCGCCAATGTCTCAGGATCTCGCAAGTAGGGCAAGAAAATTCCCTCGCCATCCTCATTGGTTCCATTGAAACC
>JAYZKK010000041.1:0-17614 GCA_036163555.1 Actinomycetota bacterium
CCGATTGCAGATGAGATCAGCAAAAAACAGGTTGAGGTACTAAGAGATAACTGTGAGGAGTTCGGTATCCAGCTGTACCCAATGGGTCATCCCGGTCAGGGCATAGTCCACGTCATCGGACCGGAGAAAGGTCTCACTTTGCCGGGGATGACTGTGGTGTGCGGGGATAGCCACACGTCAACGCACGGCGCATTCGGAGCTTTAGCGTTTGGGATTGGAACCTCCGAGGTAGAGCATGTACTGGCTAGCCAGACTCTTCCCCAAAGTCGACCTGGGACGATGGCAGTTAACGTCGAAGGTGATGTCCCTGCAGGGGTGACCGCGAAAGACATCGTCTTAGCCATTATCGGGCGAATAGGGACCGGTGGCGGGATCGGTCACATCATCGAATATCGCGGTTCAGCGATCCGGGCCTTATCGATGGAAGGTCGAATGACTGTATGCAACATGTCAATCGAAGCAGGCGCCAAAGCCGGTCTAATAGCTCCTGATGAGGTGACCTTCTCTTACTTGGAGGGTCGACCACATGCTCCCCAAGGAAAAGACTGGGATGACGCTGTGAGTGAATGGAAGAATTTAACAACAGATAGCGATGCTGTCTTTGACAGGTCAGTCGACATTGACGCAACTCAGCTCGAGCCCCACGTCACCTGGGGTACGAACCCTGCGCACGTCATACCCATCAGCGCACCGATCCCGGGGCCAGATGCTTATTCAGATCCGGTGGAGGCAGGGACCGCTGAACGGGCCTTGGAATACATGGGTTTAACGGCTGGAGCCAAACTGGCCGATGTCTCAGTAGATACCGTCTTTATTGGGTCCTGCACTAACTCGAGGATCGAGGACCTTCGGTTAGCTGCTGAAGTCGCCGAGGGCAGAAGAGTAAAGCAGGGGGTTCGGACACTAGTAGTTCCGGGTTCTTTCGAAGTTAAAGCTCAAGCCGAAGCAGAAGGACTTGACCAAGTGTTCAAAGATGCTGGCTTTGACTGGCGCGAGCCAGGATGCTCCATGTGCTTGGCTATGAACCCCGACAAGTTGGAGCCAGGTGAACGTTCAGCGTCAACCTCAAACCGGAATTTCGAAGGTAGACAGGGGCGTGGCGGAAGAACACACCTCGTTTCACCCGCGGTAGCCGCAGCAACCGCTATTGCCGGCACCTTCGCAACCCCAGACGATTTGCACTGAAAGAGGAGTAGCGATGCAAGCAGTTCGAGTACACGAAGGACAGGCAGTCCCGCTTGACCGAAGTGACGTTGACACGGACCAGATCATCCCAAGCGACTGGCTGAAACGAGTTGAGCGCACCGGGTTTGGAAAGGGATTGTTCTCCGAGTGGCGAGACGAGCGAGATTTCATTCTTAACGATGAAAATTACGCTGGTGCATCAATCTTGGTAGCAGGATCCAACTTTGGAACGGGATCGTCACGCGAACATGCGGTCTGGGCACTCATGGATTACGGATTCATGGCTGTTATCTCTCCCCGGTTCGGCGACATTTTTAGAAACAATGCGACAAAGAACGGCCTAATTCCGTGCCAAATCAGCGAAGACGGGGCTTCTGCGCTCAGAGAAGCACTCCATCAAGATCCAGACCTGTCAGTGACTGTCGATGTCGAACGACTAAAGGTGCTGGTTCCGGCGATCGGACTAGAGGAAGACTTCCCCATGGACGACGCTACAAGGGAACGTTTTCTTGAAGGACTCGACGACATCGGAATCACTCTCCGAAGCGAAGATTCGATTGATGGTTACGAAACCGAACGCTCAGGTTGGCTTCCAAGTACCCGCTAACAATTGTCCGGAGCGACCACTATTCGAGCTCAACTAGCGAAGCTGACTGGATGCCCTTTTCAGACCTCAAGGTTTCGAGGGTCTCTTCGGCTATCGAATGATCCGATGCCAACGCCATCAAAGCATGATCTCCGGCCCCATCACGCCCCAAACCCATAAACGAGATATTGACATCCGCCTCACCCAAGATGGTCCCTACCGTTCCCATCATTCCTGGACGATCATCATTTCTAATCACCAATATGTGGTTCGCCAACGGCACTTCAACTGAATGATCGTCAATCATCACGATGCGTGGCTCATTTGCCGAACGGACAAGGGTCCCCGCCACCGCATGAGACCCTCCACGCACCTCAATAAGGTTACGGAATTCTCCCGCATCGCGAGCACTCGAGTCGCTCACGACGATCCCTAGTTCATCAGCCAGTTGGAACGCGTTGACAAAAGTGACCGGACCATCGCAAGATCTATCGAGAATCCCGCGGAGTGTCGAAAGAACCAAGATCTTGGTGTCATACCCACCGATCTCACCCGCTACCTTCACCTCAATTTCACTTGGGAGTTCACCGACCAACCCACTAAAGAACGCTCCCAGCCGCTCGGCGATCCCTAAATACGGTCGTAACGCGTCAGATGCCTCTTCAGCAGCAATATTGACAGCAAACGGAACAAAGTCTCCATCAAGAGCTAAGGCCACCTGTTCAGCGATAGTGAAACCAGCACGATCTTGCGCTTCGTCAGTGCTCGCTCCTAGATGCGGAGTAACGACTACATCAGCTCTGCCAAACAACGGTGAACTCAACTTAGGTTCAGTATCAAACACATCCAAGGCCGCTCCGGCAAGATCGCCCTTGTCCAAGGCGTCCGCCAGGTCGCCTTCAACGACCACACCTCCGCGAGCTGCATTCACCAAGAAAGCGCCTTGTTTGAATTTGCTGAATCTTGAAGCGTCAAACAAACCGACTGTGTCTTCAGTCTTTGGTAGATGCACAGTCACAAAGTCTGAACGCCCCAATAGTTCATCAAGTCCAACCATTTCAACGTTGACTTCGCGCGCCGATTCAGAACTAACGAATGGATCAAATGCAAGAATCTGCACGTCGAAACCACTGAGGCGTTGGGCAACGAGCCGACCTACTCGCCCAAGGCCAACTATCCCAACAGTCTTATGGAGTAATTCGACCCCTGTCCAAAGACTTCGCTCCCATCGTCCCTCAACTAACGCCCCGTGAGCCTGAGCAACATTGCGAGCAAGAGCTAACAGCAACCCGACCGAATGTTCAGCCGCTGACACCACATTCGACTCCGGCGCATTACAAACCAAAATTCCGAGAGAAGTGGCGACTGCTGTATCCACGTTGTCCAAGCCGACCCCAGCTCGGCCAACAACCTGCAGCTGTTTCGCCGCACGAAGAAGTTCGGCATCAACCTCAGTTGCTGAACGGACAATTAAGGCATCCATCTCAGCGATCTTGGACCGAAGGTCTATCGGGGACAGGTTTAGTTGCACTTGAACGTCGTGGCCTCGGGCTCGCAGAAGGTCCAGCCCTGTCTCTGCAAGTTTTTCCGTGACCAATACCTTCGCCATGTCAGTTAGTGACCAATTCACCTATCCGACTTATTCCCTCTACCAAGTCGTCTACTCCCAAAGCGAATGAGAATCGAGCGTATCCGGGTGCTCCGAAAGCCTCACCGGGCACAAACGCGACCTTCGCCTCTTCCAAAATGATGGTCGCCAGGTCCATGGTCGTTTTAGCTTCACGTCCCGCTACCTCACGACCCAATAATCCGGTCAGCGAAGGAAACGCATAGAAGGCACCTTCCGGTTCAAGGCAATCCACTCCTTCGATCTCATTCAGCATCCTGTGAATAGTGACTCTGCGCTCGTCAAACGCCGCGCGCATAGTGGCCACATCCTCGAGGCCTCCACTAAGTGCCGCTGTCGCTGCAACCTGGGCGATGTTGCATACGTTGGAGGTTGCGTGGCTCTGCATATTTGAGGCCGCCTTGATGATGTCAGACGGGCCGGCCATCCAACCAACTCGCCATCCCGTCATCGCATAAGTCTTAGCTACTCCGTTCAAGACGATGCATCGGTCTAAGACCTCTGGCACGACCACTGGCATCGAATAATGTTCTGCTTCTCCATATACGAGGTGCTCATATATTTCATCAGTAATCACCCATATACCGTTATCGGCAGCCCATCGTCCGATCGCTTCGATCTCCCCTCTGGGATACACAGCGCCCGTCGGGTTTGATGGCGACACGAAGATAAGTGCCTTGGTTTTTGAACTTCTCGCCGCCTCGAGTTGTTCAACAGTCACCCGAAAACCCTGATCCGCGCCTGCTAGCACCTCTATTGGGACCCCTCCAAACATGCGAATCGACTCGGGGTAGGTGGTCCAATACGGGGCCGGCAGAATTACTTCATCTCCTGGATCGATAAGACTCATCATCGTGTTAAAGACCGCTTGTTTTCCTCCGTTGGTAACTAAAAATTGAGCGGGGTCAAGCTCCAAACCAGAATCACGAACTGTCTTTTCAGACAAGGCTTGCTTTAATTCAGGAAGACCGCCTGCGGGTGAGTAACGGTGATACTTGGTCTCCCCACAAGCGGCGACCGCAGCCTCAACGATGTGAGATGGTGTAGCAAAATCAGGTTCTCCGGCTCCAAAACCGATGACGTTCTGTCCCTCGGCTTTCAGTGCTTTTGCCTTCGAGTCAACAGCGAGGGTGGCGGATTCGGCGATCTGTCCGACAGCGGACGAAACTCGGCTATTCACAGATAGGCTCCTAGAGGCTTGGGGCCTAACTCAAACGGCCCACCGACATACTGGCAGGCCATGAGCGCGACTGAAACATCAATTTCTCTTCCCGCCGGATTACTTCCCAAAGATGGCCGTTTCGGATCGGGTCCATCGAAGGTTCGACAGGACGCAATCAGTGCCCTTTTGGATCTCGCTCCTAACTACCTTGGCACTAGCCACCGGCAAAACACCGTCAAAGATCATGTATCGCGGCTTCGAAATGGTCTTTCTAGTTTGTTTCACCTGCCAGCCGAGTGGGAAATTATTTTAGGGAATGGTGGGACAACACTGTTCTGGGACGCTGCCTCTTTCGGCCTAATCGAATCATCGAGTCAGCATTTAGCTTTTGGAGAATTCTCTTCAAAGTTCGCAACAGTCGTACAAAAAGCGCCTCACCTCGAGGAACCGGAAATCGTTAGCAGTGAGCCGGGTACGTGTCCTTCAGCCGTGTCATCGAATGTGGATACTTACGCCCTGACCCACAACGAAACTTCCACAGGTGTCACGGCCCCCTTGAGTCGTCCGAATAACGATGGTTTAGTGCTCGTCGACGCTACGTCTGCTGCCGGAGCTATTTCTTGGGACCCAAAGGAAGTTGATTGTTACTATTTCGCACCGCAAAAGGCCCTCGCTTCCGATGGTGGTCTATGGCTCGCCGCTTGTTCCCCTGCGGCCATTGAACGAATCGAACGGCTGTCTTCTGGTGATCGTTGGGCCCCAGCTGGACTCGATTTAGGCATCGCCCTCTCAAACTCCCGCCAAGAACAGACCTATAACACTCCAAGCCTCGCGACGATCTTCTTAGCAGCAGAAACAGTCGACTGGATCAACAACTCTGGTGGACTCTCATGGGCCGAACAACGATGCTCGCAAAGCAGCGGGATCATCTACCAATGGGCGACCGACCGTTCGTTTGCTCAACCGTTTGTAGTAAACGCTGACCAGCGATCTCCTGTTGTCTGCACAGTCGACTTCGAAGGGGTTGATGCGGACACGGTCAGCGCTGTCCTTCGAGCCAATGGCGTAATCGACACTGAGTCGTACCGAAAGCTCGGCCGAAATCAATTGCGGTTAGCTACGTTCCCTTCGATAGCCCCTGAAGATGTCGAAGCCTTGTGTGCTTGCATCGACTACATCGTGGATGCTCTGGGTTAACTAACCCGACAACGACTTAATCTCGTCAATATCCGCTTCTTGTCCCGCGCCGAGGAATTGTTTCTAAGCCACCGACTCAGTTCAGATACGACTGGTCGGGGTGAATAGAGAGCAACCTCGCTGCTGACCTCTGTCTGGCCAACACACTTTGCCAGCATTCAGACGGGTCGCATATCAACTCGTCCGGCGTCGAGTCGAAAGTCCACCAAGCCCCTTCCTCTATCTCAAGACGCAGTTGGCCTGGACTCCACCCTGCGTATCCGAAATAGAAGCGGACTGCGTTTATATCTATTTGGGTCAAATCCGTATCTATTTCAAGATCTAACATCGAGATTTGCCCCGTTATCTCGGTAGATCCGCTCGAAGCAACAGATGTGGGTACCAAGGCGAGCAAAGCGTCCGGCTGAACTGGTCCGCCCACGAAAACTCTCGGGAAGGACACCCCTGATTCCAACCAAGTCGGAAGCAGTGTTTCAAGCGAACGCGTCGACGGACGGTTAAGGACCACACCTAAAGACCCGTCCGGGCCGTGTTCAATCATCAATATGACCGACCGACGAAAGTTCGGATCCTCCAATTGCGGTGTTGCGACAAGAAGAGATCCTCGATGGGGGGTGGCTACGGGTGTAATTAGCGGCTCTGCCACGTCACTAGAGCTTTCGCCATACAACACGCAGCATTCAAACTACTGAACCCCGCTCTCTTTATTTAACGTCGCCACCTGAAGCTTCAGTCACATCCTGTTTTCCAGCCGTTATCCAAGGCATCATTGCCCTTAGCTCGGCTCCGACTGCTTCAATAGGGTGTTCTTTACCTTCCTCTACAAGACGCTTGTAATTGGGAAGGCCGTTTCTATTCTCTTCAATCCACTCGTTTGCGAAAGTGCCGTCTTGAATTTCTGCAAGGATTCGCTTCATTTCTGCACGAGTTTCATCGGTAACAATTCGGGGCCCTCGAGTTAAATCACCATATTCAGCAGTAGTCGATATCGAATACCGCATACCCGCTATCCCTGCTTCATAAATGAAGTCCACTATGAGTTTCACTTCATGCAACGTTTCAAAGTACGCAGACTCAGGCTGATATCCAGCCTCGACGAGAGTGTCGTATCCGGCGCGAATGAGTTCCGTGAGACCACCGCAGAGCACAACTTGTTCACCGAACAAATCTGTCTCCGTTTCTTCCGCGAAGGTGGTAGTCAAAACACCGCCTCGAGTACCACCAATTCCCTTGGCGTAAGCAAGGGCGTCATTTAATGCGTTACCTGTCGCGTCTTGATGAATAGCGACAAGGGCCGGAACTCCTCCACCTTCGTCGTAGGTTCGACGAACGTTATGACCAGGACCCTTAGGGGCAATCATCCAGACATCAACGTCATCAGGAGGCTGAATTTGGTCGAAGTGAATATTGAATCCGTGAGAAAACGCTATGGCGTTTCCGGCCGACAAATTTGGTGCAATGTGTTCCGAATAAATGGATGCCTGTTCCGTGTCTGGAAGGGCCATCATGATCACGTCAGCTCTTTGAGCTGCCTCAGCGATACTGAGCACAGGGAGTCCTTCAGCCTCAGCTTTCGCAGTCGACGATGATCCGTCGCGGAGACCCACCACGACATTGACCCCACTGTCGCGAAGGTTCAAAGCATGGGCGTGACCTTGTGAGCCGTAACCCATAATTGCGACAGTTCGGTCAGCAAGGTGACTCAGATCTGCATCGTTTTCGTAATAAATGGTGGCTGGCATCAATGTGCTCCTAATTAGCAAAAGCCGCTGTTCGGCTTGAGATCCGTTCGTTCTTAAAGTAATTCTCAGCCACCAAGGTGACCCAATGCAATGCGGCCCGTTCGTTGAAGCTCAATAATTCCGAATTTGCGCAACGCAGTCTCGCAAAGATCAAGCTCAGTTGGGTGGGCGTGAACACTTATTATTAGTTCTTCCTCATTTGAATCGACCACTGAACCCCCAAACTGGTCGATTACTTGTCGCACAGCCTCAGCATCGCTCCCCGTAACCCGAGCAAGCATCAATTCTCGCTCAACCGAGGACCCAGGCTGCAACTCAGTGATATCCAATACATTCACCAGCTTGTCAAGCTGCTTCGCTATTTGCGTTGCATCAGTATTGTGAACATCCACCACAATGCTAATTCGACTTCGTGAAGGGTCATCGGTCGGTGCGACGGCCAGGGAGAAAATATTGAAACCTCGTCGACTAAATAACCCCGCTATTCGAGACAAGACTCCGAACCTGTTCTCAACCAGAACCGACAAGATGTGAAGGTTCTGCTCACCATCGGTGGCGGCTGAGCCTGTCATGAAGGCGCCGTGCCCTTTGCCTTGGCGTCAGCGTCAC
This sequence comes from Actinomycetota bacterium, assembly GCA_036163555.1. GTDB lineage: Bacteria > Actinomycetota > Acidimicrobiia > Acidimicrobiales > Poriferisodalaceae > MedAcidi-G3. The sequence continues at coordinate 8,109 of JAYZKK010000041.1, forward strand.
CCTCTGGTCCTAAAATAATGTCGTCGTTTGATCCTCCGGCGGGAACCATCGGATAAACCTTTTCGAACGCATCCACCCGAAAGTCGATAACAACGGGTCGGTCATTAATCGCATTTGCTTTCTCGATCGCAGATAGCACTTCTTCAGCGGACTCAACTCGAATACCCGCACATCCCATGGCTTCCGCCCATCCGACATAGTCGGGATGGTCCGGACTCAGGTAAACCTCGCTGTAGCGCTCGTCATAAAACAGCTCCTGCCATTGTCTAACCATGCCCAGGTAAGCATTATTCAAGATGGCAATCTTGACGGGAATGTTCTCAGCTGCCGCGGTAATTAGTTCCTGCGCGGTCATTTGGAAACAACCATCACCGTCAATAGCCCACACCGTTTTATCCGGTTGGCCTGCCTTCGCCCCAATTGCAGCTGGTACGGCGAACCCCATAGTCCCAAGACCCCCGGAATTAACCCACGTATATGGGTAATCAAATTTCCAAAATTGACTTGCCCACATCTGGTGCTGACCGACGCCTGCCACCACGATGGTGTCATCTGGCGTGTTGTCTCGTAATTGTTCGAGCACAAACTGAGGCTTCAGCGGGAAACCACTATCAGCTTGTTCGTACTGCAGCGGATGTTGTTCTTGCCAACCGCTGATAGTTGATTTCCATTCCGAGCGGTCCAACTCAGCACCACCCGAAGCTTCATATTCTGCAATTAAAGCCTCTAGGGCCTGGCGCGCGTCTCCCTGTATCGCCACATCAGGGAGTCGAACTTTGCCATGCTCAGCAGGGTCAATGTCAACGTGAATGATCTTGGCATCGGGAGCAAAAAATTCGGTGTTCCCAGTGACCCTGTCATCGAAACGGGCTCCGAGGTTGATTAACAAGTCGGACCGTTGGAAAGCCATGACGGCCGTGTAGTTTCCATGCATCCCTGGCATCCCAAGACAAAGTGGATCTCGATCTGGGAACACTCCACGTGCCATCAAAGTCGTGGCCACATGAATGCCAGTTAAGTCAACGAATCGCTTCAAGGCATCCGCGGCATGAGCCTTGAGCAACCCTCCTCCTGCATATATGACGGGCTTCTCGGCAGCACGGATGAGTTTTATCGCTGCACTAATTTTGTCTGCGTCCACGTCAGTAATCGGTGCATATCCAGGCAAATCAAGTTCGTCCGGCCAATACCATTCCATGGTTTCGTTACTGACGTCTTTGGGCACGTCTATAAGAACTGGACCTGGTCGACCCGTAGTGGCTATATGAAAGGCTTCCTTAACTATTCTCGGTATATCTGCAGGGTCAGTCACCAAATAGTTGTGTTTGGTGACTGCCATGGTGATGCCGGTTGTATCGCATTCTTGAAAAGCATCCGACCCAATTGAACCAAGAGCAACTTGGCCCGTTATGGCCACCATCGGTATCGAATCCATATAGGCGTCACAAAGGGGAGTCACGATATTGGTGGCGGCGGGGCCACTAGTGACTATCGCTACGCCTGGCTTGCCAGTAACGTGCGCATACCCTTGAGCCATGTGGCCAGCGCCTTGCTCATGCCGGACAAGAACGTGGCGAATCTTCGAATCAAGAATCGGGTCGTATACGGGCAGGATTGCTCCACCGGGAAGACCGAACATGACCTCAACGTCACACATCTCAAGACTCTTTACGAGAGCTTGAGCGCCGGTCAGTTCCATGGGTCTTCTCCTAATGACAAATTTCAAATTATTGATAGCGGTGGGATTTGGGTATGGCCCGGAAACGGAAATGGTCCCCTAGGGGACCATTAACAAGCGGGATCGAATGACCCGCTTACGCGGATACTACGAGAAAGCGAGTAACGCAGGACTGGTCCGTATGTGATCGCACAAAGCCATTTTGGCGGCGTGAAATGCCAGTCGCAACTTCAGAAGCCATAACTCTCTCCGGTTTGATGAACTCACAGCTAGATTCAAGAGCCAATGACACGGCTGTCAGGCACCACTCGCTTCATGTTTTTTGCCCTTGTAACGATCGCAGCAATCGCGATATTACAAACCTCCGCCCCAAATTCTGAGAGTTCTATTGACCGGCGAGACGAGATTTGGTGGCAATCGACAACCGAAACCTCAACCCCTTCAGAAGATTCCAGAGAATTTAAGCTCTCAAACGAACCTTGCCCCACCGACATCCCTTTGCTCGAACTTAAGCAAGTCGAATCTGTTGATCTAGAGTTGTCTCTTTTTCTTGACTTACCCGGTGCTATCTCATTGGTGTTCCTCGACACTGAAACTGGCTTCGTGGCTGAAAGGAACGGGCTCGTTTATGCGTTTGATTCAGGGGGTGTATTGGCCGACCCTGTCATCGACATGGCTTCCGACACCAGCAATCAAATGGATCAAGGGCTACTGGGGTTAGCAATTTCCCCCGACATGAAGTGGCTGTACCTCAATCGAACTGACTTGAATGGTTCAAGCGTAGTAACGGCTCATTCTTTGCAGTCGGGGACGTCAAATCCAGGAACCGGAGTTGAGATCATCGTTGTGGATCAACCATCAGCGATGCACAACGGTGGCGACTTGGCTTTTGATTCTGAGGGCCGTTTGCTTGTGTCTTTCGGCGATGGTGGGGGCTTAGGCGACCCATATGGTCATGGTCAGAATCTTTCGACACCTTTGGGAGCTGTGCTGCGTCTCGATGTAAACCCGAGCGAGTGGCCGCCTCACAAACCAGCGATTGGGAATCCAGATCATGGCCCCGGCTCTGATCCTCGGATTTGGGTCAGCGGCGTTCGGAATCCTTTTCGCTTCGCATTTGACGAAACCACCGGCGACCTGTGGCTTACGGATTTAGGCCAGCAATGCGTTGAAGAGCTAAATATTTTGAGCTCAGCCGACGCTGGCGCAAATTTAGGTTGGAATCTTGTGGAAGGCTCGAGACCGTTCCTCGGGCGAGACAACTCGGCACTGCGCGGCCCCGATTTCCAGTACCGCCACGGGCGAGGCCGTTGCGCCATCATCGGTGGATTTGTTGTCCGTGGTGGACCCCACCCAATTCTTGAGGGTCGCTACCTGTTCACCGATATGTGCGGGGCTCAGTTGATGGCTTTTAGTTTGGATGAGGAGCCATCGGTGCTGGCACTCCCCCTGCATGCATCTCACCCGGTAGCTTTCGCCGCTGGTCATGGGCAGGATATTTATCTCATCGACCTTGCCAGCGGTGTTTGGCAGATAAGCCTCAAAGAGTGAGCCAAGTTGTTTCGTCGAACTTCGCATGACCGCGCCATTTTAGTTATAGCGCTACCTGCCTTTGGTGCCTTGATCGCTGAACCCATCTATGTGTTGACCGACACGGCAATAGTCGGTCATATCAGCACCGAGGCCCTCGCCGGTCTCGCAGTTGCAGCCGCAATCTTGTTAACCGTCTTTTCCATGCTCATCTTTTTGGCATACGGCACCACCGGAATAGTCGGTCGCCTTCTCGGCTCAGGTCAACATCGAGAAGCTGCTACCCAAGGTGTTCAAGCGGTGTGGCTCGCATTTTTCTCAGGCGTCGTAGTCACTGTCGGCATCGCTATCTTCTCAGAAGCTTTGGTGGACCTTTTCGAACCGAGTGCTCTCGTACGCAACGAAGCATTGACCTATCTAAGAATTAGCTTGGTCGGACTGATCGGGCAGCTCATAGTAATGAGTGGAACCGGCTACCTACGAGGCCTGCAGGATACGCGCACTCCCCTTATCGTGGCGCTCGCTGGGGCTTTAATAAATCTAGGGTTGGAACTCGTTTTGGTTTTCATCTTCGATTTAGGCATCGCCGGGTCGGCCTGGTCAACCGTGTTTGCCCAATGGTTATGTGCCTTGGCTTATCTGGCTGTTATTTCCAGAGCGTCGCAGAAACTCAAGGCATCCGTTCGGCCTGATTTTCGACGTCTTTTCCGCTACGCCAGCGTCGGATTCCATCTGTTCTTGCGTACCAGCGCTCTGCGCGCATCATTTCTCTTGGCTGCCGCTGTTGCAGCACGGAAGGGCACCACACAATTAGCGGCACATCAGATAAGTATCGAAGTTTGGAGCCTGCTGGCTTTGGGCTTGGATTCAATAGCCATTGCTGGCCAAGCCTTGATTGCAAAGTTTTTGGGGGCCGGTCAAGTCGAAACCGCTAAGGCCGCAAGTCGGCGGATGATCGGCTTGAGCGTGCAGTTCGGATGCGTGGGCGGCGCGTTGCTCTTGGCTGCACGTTCACCAATTGCGAAGATCTTTACTAACGACCCAGGCGTGGTTGAGTTAACGGGGTTTCTGTTTGTTTTCGTGGCTCTTAGCCAGCCTCTGAATGCTCTGGTATTCGGAATTGATGGGATCCTGATCGGTGCAGGAGATCTTCGCTTCTTGGCATGGGCGATGATCGGTACTTTCGCTACGTTCGCTGGATTCGTGTTTGCCACTGCGAATCTGGGGATGGGTTGGCTTTGGTCGTGTCTTGTCGCCCTAATGGTCTTCCGGGCCGGAGCTGTATGGTGCAGATTCAAACAAGAGGGCTGGATTCGCGTTGGCGCCGACTAGCACTCCACTAACCACTAGACCAGATCTAGTGCTACAAACTTGTACTGCAAACAGAGATAGAGGTTCCTATGCCATCGATCGAGGTGATCGAGGACATCGGTAGTCGTCACAGGGCACGCCTGAAGGCAGCTGATCTTTGGTCTTGTCGCGCCCTGCTTGAGGCTGGCGCCACAAAGCGAGGGCGGCGAATAGTGGCAGAAACCGTCGGGGTCTCTGAAAGCCGTGTCCTGGAATGGGTTCACAAGGCAGATCTGATGCGGATAAACGGCATCTCTACACGGTACGCCCAACTACTAGAGGCTACCGGAGTTGATTCAATCCGTAAGCTGCGAAAACGTCGACCCGCACAATTACACCAATCACTAGTCGTCGAAGACGCAAAGCGTCGGAAACGATTAGTTAGTCGTCTGCCTTCAAAAAAAGAGGTCGGCGCCTGGGTTAGACAAGCAAAGAAGCTTCCCCAAATAGTCAAATAGATTTATCGGAGAAGTTCAGCCCCTGCGTTGTCGAAGAATTGATGAGACTGCTTTACCGTCAGCTTGCCCCTTTGACGATTTCATAACAGCCCCTACAAACACGCCCTGAACCTTTTCTTCTCCTTCACAGAACTTTTCCCAGGCGTCTGGGTTTTCCGCTATGGCGGCATCAACCATCTCTTCAAGTTCTGTCAAATCCATTGATTCGAATCCGTGCTTCTGAGCTATAGAGGCGGGGTCAAGTCCACTCTCAACCATTTCGGCAAGAATCTGTTTACTCTGCGTGGCAGTTAAGGCACCGGCCTGTTCCATCTCAATCAATTCAGCGAAATGAGCGGGACCGAGCTTGTCTGCCCCCTCAATCGCTAAGTTCTGGATTGCATGAATGACGGCGCGGCCGGCATCAGCACCAAGGTCTACGGCCTCCGAAACTAATTGCGCCAGTCCTCTATTCACAACGGTGGCGGCGGTTTCCATATCAACATCGGCAAGGGCGACGAGCTTTTCTCTCTGCTGCGCCGGGAGTTCCGGCATAGCTGCTGCGATTTCCTTAATCCATTTTGCGTCAGGGTTGAGTAGCACCAGATCCGGTTCAGGGAAGTACCGGTAATCGTTAGCTTCTTCCTTCGATCGCAAGGTGTGTGTTCTTCCCTCTTCTGACCAATGACGGGTTTCTTGTTTCGGTTCTTCGCCAGCCTCATAGAGGTTGATGTGACGTTCGGCCTCATAAGTGACGGCACGTTGTAACGACCGCAACGAATTCAGGTTTTTTATTTCACAACGGGTACGCAGTTCTTGTGAACCAACCGGACGCACACTTACGTTCGCGTCAACGCGCATTGATCCCTCTTCAAGTCGCGCTTCTGAAGCTTTGGTAGTTATCAATATTGCTCGGAGTTCTTCGACATATGCTCTGGCATCTTCGGCAGATCTAATGTCGGGCCTGGAAACAACTTCTAATAAGGGGACGCCAGCGCGGTTGTAGTCGACCAAGGCTTCCTGAGCTCCATGTATTCGTCCGTCTTCTCCGCCAAGGTGTGTGGTCTTTCCTGCATCTTCCTCAAGATGCGCGCGTTCGATGCCCACACGCGTCCCATTCGGCAAATCCAACATGCCGTCAACACAGATAGGGCGGTCGTACTGACTTACTTGATAATCCTTAGGCATATCCGGGTAGAAATAGTTTTTTCTATGAAACACCGATGGCTGAATTTCGCAGCCCAGAGCCAATCCGATTGTCATCGCTAGTTCCACCGCTCGCCGATTCAAAACGGGTAAAGACCCTGGCAAACCGAGACAGACCGGGGTGATATTTGTATTTGGGTCATCGCCGAATCTATTGGGCGCATGTGAAAACAACTTTGTTTCGGTTGCCAACTCGACATGAACTTCTAGGCCGACTACGACTTCCCAATTGGTCATGTGGTACCTAGCCCCGGAGCTTGCGACTCTATAAATGATGCTGCTTGAAACATCTGAGCTTCGCCTAATTGAGGTGCCATTATCTGCACCCCGACTGGCATTCCGCCCTCGCCTGTTCCAAACGGGACCGAAATCGCTGGGTCGCCAACCAGATTGCTCGGCACCGTACAGGTGTCGCACCGATACATGTTCATCGGGTCGGACCGTTCACCAAATTTGAAGGCTACTGACGGGGAGGTCGGCGATAAGAGAAGATCATGGTTCGCGTAGACGGCATCAAAGTCTCTCCTGGTAAGAGTCCTTACCTTCTGGGCCTTTCCGTAATAGGCGTCGTAGTAGCCAGCGCTCAAAGCAAATGTTCCCAACATAACTCTGGCAATGACTTCGTCACCGAAACCGTGTCTTCTGGTAGCTGCGTTCATAGCTGCTACTTCGCTACCTTCCGCTCTAAGGCCATATCGGACCCCGTCGTACCGGGCCAGGTTGCTAGACGCTTCCGCCGGTGCAATCAAATAATACGCTGTTAGCCCGTATTGAACTGCTGGTACTGAAACCAAGTCAACAGTGGCTCCACCCGCTCTCAGAGCGTCAGCAGTTTGGTGAACTTGAGCAACGACGTCCTCATCAATACCTTCCAAGAGTTCAGAGACCAATCCGAAACGAAGCCCTTCAACTCCACCACCGAGACCATCACTAAGTTTGGGTATTGGTGAAGGGATTGAGGTGCTATCCAGAGGGTCGTGACCTCCGATTATTTCCAACGCTAATGCCGCGTCTGCAACATCGTTGGCAAAGGGACCGATCTGATCGAATGAGGAAGCAAACGCCACTAGCCCATACCGACTGACAAGCCCGTAGGTCGGCTTTACGCCTACCACTCCGCAGAGCGCGGCTGGTTGTCGGATCGACCCCCCGGTATCTGAACCCAAGGCAAGGGGAGCAAAGCCTGCCGCTACAGCAGCTGCAGATCCACCGCTGGATCCTCCAGGTACTCGAGTCGGATCGTGAGGGTTCCGTGTCGGGCCAAAGGCAGAGTGTTCGGTCGAACTGCCCATCGCAAACTCATCAAGATTAGTTTTGCCAATGATGACGGCTCCCGCTGATCGAAGCCGTTCTACAACTGTGGCATCGTATGGTGGTTCCCATCCCTCAAGGATCCGGGAAGAACACGTGGTCGCAAGATTTCTAGTACAGAGGTTGTCCTTGAGAGCCACCGGCACGCCAGCAAGCGGGCCGGGGTCACGTCCAGAGGCAACGATTTCATCAATCTTTCCAGCAGCTTCGATAGCCATTTCACGGTCGACCAAGTTGAACGCATGAATGTCTTGCTCTTTGGCATCGATTGTTTGTAGGAAGTCCTCCAAAACATCTAGCGCGCTCTTACGGGATTCCCGAATATCCGATGCCAATTCCCTAGCAAGCTTCAAGATGACTCTCCCAAAATGGGGGGAACCCGGAATTGACCGTCCGCAACATCTGGAGCTTGCGTCAACACTTCTTGGGGTTCGATGGTGGGACCCGCCACATCATCTCTCAAGACATTCGATAGTGGGTACGGATGTGACATTGGTTCAACGGATTCAAGATCGAGTCCCTCTAGCTGACTCACGTGGTCAAGTATTTTTTCTAGATGCGCGGTGAAGTGAACTAACTCATCCGGTTCGAGGTCAATGCGCGCTAGCGAAGCTATGTGGGCAACAAGGTCTTGTGAAAGTGGTTGATTCATAGTGCGTAATCTCCAAGGCAGTTCACATGTAAGGGTCGTTTGCGCTCAGGGGCTCTTGCCACCATTCCGCTGACGAGGGTTCCCAATCCTCAGCGGCAAGAGGATAGATGCAATCTACGGGGCATGGGTCCAAACACTTGTCGCAGCCTGAACACAACTCCGGCAAGATAATCACATCAATACCATGGTTAAAGATCGCTCCAAAATTTGGTGGGCAGGCGCGAACACATGCGTCACAGTTAATGCATTCGGACATATCTATGTACATGGGAGGGTTCGGCCATTTGGCGTTACGTTCACGCTTTTCGATTCGCTCTAGTCGCGCTGGACTGTTCCCCGATGCCATCTAGAGAATTCTACGGGGCTACTTTCGTTCCAAATTGGCAACTAGGCACAACTCTTGGTTATTAATCGGACAAGACCCACAAGAGGACAGCGGAGTTAGGCGCCAACATTGTTCCGGCAGGCGGTTCTGTTGCCTGAACTAGCTCTCCTTCACCTGCGATATCTCCTAGCTTGAGCCCGACCTCAAGTAGTCGTAGTTCGGCTTCCAACACGGTCAGACCTCTCATATCAGGTACCTCTCGCCGGTCGGGTCCTTCCGAAAGCGTCAGTGAGACCGTAGATCCTCGCTCCACCAACAGGCCTGGCGTCAAGCTCTGTCGCAAAACCACTCCTTTGGGTACTGATTCACTGACCTCGTAGCTCAATGTCCGCGCGCTAGTTAATTGAAGTGCATTCAGTGCTTCCTCGGCACTTTCCTGATCGAGACCTATCAACTGTGGAACGGTTCGCGGAACAGGGCCTCCGGAAACAACTAGGACCGCCCTAGTTCCTGGTTCTCTCAGAGATCCGCCCAACTCTGTCTCACCATCAATCATGAGCTTTATCACTTCACCGGCTGTGACCGTCTCGTCGTAGAGCGGTTGGACAAGGTCAACTTCGAATCCTTTGGTTGCAAGCCGCGCCGAAGCCGCCTCAGTGGACAAACCTAGAACTAATGGGACCATCCGCAGACGTGGTCCACTAGCCACTTCGACGATCAGCATCGCTCCTTCTGCTAGACGGCTCCCAGCTTCGGGTCGTTGAGCTATCACGATTCCGTTAGGCAATTCGTCAGTCCTCACCTGGTCTTCGTCAAGGATCCATGCAACTGAGTCAGCGATGGCTCGAACCTCGCCGATGGTGCGACCCGTGTACTGATCAACCAGGTGAGTGGAGATACCTTGTGGACGGACACTACTCACAGCCCACGCAGTTGCGGCGGAAAGTAGCAACAGAAGACCAAGTGCGGCTGCTCCCACTTTCCACACGGGTCGCCAGCGAACTTGATCGAAGTCTG
>JAYZKK010000042.1:0-7169 GCA_036163555.1 Actinomycetota bacterium
GCTATCAGTTGAGCATATTGGGCGCCAAAATCGACGACCAGAACTGTTTCGTGGGCGTTATCGACCTGGACCATGCGCGATTCGTCCGCTCGGGAAGTAATCGACTGTAGCGGTCATTGATCCCGTATCACGGTTTATTTTGTTTCTTCCGGATCTTTGAAGGCGGCGGTTAGTAGCTGGTGGAGCAGGTTTGCTGTCGCTCCCCAGATGGTGTCTCCATAAAGTTCGAAGAAGTAGACCGGACGTTCTTCGGCCGAGTCAGGCCATGCCCACCGTTCTTCTCGATAAACACCGGGAAGCAATAGTTCAGATAGTGGAACGTTCAAGATTTGGTCCACTTCGTCTGGATTGGCGATGAGTGAGGGTTTCTGTGAGAGCCGAGCGACGTAGGGCACTATGCGTGCTTGGGACGAGACTGTTGTGAGGTGATCGAGTTCACCAATTTTTTGGACCAGTGAACTGTCGAGGTGTATTTCTTCGTGAGCCTCTCGGCAGGCTGTTTCCCATAGTGATTCCCCGGGGTCTTGGGCTCCTCCTGGGAAACTGACTTCGCCGCTGTGGGAGCGCATCTTTTGTGTTCGGCGGGTCAAGACAACTGTTGTTTCAGGATCGTCGTACAGGGCTATGAGAACGGCGGAGTGGCGTTTAGGTGGTGGAGCTCCGGTTCGTTGATAACCGATTGGTCGAGTGGCTAGGTGTCGTTCGAGAGTGTCTAAGCTGATCCGCGCTGCGCTGGGCCATGGAGCGGGATCGCCAAGGCTCCAACGGTCCGGTCGTGGAATGTGTTGAGGACCGCCTCGTTCGGTATCAGTCACGGCTGCAACCTAGGAGATTTACTTGGAAAAAGCATCAGGGCGGACCCGAAGGTCCGCCCTGATACACATGAGTTGTTTGGATTACATCATGCCTGGCATACCGCCGCCCATGCCTCCCATGGCGGCTGCTGCTGCAGCAGGATCCATTCCTTCTTCTGGTTTGTCGGTGACAAGTGTTTCTGTCGTCAGCAACAGTGCGGCGATTGACGCTGCGTTCTGGAGTGCTGCACGGGTCACTTTGGCCGGGTCAATTACTCCGGCAGCAACGAGGTCTTCGAATTCGCCTGTTGCGGCGTTGAAGCCGTTATTGCCGCCAGCGGTTTCAACCTGTTGGACGACGACGGCGCCTTCATGACCGGCGTTAGCTGCAATCTGTCGCGTAGGGGCGTCCAATGCACGGAACACCATGCTGGCACCTGTCGCTTCGTCGCCGTCTAGTGATAGGGCGTCGATAGCTCCTCGGGAGCGAAGCAATGCTGTGCCGCCACCGGGGACAATGCCCTCTTCTATGGCTGCTCGAGTGGCTGAGACCGCGTCCTCTATGCGGTGCTTCTTCTCTTTGAGCTCGACTTCGGTTGCTGCACCCACCTGGATGACTGCGACGCCACCGGCGAGTTTGGCAAGACGTTCCTGAAGCTTCTCTCGGTCCCAGTCGCTGTCAGTTTCGTCGATTTCGCGTTTGATCTGGCTTACGCGTCCTTCGACGTCTGAGCTGTCGCCTGCACCTTCGACGAGGGTTGTTTCGTCTTTGGTGATGATGACTTTGCGTGCTTGACCAAGCAGGTCGATGCTTGTGTTCTCAAGTTTGAGGCCTACCTCTTCGGAGATGACCTGGCCACCGGTAAGGATCGCCATGTCTTGGAGCATGGCTTTGCGTCGTTCACCGAACCCTGGGGCTTTAACGGCCACGGAGGTGAATGTTCCCCGGATCTTGTTGACGACGAGGGTGGCGAGAGCTTCGCCTTCAACGTCTTCGGCAATGATCAAGAGCGGCTTTCCACCCTGCATGACCTTTTCGAGTACGGGCACAAGTTCTTGGACCGATGAGATTTTTCCATTGACGAACAGAATGTATGGTTCGTCGAGGACTGCTTCTTGACGGTCGGGATCTGTGACGAAGTATGGCGACAGAAATCCCTTGTCGAATTGCATACCTTCTGTGAACTCGAGGTCGACACCGAACGTGTTCGATTCTTCGACTGAGATCACTCCGTCTTTGCCGACTTTGTCGAATGCTTCAGCAAGAATTTCGCCGATTGCGGGATCAGCTGAGGAAATCCCAGCAACCGATGCAATCTTTCCTTTGTCCGAGGATACGTCTTCGGACATTTCGCCAATCTCTTCAACAGCGCATGCGACTGCTGCTTCTATGCCCTTTTTGAGCGACATAGGGTTAGCGCCTGCAGCTACGTTGCGGAGACCTTCACGAACCATTGCCTGTGCCAGGACTGTGGCAGTGGTGGTGCCGTCGCCTGCAACATCGTTGGTTTTGGTTGCGACTTCTTTGACGAGTTGGGCACCCATATTTTCGAATGGATCCTCGAGTTCTACTTCTCGAGCAATGCTGACACCGTCGTTGGTGATGGTTGGAGCCCCGAAAGACTTTTCGAGCACCACGTTGCGGCCCTTTGGACCCAACGTGACCTTTACTGCGTCTGCGAGTTGGTTGACACCTGCCTCAAGGCCGCGTCGTGCTTCTTCACTGAATTTGAGAATCTTTGCCATTTCAGACTCAGCTCACTATCGCGAGAACATCGCGTGCACTTAGGATCAATAGATCTTCGCCGCCTGATGTGATTTCGGTGCCACCGTACTTGCTGTATATGACGGTGTCGCCGGCGCTCACGTCGACGGGTATGAGTTCTCCGGTTGAATCGGATCGCTTTCCCGGACCTACCGCTAGGACTTCACCCTGTTGGGGTTTTTCCTGGGCTGTATCGGGAATAACAAGACCGCTAGCAGTGGTCTCCTCAGCGACGCCGGGTCGCACAACAATGCGATCCTCGAGTGGCTGCAGGTTCATCAGCTGTTCGCCTCCATAGCTTGTGTAATTAGGGTCCATGGGAGCATTAGCACTCTCACATGGGGAGTGCTAACGATATGGCGGTTAGCTGCCGAGAAACAACCTGTTGGGGCAACGTTTCTTAGATTTTTCGCAATTTTTTCTGTTTAGTCGATAAATGGGAGTCGGAGATTTGGATCTGCTCCGAGGTCTAGGGGTGATTCTCCGTGGCTTTGCATTCGCCACCAGGCTGTTGCTGCAACCATCGCCGCATTATCTGTACACATTGCGCGGGAGGGAAGGAAACCTTGAATGCCCTCTTCGACGCATATGTCCAATGTTTTCTCTCGGAGTTCGCTGTTTGCGGCCACTCCGCCAGCTAGGCATATGCCTTTCGCTCCTATTTCGTGCGCAGCGCGTCGAGCTTTGTGGGTGAGGACATCAACGGCTGCTGCTTGGAATGACGCGGCTATGTCTGCTGTTTCCGCATCAGGGTTTTGTCGGACGTGATTCACGACTGCGGTTTTCAGTCCTGAGAACGAAAAGTTGAGTCCTTCGTTACGCATGGGGGGCGTAAATTTGACTGCGTTGGGGTCTCCTTGTTTGCTTAAGTCGTCGATAGCGGGACCACCTGGGTATCCCAGGCCCAAATATCTGGCGACTTTGTCAAATGCTTCACCCGCTGCGTCGTCCACTGTCGCACCTAGCAGCCGGTACTGCCCATGGTCTTGGAATTCGATGAGCATGGTGTGTCCGCCGCTCACAAGCATGACGACAAGCGGGAATTCCATTTCCGGTTCTTCTAGCAGAGCTGCGTAGAGGTGAGCTTCGTGGTGGTTGATGCCGATGAAGGGAACATTCCAGCCGAGGGAGAGTGCTTTGGCCGCTGATACGCCTATGAGAAGACTGCCGATGAGCCCCGGTCCGTGAGTCGCGGATACAACGTCGATGTCTGTGTCGTTGATTCCTGCTTCCACCATTGCTTCAGCAATGACGGGTGTAAGTAGAGATTCGTGGGCGCGTCCGGCGATTTCGGGGACAACTCCGCCATAGCGGGCGTGGAGGTCTACTTGGCTGCTGACAACGTTGGCGAGAACCTGGTTTCCGTCAACGACTACGGCTGCTGCGGTTTCGTCGCACGAAGTTTCGATTCCTAGAATCACGGTCATTGTTGTCCCCAGTCTGTGGTGCCTGGTATTTCAGTTTCGATTTGGTTGAGAAGCGTGGTGTGATCCTCGTGTTGTATGTCGTGGCACCACATGACGAGGGCATCTTCTCCGTTGTCGGCGTAGTAGCCGGCTCGTACTCCGGCGGGCGCGTATCCGAATCGTCTGTAGAGCTTTTGGGCGCGTTCGTTTGATACTCGAACTTCGAGTGTCATTGCGGTGATGTCATGGCGGAGGCTGCCACGGTGGACAGCCAGCATTAGCCGATTAGCAATGCCGTGGCTTTGTGCTTTCGGGTCGACTGCTACTGAGGTGATGTGCCCTTCGTCGTGGACGATCATTGCTCCTCCGTAGCCTGCGACTCGACTGTTGTGGTAGGCGACGTAGTAGACCCGTTTGTCTCGCCGTCGCAGTTCGTCGTGATACATCGATGTGGACCATGGTTTTGTGTAGACCTGTTTGTCGATGTTGCGGATTGCTCGAACATGTCGTTTTCTCATTTGTTCGATGACTATGTGCGTTTCATCGGTGATCATGAGCGTTCCCGTTGTTGCCAGTTAATCCGGGCATCGGGAGCTCTGAGGTACAGGGGTGTGACCTCGGGCGGAGAAACAAATTCTTCGCGCAACGCGCGAGGGTGAGCGAGTTCTACGAGGGATCCCGCGTTGGGGTACCTGAATCCTTCTTGACCAATTTCGACACCTCGAAGATTTTTGAAGGTTTCTGCGTAACGTTGCGCTCCGTCGCCGACAACCAGACAGTCTTCGGCGTTGGCGTTGAGTTGGTTGGCGACGTTGTCGGGCTGGTCGACGTGGGGTTCAGAGATTCGTTGGATGCCTCCGGCAGTTCTGCGGTAGGTGGCGTAGAAAATTTCTCCGCGGCGAGCGTCGACTGTTGACACAATCAGTCGGTCGGAGAATCTGGCAGGGAAGGCTGCAAGGTCGAGGCTAGATATTCCGATCATGGGTACTTTGCATGCGTGGGCTATTGCTTTGGCGGTGGCGAGGCCTACCCGGAGCCCTGTGAAGAGACCTGGACCAATGTCGACGGCTACGACTCCAATCTCTTGAAGGTCGATCTTGGTTTGAGTGCACAAAAATTGGATGGCTGGAGCGAGTGTTTCCGCGTGACGTCTATCTCTAGCTGTGTGGAATGAGGCTATGACGCCTTCGTGGCCTCCTATTGCGACTCCTACTTGTGGAGTTGCTGTTTCTATGCCGAGCACGAGCACGTTAGAGATCTCCCGTTTCGGTCGCGATCCAGTCTTTCCACGCATCTTCTAGCTGTTGGTTTCTCGACACCCATGAGGGTCCTATCGGCTCAATTTCGAATACGCGTGCATCGTCGATGTCTTCTAGGTGTCCAAGTTGAATTCGTATACGTAAAAAGTCTCTTGGGAGTTCTGGTACGACAACTTCACCCCATTCGATGCAGATTGTTGCTTGGTCTTCCAGGAGTTCTGGTAGGTCGAGATCAAGTACCTCCGCAAGGTTGTCGAGGCGGTACACGTCGAGGTGGTGGAGACGTAAGCGGCCTTCGTAGCTAGCGGCCAAGGTGAATGTGGGACTTGTGACCTGTTCGGTGACTCCGAGTGCTGCTGCGAGACCTTGAACGAAAGCGGTTTTGCCGGCTCCTAGGTCTCCTGAGAGGAGTATGACGTCTCCTGGTCGCAAGATCGGTTCGAGGGCGGCGGCTACTTGCCTGGTGGCGTCTACGGAACGGGTTCGGACGTGCATCATGGGGCTAGTTCTGAGTGTAGGACTGGTTAGGGGTGCCACCGGCGCGGTACTCGTGCCGTTATCGCTGTCAAGATTTCATATGGGATGGTGTCGGACCACCGAGCTAGGTCCTCCACCGTGATCTGGTGAGGACCCGACGATCCGATGAGGACTGCTTGGTCCCCGTTGTAGGCACTGGCGTCTCTAATGTCGACCATTGTTTGGTCCATACATACTCTGCCCACGACATTGTGGAGGTTGTCATTGATAATCACCTGTGCTTTGTTCGACAGGGCACGTCGGTATCCATCGGCATATCCAACCGGCAGGGTGACCACTCTGGTGGGATTCTCAGGTGCCCAGGTGCTCCCGTAACTGATGGGGTTTCCCGCTTCTACCACTTTGAAGTAGATGACTTCACTACGCCATGACAGCACTGGTTGAAGCTCGATCTCGTGGGGTGTGCCTGTTGTTGGGGCCACTCCGTACATGAGCAATCCCGGGCGAACAAGGTCTAGGTGGGATTCGGGGAGAGCCACGATGGCCGCTGAGTTGGCTATGTGGCGTTTGGGGGTCGGCAAACCATGTCGCGAGTAAAACTCGAGGGCTTCCAGGAACCGTTCTAGTTGTAGTCGCGCGAATGTAAGGTCGGAATGATCAGCCGAGGCGAAGTGGGTGAAGACCCCTTCCACTTCGACGGATGGGCACTGGAGTGCTGCTTCGAAAAGGGTGTCGGCGTTGTAATGGTGAACACCAATGCGTTCCATTCCAGTGTCAATCTTGAGGTGGACTGTTGCTGTTGTGTTTGCGGTTTCTGCTGCTTCGTTTATCTGGTGGAGTTTGTCCACTGATGGCGCTGTGAAGGTCAGGTTGTGTTCGAGGAACAAAGGTATTTGTCGCGCTACTGCTCCTCCGAGTACATGGATTGGTGTTGTAATGCCGCCTTGTCGGAGGGCGATGCCTTCTTCGACGTAAGCGACACCCAGGCACGAGGTGTTGAGGTTTTCGAGTTTTTGGGCGACCTGGATGAGTCCGTGACCGTACGCGTCTGCTTTCACAATCGGCATTACTTGGCTATTGCCAACGTGTGCTTGTACGGCTTTGTAATTGTGTTCTAGGGCGGCGAGATTTATGTCGCACCATGTTGGGCGGTCGGTGTCGTTCATGTTGGGAACATCGCTGATCGCGCAGATTGGAGTAATGAGGGAAGATCGCTTGCTGTCATACCGGGCTGGGCGAGTTGGGCTGCCTGCCCGTGCCAGTGGGCTGCCGCGGCGGCGGCTAGGTGGGGTGGTGTATTTCGGATCAGTGCTCCAATGATTCCCGTTAGTACGTCGCCGGTACCTGCGGTGGCTAGTCGCTGGTTGGCGTTACGAACGAAGATTAGGTCGCCATGCGGGTCGCTAACGAGTGTCGTTGGGCCTTTGAGCAGCACAACACTGTTCTGAGCTGCGTCACGGACCGAGGC
>JAYZKK010000043.1:0-74949 GCA_036163555.1 Actinomycetota bacterium
TCCAAAGTGCCTGCATGACCGATGCGTCGTTCTCCAAAGCGCTTGCGTAACTGAGCGACGACGTCGTGGGACGTCATTCCAGCCGGTTTATCAATGAGGACCATTCCATGAACGGTCGGCGGTCTACGTCCCATTAATCAGTTTCAGTCTGCCTATCTGAAGCATCCATTTGGAGTTCCTCCAGAATAGATTCGATCCGTCCAGCCTCTTGAATTGATCTATCTGGCTGAAAGTGAATAGCGGGCGTGCGACGCATTCTTGACTGATTTGCTAGCGCCTGCTGGATTCTTTGTCTATGGGTTTCAAGCGCTTCGGTTACATCTTCGAGGTCATCATCTTCCGAAACATAGAACCAAACTGTGGCGTGCGCGAGTTCGCGATCGACATCGACTCCGGTTACAGATAGTAAGAAGATCCGATGATCGTCTATGCGCTCTAATTCACTAGCCACTATCTCTCGAACTAACCCCGAAACCCGATCAGTTCGGTCATAGTTCCGTCCGGTTCTGCCTTGGCGACCCCGTTTTTTACTCATCGGTGAGCCTCTCGAGTCGATCTGCTATCTGTCAGCTAAGCGATCGGGATCTCCCGCTCATCGTATGTTTCGATGACATCGCCTTCTTTCAGATCAGTGAAATCTGACAGTCCTATTCCGCATTCCATCCCAGCTGTCACTTGATTCACTGGATCTTGGAAGTGACGAAGTGAAGCAACTTCGCCTTTCCAGATGATGACCCCTTCACGCAAGAATCTGACCTTGGCTCCATCACTAATCGTTCCATTTTCGACGAAACAGCCCGCTATTGGCCCAACGCCTGAGATCCGGAAGACCTGCCGGACCTGTGCCTCGCCCGTGACAATCTCCTCAAATTCAGGTTCGAGCATTCCCAACATGGCGTTCTCGATATCTTCGAGCAACTGGTAAATGATTTCATAGAGCCGAATTTCGACATTCTCTGCCTCTGCGGCTTCTCGAGCTTTCCGGTCGGGGCGAACGTTGAATCCCAAGATCGTTGCATTAGAGGCAACTGCTAGCTGGATGTCATTTTCATTGACGCCACCCACACCCCTGCTCACAAATGCAAGTTTGACATCGTCCCGCTCAAGTTTACGCAAGCTCTCTGTGACTGCTTCCAAGGAGCCGTGAACGTCTGCTTTCAAGACCAAATTCAATGTGGTTGCTTCACCTGCTTGGATTTGTTTGAAAATATCTTCAAGCTTGGCTCCTCCACCTCCAGAAGATGATGCTGTAGCCATGTTTGCTTGGCGCTGCCAGTGTTCGCGGGTATCAGCGACACGGCTGGCAGTCTTTTCGTCAGGCGCAACCGTAAACATATCCCCGGACCTAGGAACTTCGGAAAGGCCTAAGACTTCCACCGGAGACGACGGCCCAGCTTCAGCTACAGCATTACCTCGATCGTCCACCATTGCTCGAACTCGACCCCACGCCGCACCAGCAACCATAGGATCACCAACCGAAAGAGTGCCTTGTTGCACAAGAACAGTGGCTACTGGTCCTCTTCCCTTATCTAAATTGGCTTCAAGAACGGTCCCTATGGCCCTACCGTCTGGCGTTGCTTGGAGCTCTTCAAGTTCCGCCACTAGAACGATCTGATCTAAAAGATCGTCAATGCCTTCCTCTGTCATCGCTGACACGGGGACCGTTATGACCTCTCCTCCATATGACTCCGGGATTAGATCTCTTTCCGCTAGTTGCGCCAACACCCGGTTGGCGTCAGCGCCTTCACGATCAATTTTGTTGATAGCTACGACAATCGGGACCTCAGCCGCTCGCGCGTGGTCCATTGCTTCCAAAGTTTGTGGCATAACTCCATCGTCAGCCGCTACTACCAAAATTACGATATCTGTAGCTTGAGCTCCCCGAGCGCGCATGCTCGTAAAGGCAGCGTGTCCTGGCGTGTCAATAAAGGTAAGCGCTTGACCATTCCTGTCGACCTGGTATGCGCCGATGTGTTGAGTTATGCCTCCTGCTTCGCCGTCAACAACATTTGACGATCGAATACGGTCCAACAACAGGGTCTTACCGTGATCAACATGGCCCATAACCGTAACCACTGGCGGACGCGGAGCCGTTCCTGGAGCGCCAAGGTCAATATCCAGAGCCTTGAGAATCTCTTCTTCCTGTTCAGCGCCAGGGTCAACGAGTCGGATTTCTGCCCCCAATTCCGCGGCAAACAGCTCAACCATGTCGTCAGTGAGAGACTGCGTTGCCGTGACCATTTCTCCCTGTTGCAACAGGAATCTCACAATGTCCGCAGCTGAGCGGTTTAGTTTTCCAGCTACTTCCTGTGCTGTTGAGCCTCGCTCAACAACAATTTCACCCTCAGGTATTGGGGCGTCGACTGGCGTATACGTTGCCAACTCTTGTGGCTGCAGCTCTTCCTGCTGACGTCTACGACGTTTTTGTTTGCGGCCGCGTCTTTGCTGAGGTCCGCCTCTGGGTCCGCCTGGACGACCTCCAGGGCGACCTCCAGGACCGTCGGGACCAACCGGTGGGCCACCTCCCGGACCTCCTGGACCTCCCGGACCACCTGAGCGACGTGGGCCACCCGAGCCAGTTGAACGATCCGGTCCGCGCGGGCTACCCGTCGAACGACCGCCAGGCCGCGGGCTGCTCGGAGCACCGACGTTGTCCGCCCGACGCGCTCGTGGGGGTCCGGGTGGTGGCGGTATAGCTCTACCCGAGCCTGATTTCGGTGGAGCGCCCGGAGGTGGTGGAATGGGCTTCCCACTTCCAGAACGTGGTGGTGCCGGCATCGCTGGTGGTGGTGCCGGTGGTGCGGACCCTATGTCTTGACTGGTCTGCTCGGTCCGACTGACAGGCGTTTCATCAGTTTTCGGTGCTGAACGAGCGGAGGGTTCTTCCGCAGTTCGACGGGCTGGTTCTTGACCACTGGAGGTAACCAGAGGACGAGCCGGCGGTGACGTGGGCGCAGCCGGAGGAGTCTCTGTCTTTGGGGTATCAACCTCTTCGGGAGGAGAGGCCTTTTCTTCGGCAGGAGCTTGCGCTGTGGCGGCCTTCTTCTTCGCCGGCGCCTTCTTCTTCGCCGGCGCCTTCTTCGCGGCCGCCTGCTCATCCTCTCCTGGCTCAGGCGGTTGTTCTTCCCGCACTAGTCCGTCTCGCTCAGCTTTGCGTCGAACCCGGTCAGCTTGAGCAATCTGCACACTCGAGGAATGACTTTTTACACCGATACCGAGCGCGTCGCAGAGCGCGAGCGTCTCGTCGTTGGTCAGACCTAGCTCTCTTGCGAGTTCATATACCCGGGGATTCTTGGGCAAACGCGTTCCTTACTTGTCGTTCAGGCCGATAAGCGGCAGTGATAGTTCCTTATGTCATCCATCTTCGCAGACAGCGACGAGGTTCCGGTAAATAACGGTGCTGTAGACCAAACAGCCACGCTACCGGGTATCTCGCCCGCTAGTGGTCAGTTGCTCGGCTGTTCTTCGTCTTCTTCAACGGTTTCTTGGTCTTCGGTCGTCTCCACGGAGAGTTCTTCCTCTCCAGTTTCCTCACTGGGCAGGTCCTCATTGACGTTTTCTTCGACAGCGGGTTCCTCGTCTAGCGTTGGTTCGCTCTCACCTTCTTCAGTAGCTAACTCTTCATCAAGATTGTCTTCGGACACGGCTTCCTCGGCAGCGGTTGCCCAGTCATCAGCTGACATAGCTTCGCTTCCATCAGCTGGAACCCATGTCTGTTCACCTGTCTCGGCGTCCGTAACCCACTCCCCTTCAGCCCAATCACCTTCTGCGTAGGCATTTTCTTCATCAAGAATCTGAGTTTCGCTCTTGATGTCGATTCTCCAGCCGGTCAAACGTGCTGCTAGTCGCGCGTTTTGTCCTTCGCGTCCAATGGCTAACGAAAGCTGATGGTCGGGCACTACGACTTCAGCGACACCCTCAAGTTCATGGAAGCGAACCTCTCGCACCTTGGCTGGCGACAAAGCTTTGGCAACAAAGTCGTGCTGATCTTCCGAAAAGGGCACGATGTCAATTTTTTCGCCCCTTAGTTCATTTACAACCTGTCGCACGCGAGCCCCCCGTGCCCCAACACAAGCGCCAACGGGGTCGATGTTGGTGTCATTTGACCAAACAGCAATTTTCGTCCTATGCCCTGGCTCTCTAGCACAAGCCTTCATCTCAACTATTCCGTCACTGATCTCGGGCACTTCAAGCTTGAAAAGTTCACGGATCAATCCGGGATGCGTTCGCGACACGACAATCTGAGGGCCTTTGGCCGTCTTTCGGACCTCCACGATGTAAGCCTTTAGACGACTATTCGGTTCCGGTCTCTCGTAAGGAACCTGTTCCGACTGCGGAAGTAAAGCCTCAACTCGACCTAGATCAAGCAGAGTGTAACGGGAGTCTGTCTGCTGAATAATGCCAGTCACTATGTCACCTTCCCGACCCGCATATTCGTCATACTTCATGTCGCGTTCGACTTCGCGAATCCGCTGGGTCAAGACCTGGCGCGCCGTTTGCGCGGCAATTCTTCCGAAGTTTTCGGGTGTGTCATCCCACTCTTGAACAACATTCCCTTCCTCATCAATTTCTTGAGCAATAACGGAAATGTTGAACATTTCGTCTATGACAACGTAAGCATCGTCAGCGGCCTCAGGCATTCTTTTGTAGGCCGATTCGAGCCCGTTCGCGACAGCCTCTAGGAGCAACTCGGTCGTCATTCCCTTTTCCGCGGCAAGAGCCTGAAGAGCTTCCATCATGTCCGGGGTAGTCATCGTCGACTCCCTCCCTTGTGGTTATTGTTAGATCCGTTTTTCGCCGCAGCTGTGCCCGGCTTCGGGGTAGGTCCCCAATCAAAGACTGTCCGCGCCTTTTCGACTTCGGTCATGTGAACGTCAATCGCACCCATATCTGAGGTGTCAATGGTTAGCAATCCGTTCGATACTGAAACCAAGGTGCCAACGATTCGACGCCTGCCATCGGGACCTGGATTGGTTCGGATATTCACAACCTCACCTATTGCACCAGTGAAATGGTCGTCCTGCCTAAGACGACGTTCAACTCCAGGTGTTGAGACCTCCAAGGTGTATCGGCCCGGTATTGGATCATGCTCATCCAAAACCACCGAGACAGCTCGGCTGAGCTGCGACAGGTCGTCAACACCCAATCCGTCTCCACCATCCACCAGGACAGCCAAAGTGCCGCCCCTTTCATGGATGTCATACAAACTGTGCCCAGAAGCCTCTACCACCGGCCGGACCAGCGAAAAAATTGGTTCAAGGTGACTTCCAGATTCTGAGTTCATCACCCCTCCATTTCGCCATATTTGGGAGTTAGAAATTCTTCTGGGCCAAGAAAAAGGACGTGGGCAACGCCCACGTCCAGCAAAAAAAGCTGACCTGTTGCACCAATGTTACCAGCCTGTAACCACTAACCAACTTAAGTTCAATCGTGGGCGTGACTGTCCTACCGTTTCCGAATCATTTCAACTATTGCCTCGGCATCGTTAACATCTTCACCTTGCAGTTCCAATAAAGCTGCTCTATCAGCCTCCGCCTCTGCCTCCGCTGATTTGTCCGCTGCAGCTAACGCTCCATCAATTCCCTCCGAGACCACTTTCTGCGCCCATTCAACCAACGCATCAACCATGCGGTCTTCAGGCACCACCTTGACCACTTGGCCACGCACAAAAAGATGTCCTCTCTTGCGGCCCGCAGCGATACCTAAGTCCGCCCCTTTCGCTTCGCCGGGCCCATTGACTACACAACCCATGACAGCAACTTGTATTGGCAAGTCAAGTTCAGTAAGAGCTTCTTGAGCCATCGCTGCTATTGAGATGACATCTACCTCGGCTCTACCGCAAGAAGGACATGCGATGAGGTCTAAGGAACTACGCTCTCGCAAGCCAAGGGCCTCCAGCAACTGGCGGCCTGCTCTCGCTTCCTCAATGGGGTCCGCTGTCAGGCTGTAACGGATCGTATCTCCTATGCCTTCATTAAGTAGGGTCGCTATCCCCGCAGTAGCCTTCAAGATTCCCGCAGGCGGCGGTCCTGCTTCTGTCACCCCAACATGCAACGGAAAGTCGACGGTGTCAGCTAGTAACCGGTATGCCTCGACCATTAGCCGGACATCACTCGCCTTGACCGAAATCTTCACTTCATCGAATCCAACCTCTTCGAAGTAGCCCAACTCGCGTTTAGCTGATTCGACTAACGCCACTGCGGTCATGCCATATTTATCTTCAATGTCCGGGTCAAGCGATCCCGCATTGACACCTATCCGAATGGGGACGTCGCGGTCTCGCGCTTCAGACGCAACGGTCTTTATGTGCTCCTCCTTGCGGATGTTGCCAGGATTGAGACGCAAACACGCAACGCCAGCATCTAACGCTGCCAACGCCAACCGATGTTGAAAATGGATATCAGCGATGATCGGCACTGGGGACCGCGGAACGATACGAGCTAGAGCCTCAGCAGCCTCCATTTCATTGCATGTACACCGAACAATTTCTGCACCAGAACTCGCCAGAGCATAAATCTGTTCGAGAGTCGCCTCAGCATCAGCTGTCTTGGTGGTCGTCATCGACTGGACGCTGATTGGAGCTCCAGCCCCGACTTGCACCCCTCCAACGTTCACACTGCGAGTCATTCGACGTTCAAACATCATCAACAGTCTGTCACCTTGATCGCGCGTTCCCTGCTACAGCACTGTCTCAAAATCCGAGTGGATTAGCTATATCTAAATAAATCGCTCCCAAACCAAAGAAAGCGAGAAAGGCTACGACTGCGTAGGTAATCGGTAGTAATCGAGTTGTATCAATTATGTGCCTGCGACCCGTCGTACCTTCTCGAATGCGTTCATAAGTTGCGATCGCTATGTGGCCACCGTCCAGCGGCAAGAACGGGAGCAGGTTAAAGACCCCGATAAAAATATTGAACGCCACGAACAACTGCATCCGTTCAGAACCACTTAAACGCTCACTCGCACCTATCTGAACAGCCCCAACAAGCGAAACAGGACGGGTCTCAAGGTTGTCGTTAGCACTGGGGTCGTTCGGCGGTGAGAATATGCGGTCCGCTACCTCACCTAGGTTCGCAATAATGGTCCAGATGCCGCGTACCGATTGACCAACCATGGTCACGAATTCAGTCCCTGTCTTACGTACAGCTCCGAGCGGACCGTACTTAAGCAACGTTGTCGCTTTTTGTCCCCTAATACCCAGCAGTCCACGACCGTCTCCGTCAGCGCCCAACGTGGTAGCGAGAGATAAGCGTGTCTCGCCGCGTAAAACCTCTAGCTGAACCGTTTCGTTCGGTCGACTTCGCACGATTTCGACTAAGTCGCCCCACGCGGCAGTCGATTGGCCTTCAACGAAGACGATTCGATCACCCGCCTGAATCCCAGCCCGGGCGGCCGCACTCTGTTCACCCCCACTGTCTTGTTCGAGGACACTCGCTACTTCCCACGAGCCTTCCTCAACTACTGGCTCCCCCATGAAACAAAAAAGAGTGAGTAAGCCCACTAGAGCCATCAAAAAGTGCATGGAGGAGCCCGCTGATGCAACTAGCAGTCGTTTCGGGTAACTCTGCTGTCTATAGGTTCTTGCTTCATCTTTCGCATCCACCTCGTCAAGGTTCGTCATTCCAACCAATTTGACGTAAGCGCCCGCGAGTATTGGCTTGACACCAAACTCTGTTTCACCTCTTCGAAAGCTGAATAGTCTCGGACCAAAGCCAATGAAAAATTCCGTAGCTTTCATACCGGTAATGCGTGCGGTGATGAAGTGACCCAACTCATGAGCGAACACTACGAACGCGATTATTAATGTGACTACCAGCATGGGCCTTGACACAAAACCCAGCAGTACCAGCGAACCGACCACGGCTAGAAGGCCCAACGTCACACGAACCTGAGAGTTGCTTTGAATATCCGAAGACCCAGTCATCAGCGACTCTTCTTCGCAAGCCAAGTCGCGACACATTCCCGACCACGCTGGTCAGCTCGCACCACTGCTTCAACAGAATCTGCAGTCGCTCCGTCATGCTTTTCTAAAGCACTCTCAATCGAGGCGGCAATTTCTGGCCACGAAATGTGGCCGTTCAAAAACGCGTCCACAGCAGCTTCGTTCGCGCCGTTCATCCACGCCGGAGCCGTGCCTCCGGTTTCGCCTGCCGAATAGGCCAAGTCAAGACAAGAGAACGTCTTCCTGTCTGGGGGTTCAAAATGAAGTGACTGTGTCTTTCCCCAGTCAATTGATCCGAAGGAGGTAGAGACCCTTTCGGGATACGCAAGCGCATAAGCAATCGGCAATCTCATATCTGGTTCCGATAGCTGAGCAATGGTTGTGCCATCAGTGAAGGTCGCCATCGAATGAACTATTGACTGCGGATGAACCACTACTTCAATCTTTTCGTAATCGACTCCAAAAAGTTCGTGAGCCTCTATTACCTCTAGACCCTTGTTCATCAAGGTTGACGAGTCGACCGTGATCTTCGGGCCCATCGCCCAGGTCGGATGCGTAAGGGCCTCTTCAACGGTTACTCGCTCTAGTTCTGTTGAACTCCATCCTCTAAATGGTCCACCGCTAGCAGTGAGAACCAACTGATGTAGATAGCGGGCTTGACCTTCAGAGTCACTAGATCGGAGGCACTGGTGAAGAGCACAGTGCTCACTGTCCACAGGGATCAACTCGGCGCCGGGAGTGGAGCGAAGCGGCTGAACTAGGGGTCCAGCTGCTATCAGACTCTCTTTGTTAGCAAGAGCCAGGCGACGACCTGAGCCCAACGCTGCAAGGGTCACTCCCAGACCTGCAAAGCCCACAATGCCGTTAACAACTACATCGGCCCGTGTCGCTAACTCTTCGTAGGCCGATGCTCCTGCCAATACTTCGGTACCCGCCGGTACTTCCGTCTTCAATTGATCTAGCAATTCAGGTCGGCCAATGGCTACTACGTCAGGCCTGAACTCCTTCGCTTGCGTAACAAGTAGCTCTGTAGAGGACCATGCAGCTAGCGCGCTAATTCGAAAACGATCAGGTTCAGCTCGAACCACTTCGAGAGTTTGGGAACCAATAGATCCAGTAGCCCCTAAAACCGCGACTGTCGTCACTCAGGTACCTCTCAGTTGAGCACAAGGTCGGCAACAAAGTAGGCAGTGGGCAAAACAAACAACAGCGCGTCAAACCGGTCGAATGCCCCACCATGCCCTGGAAGCAAAGTGCCCATGTCTTTTACTCCCATATCTCGTTTAATCATCGACTGCGCTAGGTCTCCGACCGGAGCTACCAACGCAACTGCCAAACCAAGCCAGAAACAATCCATCATCGAAACAGACCATGGATAGATTCCTGGGAATCTATTGAGGACCAGGGTCGTTACGACCACGGAAAGCATCATGCCCCCCAAGAGACCTTCATAGGTCTTGTTCGGGCTGACACGGGGGGCAATTTTTGATTGACCCGTAGTACTGCCTATGACATAGCCGCCAACGTCGTACGCAATGGTGCCTATGACAGCTCCAATCAGAATTGCATCACCATTCGGTCGGGCAAGAATTAGAGCTGCGAATGAACCCAAACCACCGACCCAAGCAAATCCCAACAAGGTCACTGCGAAGTTCGCTGTTACGTGTTGTGATTCGATATCAAATAAGAACCAACACATGCCAGTCACCACCAGCAAAGCGAAGACCACAGGGTATGCCTCAAATCCACGGTGATAAGCCCCAAGAGAGAGTCCGACCACTGCGGCAAGACCGAGAAGGGTCGCTGGCCTGTAGCCCAAATTTTGCGCTGAGGTGAAGAATTCAAGAGCTGCGAGCCCCAACGCCGCGAGGACCATGATGAGTATGGCCCAAGGGCCAACTTTCAGTAGCCCGAAAAATGCTGCTGCCAAAGCCAGCCCTACACCAATCGCCGCGGGAAGATTTCGGCCAGTGGATCCCGAGGATCCACTCGAATCTTCTCCCTTAACAGACCCGTGTGTCACCGTTCGGTCATCTTCATTCACTTTGGTTGACTCCTCATAGTCGCGGCGACCTTCTCGCCAATGGGGTGCAGGTCCACCAAATTCACTCCACTCGGCATCCTCATGCTCATCATTTTCTTCTCCGCCAAGGTTTAGATCCGTCCGTGATGAACTTTGCATGATCCGTTGGCTTGGTGGTGTGTCAAAAAGTTCAATTACTCGCGGAGCCAACCGCTCAGACTCCTCTACAGAATCGCTCTCAGTGTCAGGCAAAGAGTTGCTCTCAGTCTCAAGTGAGGGACTTTTTTCGGAGTCAACACTTTCAGCCTCAGACAGCGTTTCGAGTTCATCTAAAACTAATTCGGCCGTGGGTTCGTCTTCGAAAACAGTTCCGGCACTCGGGTGCTGGATGCCTTCCTCAAGCAGTTCTTCCTCAGATCGTTCATTTTCAGCCAATTCAGGTTCAGTAACAGTCGCCTCTTCGGTGTCAACTTCCATCTCGGAGTCACGGCTCGGCTCGAACGTTTCTTCTGCAACCTCTTCAATCGGTCCGGTATCAAATACAGGTGCTTCATCTTCACCAACACCGGCTCTACCAATTATCGGAGAATCATCGAAAATTGCTTCATCAAAATCATCGTCGAAAAGAGTGTCATTAAATAACTCGTCGGTCGGTACTTGAGTTTGAGAGAAGTCACCGTCATCGGAAGCTTGCATAGAGGCGCCCTCATCGTGGGTGACTGGATCCGGCTCAATCACTTCTACAGAGTCGATAGTCGACGGTCCGTCTTGTGTTCCAGGTGAAATTGTTGGAACAGTGTCAGATCTGACAGCGTCCATTAGCCCAGTGTCTGAAGTGTCGACAAGATGAGGGTCGTCCGGCAGCTGAGGGAACAGACGCGAACCTCCCGAGAGTGGGTTGTCAACTTCGGGGGGATCCGGTCGTTCGCCTCCCTCTGGTCGTTCACCAGAGCCTGGTTCCGACCAGTGCGGCATGGGCGACTCATCAAAATCAAAGGAGAGTAATGGGCCGGTGTCATTTTCATCTTCGATTTCGTCGCGGCGCCCGGGTTCAATCTCGCCATCATCCCTATCAGGCATATCTCCCCCCAGTCTTCGCTTCAGACTTCGAGCAACTCCTGCTCTTTAGCAGTGAGCGCACGGTCGACTTCGTCAACTGATTCTTGGGTATACCGGTCAAGGTCCTTGCTGAACCTCTCTTTATCGTCCGAAGAAATTTCTTTGTCTTTTTCGAGTGCATCTAAATCCTGCCGAGCGGAGCGCCGAAGGTTACGGATCGCAACGCGACCATCCTCAGCCATCTGTTTGACCACTCGTACCAGATCTTGTCGACGTTCTTCGGTCAAAGGAGGAAAAACCAGGCGAACAACCTCTCCGTCGCTATTGGGGTTAATACCTAAATCCGACTCCATCAGTGCCTTAGAGATACCTTCGATTGAGCCGCGATCAAACGGCTGCACTACGAGAACCCGCGCCTCGGGAACTGAGAAACTTGCCAGTTGCTGGAGAGGAACATCGGTCCCGTAATAGTCGACTTTAAGCTTTTCGACGAGCGCTGGGGTAGCACGCCCGGTTCGGACCGTCGCATATTCGTTTTGCGCGTGTTCGACGGCGCGCTCCATACGTTCTCGTGCATCAACACAAATTTCTTCTGCGAACTCGCTCACCTGACCAGCGTACCGATCGCGGCACCACCGAGTATGGACTCAAAGTTTCCACGGGTCATTAAGTCGAAAACGACTATCGGCATAACGTTGTCCTTACAAACAGCGATCGCCGCGCTATCCATCACAGCTAGTTCTCGTGAAAGCACATCGAGGAAAGAGACTTCGTCAAGAAGCTCGGCGTTGGGATCACTGTTGGGGTCGGATGTGTAAACCCCATCAACCCCTGAATGCGTCCCCTTTAACACCGCATCTGCATCTATCTCAGCAGCTCGCAACGCTGCGGCAGTATCTGTCGTGAAGAACGGGTTACCTGTTCCAGCAGCGAAAATAACGACGCGCCCTTTTTCCAAGTGGCGCACTGCTCGACGTCGAATGTAAGGCTCAGCAACTTGTGCCATACCAATCGCCGTCATCACCCTCGTCGGCACCTCTGCTCTTTCCAGCGCATCCTGAAGAGCTATGGCGTTGATAACCGTCGCCAACATACCCATGTGGTCCGATTGAGCTCTGTCCATGCCTCCGTCTGAACCCGACATGCCTCGCCATATATTTCCACCACCTACAACAATGGCGATATCGACCTCATGAACTTCACGAACTGAGGCAATCTCTGAGGCCAGATTTTGGAGCACTTCACCACTTATATTTTCGCCCACGGGATCAGCTAACGCTTCACCTGACAGTTTCAGAACAACCCGTTTCCAGGGACATTCACCCTCCCAGCGGTGAGCCTGATCCGTCACGTCAGCTACCTATCTCCACCTGGACAAATCGACTGACCGTTGAATCCGCAAGCAGTTCTGAGATCGCTACTTTTTCGTCCTTCACAAACTTTTGCTCCAAGAGAGCCGCATCTCGGAAGAAACCATCCATTCGACCGTCGACAATCTTGGGTATCGCTTGCTCCGGTTTACCTTCGTTGCGAGAGATGTTTTCAAGTGTCTCACGTTCCGCCGCCACCACTTCCGGTGGAACATCATCTCTACTTAGATATTTGGGTCGGCTACTTGCGATATGTAAAGCAACATCATGTGCTATCTCAGGGTCCCCATTACTTACTTCAACCAGTACGGCATTAACCCCTCGTCCATTTTGTTGGTGAACGTATGCGTCAAGCACTGAACCGGGACTTGCCTGGTATCTAATTACTTGACCCAAATCAATGTTCTCTTTAAGGGTTATTTTCATGTTCTCAAGCTCAGTGGCACTCTCAGAAACAGCATCTTCTCCATGAGCTAAGACCGATGCAAGAATATTTTCAGCCAGCTCGCCGAATTGGTCAGATTTAGCCACGAAATCTGTCTCACACTTCAACTCCACGATCGCAGCAATATCGCCTGCAACCCGCGCTACAACAATTCCTTCGCTGTTGTCTCTATCGGACTGGCTGGCACTCTTCGCTATCCCGTTTTCTCTGAGCCACTGCGCTGCGGCTTCGGGATCTCCATCATTTTCAACCAGGGCCTTCTTGGCATCCATCATGCCAGCGCCAGTCGATTGACGAAGAGCTTGAACGTCCTTGGCGGTGAAATCTGCCATTGGATCTGGTGCACCTCTTTTTTCGGTATTAGCGGACTAGTTTTCCTCGTTCGTTTCCGACGAGTCTTCGGTTGTTGCTTCTTCGACAACTTTCACTTCTTCTTCAGATGCC
Organism: Actinomycetota bacterium; assembly: GCA_036163555.1. Taxonomy (GTDB): domain Bacteria; phylum Actinomycetota; class Acidimicrobiia; order Acidimicrobiales; family Poriferisodalaceae; genus MedAcidi-G3. The sequence continues at coordinate 13,284 of JAYZKK010000043.1, forward strand.
ACCTCTGCTGGAGGGTCGACGACCGGGGTAGCTTGGGCAGCTTGCTCTGCTGCCATTCGAGCCTCCCGCGCTGCAGCCTCGGCGAGTGCCTTTTGCGCAGCTTCGGCTTGTTCAACCGACACCCGCGCTTCTTGTTCAGGACTACGTTCTCCTGAGGCACTGGCTACTACACCCTTGCTTTCGGCAATGTATCGACCTTCACGAACCGCGTCAGCTATGACTCGGGTCAGCAACTCTGTACTTCGGATCGCGTCATCATTTCCAGGGATTACATAATCAATTAAATCAGGGTCGCTGTTGGAGTCTGCGACAGCGACGACTGGGAGTTTCAGGCGGTTGGCCTCAGCAACAGCTATGTGTTCTTTCGGTGTGTCAAGCACAAACACTGCTTGGGGCAGCTTGTCCATGTTGCGCAGTCCATCAAGATTTCGTTGAAGCTTGGTCAGTTCCCGAGTCAGGAGCAAAGCCTCTTTTTTGGGCATGTTGTCGAAGTCACCGGCTGCCTGCATCCGTTCGTACTCGAGCATTTTGTCAACCCGACCTCGAATGGTTCTGAAGTTAGTGAGCATGCCTCCGAGCCATCTTTGATTCACATACGGCATACCTGAGGCTTTGGCGTATGTTTCGATTGGGTCTTGAGCCTGTTTCTTTGTGCCAACGAACAGCAAGGTTCCACCCTTGGCGACGGTATCGCGCACATAGGTGTAAGCACTGTCCAGCAAACCGATCGTCTGTTCAAGGTCGATGATGTAAATACCATTACGTTCGCCCCACAGGTAGCGATCCATCTTGGGGTTCCATCGTCGAGTTTGATGGCCGAAGTGAACGCCCGCCTTGAGCAGATCTGACATGGTTACGACTGCAGCCATGATTTCTCCCCCCACGGTTAGATTGCTGCACCGAGATCGACACCGTGTTAAGACGGCGACCGTGAGGTCGTCTCAGCTGTGAGTGATAGCGGGCCCAAATCGGACCCGACGGTGAAGTCTAGCGACGCAGCTACTAAAGCGGTCGCTGAGAGAGCACCGATTGATGGCTACCCGCGGGGGTGATGTTTTTTGTGCGTTTCTCGAAGCTGTTCTTTACTCACGTGAGTGTAAATCTGAGTCGTTGTTAAGTCAGCGTGGCCGAGTAACTCTTGAACCGCCCTCAGATCGCCACCCCCATCAAGGAGGTGGGTCGCATAGGTGTGACGGAACGCATGAGGTGACCTCTCCGCCAGACCCTTTGCCTTCAGCAGCCGGTGCAAGATCCGCCTTACATCACTGCGTCCAATTCTGTTTCCTCTCTGGTTGACGAACAATGCCTGTGAGTTCCTCCCATGAGGCGTATGGTCAGCATCAAAGGTCTTACTTCCTCGGGGAATCCATAATTCAAGTAGGTCACGCGTAATCGCATTAATGGGAATCAAGCGGTTCTTTGAGCCCTTACCGGTAACTTCCATGGTCAACTTCTCAAGGTTCAGACTGTCTTCATTGAGGCCACAAAGTTCTGCCACCCTCAACCCTGAGCCGTACAGGAGTTCAATAATCAGGCGATCGCGAAGATCAAAAGCATTCTGTGGTGTCTCTTCGTCGAATAGCTGATCGATTTCCGAGCGCTGCAATGGTCGGGGAAGCCTCTGGGCTCCTTTAGGGGTCCTGACTTTAACCGTCGGGTCCTTAGCGACCAGTTTGTTCTTCAACAACCACTGGTAATACCGGCGCAAAGCGGAAATACGGCGAGCCATTGTTTTCTGCGCGCGTCCGTTGTTCTGCATGCCGGCGATCCAACTGTCCACTTGATTACGACTGATGGCTTTGGGGGTCCGGTAGCCACTTTCTTCACTCCATTGAATGAAATCGTTCAAGTCTTGTTTGTAGGCCTTAACGGTCGCTGATGAAGCACCTGTCAAGAAGCGAAGAAACTCATCAACATTCCAGGCGTCTCGACTCACACAATGAACGGTACCGACAGAGACGACATTCAGCGGACCATCTGCATCACAGATAATCGCATCGGTGCACATTGTTCGAGCGACGAAGCGGAATGCAAGATGAACTTGTGCAGCAATTGACCAATTGCTGGCTCCGATAGGTGCATACTGCGGCTATGGGTTATAACCCTTACCGAAAGCACACCGCAACGCAGTTGGATTACGTACTCGTGGTATGCGCAGGTCTTATTGCTATTGGTTTCGTTATTTGGGGTCTTTTCGGGTAGGAGCCACAGTGTTTGATCTGGAGCCTGAAGATGGTTACGAGGTGCGCCGAATTCAGCCATATCAGGCGACCAAGACTTACCTTTGCCCTGGCTGTAACAGGGACCTTCCGCCAGGACTCGGACATATGGTCGCGATTCCTCTAGACGCACCCGATCTCAGGCGCCATTGGCACTTCGGCTGCTGGCGGGCCCGTCATAGACGAACACCGCGGGGCTAGACCTTAAGAGACAATCTGTCCTTAGTTAGTAACGCTTTTCTTTTACGCGAGCTGCTTTACCAATGCGGTCACGCAAGTAATACAACTTCGAACGGCGGACATCGCCTACCGCGACGCGTTCTATCTTGGCAACTGTCGGAGCATGCAGAGGAAAGGTTCGTTCAACTCCAACACCAAAACTCAGTTTCCGAACAGTGAAAGATTCTCTAATTCCTGAACCGCGTCGAGCTATGACGTACCCCTCAAAAAGCTGTGTTCTTTCACGGTTACCTTCGACCACCCGCACGTGAACCTTTACCGTGTCACCTGGGCCGAACTCAGGGTGGTCGGTTCTTAGTTGGGCTTGATCTACAAGATCGGTGCTGTGCATGGCGCACTTGCTCCTGGTGTGGGGTTCCGATTGAGGAACGATGGTGGGGCGGTGCCGCTATCTGCCTTCAGTAAAGACTGCAGGTATCGCAGCTAGAACGAATCACAATGCTAGCGGCCTGTTACTCCGAAACGAAGCGGTCATGGATGCTTATATCGAACTCGGCTAATAGGGCAAGCTCATCTTGTGAAACTCCTCGACGTTCGAGAAGGTCAGGTCGGAGCTCTGCCGTGCGAGCTATGGCCATCGCTAGCCGCCATCTTTCAACACGACCATGATCACCACTGACAAGGATTTCAGGCACTTTCAGAGCACGAAACTCAGCGGGTCGCGTCCATTGTGGATATTCGAGCAGATCACCGTCAAAACTCTCTTCGGTGGTTGAGGAGTCATTTCCAAGAATTCCCGGTATGAGGCGAGCAACAGTCTCAATGACCACCATCGCCGCAAATTCTCCACCTGCAAGCACAAAGTCACCGATTGAGAGTTCCTCGTCAACAAGGTTGTCTCTAATCCGTTCATCCACTCCTTCATATCGTCCACATAGAAGCGAAAACCCCTCCATGCCAGCCAACTCCACGGCCTTTTTCTGGTCAAAACTTGCCCCACCTGGATCAAGCAAGATCAGTGGTCTATGAGGATCGACTGCTTCCACCGCTCCGAACACGGGTTCCGGCTTCAGAACCATCCCTGCTCCTCCCCCAAACGGTTTGTCGTCAACCGTTTTATGAGCATCTGTCGCGGTCATTCTCAGATCGTGAACGCGAAGATCCAGCAGTCCAGTTTGTTGGCCTCTACCCAAAACACTAAGCGTCGCCATTTCCTCAACCGCGTCTGGGAAAATCGTAAAAACATCTATGCGCATCTCGTTAACCCAAATCAAACAAACCGTCTGGTACATCAACGGTAACTACGTTCCCTGCGAACTCAGTAACAAATGTAAGCGGTATTAAATGCCCGGTATCTAACTCAAGAAGATCAGAGGCTGGGTTGGCTACCACGGCGGCTACTGTTCCACGGTCGGTCCCGTCGAGTTCGCGAACGATCGAGCCAATCAGTTCGTGGACCCAGAGAACATCAGAGTCATGAAGGGGAGAGGCTTTCAGAACTAGCCCACGTAAGGTCTCAGCTTGAGTCCGAGTCTCGATACCGTCAAACTGCACCAACCAACGATCTTGATGCGGGCGGGCCGCTCCAACAACCAGCTCCCCTAACGGGCTCAGCAACGCACTTCCTGGGTCGAGCCGTTCGACTCTGTTAGTAATAAGTCGGACGACTACCTCGCCGTTCGTTCCGTGAGCCCGACCGATAGTTCCGATTTCGAGTAGTTCCTCAGCATGTGACATTGCTTGGCTCGCTACCTAGCTGAATCTGATTTCAGTCGCTGAAGTCGACCTCAACATCAACGCCGTCCTTGACCGCTGCTGCCCTAACCAACGTACGAATTGAGTTAGCTACACGGCCACGTTTTCCTATTACTCGGCCAATGTCTTCCGAGCTCACTTTGGCCATAAGACTGATCTTCGTATCGCTCTCTTCAATCTCGAGCTCAACCTGATCGGGGTGCTCGACGAGCTGGGCAATGAGGTAGAGAAGCACCTCTTCGGCAGTAGTGCCTTCTGGTTCTGTCATGACTGCTCCTCATCTTCACCGTCAGATACTGAATCGGCTTCGTCGTCGGCGGATTTGTCATCTTCGACAACCGCTACTTCGTCGTCGGTCGATACATCATCTTCGACAACCGCTACTTCGTCGTCTTGTGAAGTTTCCTCGATGTCTGCGTCTTCGCTTTTAGCTTCATCGGAGTCATTCGACTCAGACACCGGTGCACTGGGTTCCGATTTCTTCATGGAAGATTTCGTCTTCGGGGCCGGCGGGACCGGTGGCACGAATTGTTCGCCTTTGTAGTCGGCCCAGGCACCTGAGATCTTTAGAAGTTTTTCAACGGTTTCGCTGGGCTGTGCTCCGTTTTGGAGCCAATGAACGGCACGTTCATTGTCGATCTTCACAACGGACGGTTCCAGCCGAGGCTGATAGGTACCAATAATCTCAATAAAACGCCCGTTTCGCGGCGATCTGCTATCAGCTGCAACAACTCGATAGGTTGGTTGCTTTTTCTTGCCCATGCGCATTAGACGCAGTCGTACGGCCATAGTTATTTAGGTCTCTCCGGGGTCATCTTGTCGAACTAGTTCACCACTCGGCGTCGCCGTCCCGAGGGTCGGTGGAGCGGTAAGGGAAGGCATTGCTTTAAGCCAGTAGGAAAGCCTATCGGTCTGGGGACCGAACGAACACGCTGAACGCCAAGGTCATCTCATTGACCCGGGAGCGTGAGGTCAAGATCAGCTATGTCGAGCTTTGGCACATTGGGGTCGCCCTTAGGTTGAACTCGACTATTTCCAGCCTTCTTAGAACCCTTTTTCCCCTTCTTTGCCTTCTTTCCTTTCGATTTACGTGAATTGGTCTTAGACCCTAGACCAGCCATACCTTTCATCGTCTTACGCATCTCTTTGAACTGTTTGAGCAAGTTACTGACTTGGGCCGGTGTCGTACCACTCCCGTCAGCTATCCGAGCTCGGCGAGAACCGTCAACAACATCAGGGTTGCTGCGCTCATTTGGGGTCATCGAAAGAACGATCGCTTCCAACCGATCGATTTCCCTTTCATCGATACTTGCGTCCTTCATTTCCTTCGGTACCCCAGGCATCATCGACATGATGCTTGAGAGGTCTCCCATTTGCCGTACTTGGCGAAGTTGGTCAACGAAATCATCAAGCGTAAAAGTTCCTTCAAGGAGCCTCTGGGCTGCTTCTTCAGCCGCTTCTTGTTCGAAAACTTCCTCGGCCTTTTCGATAAGCGTCAGAACATCACCCATTCCGAGGATGCGTTCAGCCATCCGGCCGGGATGAAACTGGTCAAAATCTTCAAGCTTCTCGCCGGTCGAAGCAAAAGCTATGGGTCGGCCCACCACTTCCTTAACCGAAAGGGCAGCGCCGCCTCGGGCATCACCGTCAAGTTTGGTGAGGATGATCCCGTCTAACTCGAGAGTCGCGTGGAACGCTTCAGCAGTGTTAACCGCATCTTGACCTGTCATCGCGTCGACCACTAGGAAAGTGTGGTCAGGCTCTACCGCATCAGAGATCTGCGCGATCTCATCCATTAACGCACTGTCAATCGTTAAACGGCCTGCTGTGTCAACAATGAGAACGTCTCGCCCGGTTAGATGTGCTTCCTCCAAGGCTTTTCGTGCCGCATCTATGGCGTTCGTCGCGGAACTGGAAACAGGAACGTCTATCTGTTGAGCCAGCGTCTTCAACTGTTCAACAGCAGCCGGACGTTGTAGGTCAGCTCCGACAAGCAGGGGGTTTCTTCCTTGAGATTTAAACCATCGAGCCAATTTCGCTGACGATGTGGTTTTTCCTGAACCCTGCAAGCCAGCCATGAGGACGACGGTCGGGGGGTTCTGTGAATAAGAGACTTGAAAGGATTCGCCACCCAAGATTGTCGTGAGTTCCTCATTTACGATCTTCACGACCTGTTGTCCCGGAGTCAAGCTCTGCCTGACTTCGCTATCAAGACATCGGGTTTGGGTCCGCTCCACGAAACGTTTTACGACGTTGAAGTGAACGTCGGCTTCTAATAGAGCCAGGCGAATTTCACGCATGGCTTCGGCCACATCGCTCTCATTCAGGCGACCTTTTCCTTTTAGGCGGCCAAGAATTCCATCGAAACGGTCTGTAAGTGATTCGAACATAGGCTTGGTCAGGTTATCTGCCCTGGTCTGTTGCTCTTGTCGAGGTTTCTAATCATCGCCAAACAGTGCGTCTACGAATGACCCCGGGTCGAAATCGACCAAGTCAAGGTCACCTTCTCCTAACCCGACCAGCTTCACTGGCAAATCCAGTTCCCTTTCAACCGCAAAAACAATCCCGCCCTTCGCGGAACCATCAAGCTTGGTAAGGACAACTCCCGTTACACCTACAGCCTCAGTGAACTCTTTGGCTTGCTTGAGTCCGTTCTGGCCTGTCGTTGCATCGATCACCAACAGGACTTCGGAGACTTCACCCGACTCGCGATCCGCCACTCGCCGAACTTTCGCGAGCTCCTCCATCAGATTCACTTTGTTGTGAAGACGTCCCGCTGTGTCTGCAAGGACAATGTCAATTTCGCGAGCTAGAGCAGCTTCAGCCGAGTCGTAAATGACTGAACTCGGATCAGCACCCTCGTTTCCACGAACGAAATCGGCGCCGCAACTACGAGCCCATTTTTCAAGTTGTTCAGCGGCAGCAGCTCGAAATGTGTCGCCTGCCGCGAGCAACACACTCAAGCCATCATCAGTCAGTCTGCGCGCAACTTTGCCGATCGACGTCGTTTTTCCTGCACCGTTAACTCCAACAAAGAGCCAAACAGGTACTGTCCCTTGCGACGCAGTCAACGACAACTTTCTATCTCTGCGAAGATCGCTTTTCATCTGCGCCTTCAAAGCCTCAAGTAAATCGGTTCCTTTTTCTAGCTTCTCCGCTTCAGCCCTATCTCGAAGCCTGTTGACCAAGTCCAACGTGGTGTCCACTCCAACATCAGCCAGTATCAATATTTCTTCGAGCTCTTCCCACATCGAAGAATCAACTGGCCCTCCACGAATGCCGCTTAGCCGAGATGAAATCATTCCCCGTGCTTTAGACAATCGTTCCCGCATCGAACCGGGAGAAACGCTCTCCTCTTGGGCTGAAGTCTCTCTTGTCTCGCGAACCTCCTCACGGTCGTCTGACTGTTGGAAGGCACCATGTTCTTCTAATTCAGTTCGTATCGAACGAGTTGGCCGGCTCCGCTGGCTATTCGTCCAGGTTCGATGAACCCAAGGCAAAAGGGCCAGTGCCAGCATCACCGCAATAAAAACAATTATGAGTAAGGACGTATTCACCGTGACTGAAAGCTACAAAACAATTCAAGACTTCGTTGGCATCGAAGTCAGGAAGCAACCTTTTCGCTTAGTACTCGAGAGGAGCCGCCCGGTGCCATCGATACGCCGTAAAGAACATCAGCCGCCTCCATTGTTCGTTTCTGATGAGTGACGATCAGTAGTTGGGCCTCCAGCCGGAATTCAGACACGAGATCCAAGAACCGGTGCAGGTTGATGTCGTCAAGGGCTGCCTCAACTTCATCCATTACATAGAAGGGGGATGGTCGACTGCGGAAGATGGCGAAAAGGAACGCCAGAGCGGTCAAAGAGCGCTCACCCCCCGATAATAAGGACAGTTTTCGCACGTTTTTTCCGGATGGCTTTGCTTCCAACTCAATACCAGTTTCAAGCATTTGATCAGGGTGCGTCAGACTCAATTTCCCTTCACCACCGGGGAAAAGTGTAGAAAATATCTGCTTGAAATTGTCTGCTACATCACCGAATGCAGCCTCAAAGACATCAACTATTTCAGCGTCGACAGCGGTAATGACTTTATTTAATTCTCTTCGACCACTCCGAACGTCTTCTAATTGTTCTGCCACAAAGTCGTGCCGCTCTTTGAGCGCTTCATATTCCTGCAACGCCAGCGGGTTTATGGGACCCATTCGACGCAAATCACTCTCAAGTTCTCGAACCCGCGCTGTCGGAGTGACAGATTCGCCCAGCGTCGGTTCCGGCGCATGCAGTGCCTCGTCTGAGTCAGCGTTCAAATCATTACGAAGCATTTCTCGTAAGCTGTCGGCCTTAAATCTGCGTTCAGATTCTGCTATCTCATTGGACGCCGAAATCTCTTGTATTTCAGTCAATCTCTTCTCAAGAGATGACCTCTCTCCACGCAGTCCTTCTAACCGATCGGCGACAAGCCTGACTTCTGCCGACAATTCAGTGCGTCTATCGCGTAACGATCCAACCTCTTTTTCTAAGGCGCCAAGTCGTTGTTCAAGCAGGTCCCGTAAAGCTGCGAGAGCCGCCAAGGATTCCTCGACTCGTCTGAGCCGGTCAGTTTTTTCGGTCGCTTCCTGATCATTCGCTGAAAGTAAACTGCTGATCTCATTTTTGCGGTCTTCGACCCGTTTTCGTCGTTGGTCAAGCGCCTTTTCGTTCGTTTCAAGCTCTGCGCGAGCTTGAGCAGCTACTCGGATCCGGCCTTCCAGATCCCGTCGTTGAGTATGGGCATCCGTAACTGCCGATCGCTCTAAAGTCTCGGCCGCTTGCAGTTCAAGTAAGCGCCCTTCCAGTTCAGTCACCCTAGGTTGATCTCGGTCTAATGCTTGGCTTAGCTCAGCTATCCGCGTCTCAAGGATTTTTCGCTCTGAATCCAGATCTCGGCGCTGCCGTTGAACCCTGTCGATGCCGTCAGCTGATCGTGTCAGCAGATCGTCATTACTTTCGAGCTGGGAGAGTGCGTCAGAGAACCTGATTTGGGTGTCTCTTTGTCTGGATTCCGCTACTTCTCGTTCCACCTCCGCAGCTTCTCTCCTAGCAGTGGCCAACTGAACTTCGTCTCGTGCATCTTCTAGGGCTGCGACAGTAGAAGCGTTGTCTGCAGACCTGACGCTCCATCCATTAGGTCCGCAACAATGGCCGCTTGCCGTCACAACTGTTAATCCAGGATGCTGTTCAGCATGGTCGATTGCTTCAGACCATCCCCCTGCAACGCATACGGCAGTAGATAGCAACGAATCGAGAAGAGGGTCGAGCTTGGGTGTTTTCCCGGTTACGCGTTCGCGAAGAAGATCCCCTGATTTGGGTCTTTCCGCAACGACATATGGACTTTTTATTGCCACCACCGAGCCACTCGCTTCGGAAGCGCCCAGCTGCTCTAACGCAATTCTGGCAGTCTTTACATCTTCGACAACCACAGACGCAAGAACTGACCCGAGCGCTGCTTCGACTGCTGTTTCCCAGCCTGGTTCAACATCAACTAATTCACCTAGGACACCTAAAACACCTTCTATTTCTTGTACTTGTTCGAATCCTGAACTTTCGCGGGCGGCTGCCATAGCTAATTCGAGGGCTTCAACTCTCGTAGACCAGGTCTGTTCATCTTTCGTTGCCGATTGTTGTTCATCAACTACGGCAGCCAAAATTTCTGCAGCCGAGTCCGCTTCATTTTGGGTCTGGTCTACGTCTTGAACCATGGCCGCTTCGGCACTCGAAGCTGAGGCCAAATTCATCTGCAGTTCATCAAGATGCTGTTCTGCCTCAGAGATTTCAGCGGTCAGTTGTTCAACCCGCTTAGTGAGGCGGTCGTATTCTCCTGTCAGCCGTTCAAGTCCTCGCGTTAGCGGACCCAATTCACCTTTTACTTCAGCCGCTCTTTTGGCTGCATCAAGTCCGACAAGCGGAGCATCAATTTCCAGTGAGTCTGCCTCGTTGGTCAACTGTGTCTCAGTCTCGGAAAGCTCGGCAAGTTTCCCCCTGATGCTCTCCTCACGGTTCGTTATCTCGACGAGCTCATCTGACAATCGGGATGATTCCGCTTCAAGTGTCAGAGCCACATCAGCAGCAACAAGCAGCCCTCGGTCTCGTTCCGTCGTTCGGGACCGTTCATCGACTAAGGCAATCAATCCCCGACATCTCTCTCTGAGAGACTCGACTCTGGGTAGTAAGTCCATGCCTTGATCACCGGCTGCTGCCAGTTGTGCTTCCGAAGCAGTTATCTCGACGTCGAGTCCCCCTAGTTCTCCGCGCAACCTCACTTGTTCAGCGTTAGTTTCAAGGGTCTGTTCTTTTGCTGCGGCTTGCGCCGTTTCTAGAGTTCGAATTTCCTTGCCGGTCAGGTAGAGCCGGATTGACCTGAGTTCCTCAGCCACCGCTCCGTGGCGTTTCGCCGCGTCTGCTTGTTTTTCCAGCGGACGCAACTGGCGACGCACTTCTTTTTGGAGATCTTGAAGTCGTGTCATGTTGGCTTCAGTCGCGGCTAACCGTCGCTCTGCTCGTTCTTTTCGTCGCCGATATTTGAGAATCCCCGCTGCTTCTTCAACTATCGCGCGTCGATCTTCTGGCCGTGAATTTAGCACTTGGTCTATCTGACCCTGAGCCACAATGACGTGCTGTTGCCGACCCACTCCGGCGTCGCTCAACAGCTCTTGAATATCGAGCAGACGGCAGGGAACTCCATTAAGCGAATACTCAGAATCTCCTGAGCGGTACAAAGTCCTTGTAACGGTCACCTCCGTGAACTCGATTGGCAGCGAGCCAGAGGAGTTATCAATCACAAGACTCACCTCAGCGCGCCCGAGCGCTGGACGGTCGGGAGTGCCGGCAAAGACGACATCTTCCATTTTCCCTGATCGCACCGTGCTCGGCCCCTGAGCACCTAAAACCCACGCCACGGCGTCAACAACGTTTGATTTACCACTGCCATTAGGACCGACAACGACCGTCACCCCTGGCTCGAATTCCAACACTGTTGGGTCGGCAAAGGACTTGAAGCCCTTCATGGTGAGTGACTTTAGGAACACTAGTAATGACCTAACCGGAGAACGACGTAGCGCCACCAACACCAGTGGCACTCCGACATCATGCCCTCTCGCTGGGCCTCATTGGTTGACCCTTAGCTAGGTATTTGATTTATGTGAATGTTTTGCCTTCTACACCTGATAATCGCAGTAATAGTGGGTAGATCCACCGACCCTCGCTGTAAGGACGTCTCCACGGCCATTCTTGCTTCGTTCCCCACCTCGACCGTATACCTCCAGATACTCGTCATATCCTCCAGGTTGACCGAAAACGTCGCAGCTTCCATCAAGACCGACTCCACGATGTTTCACGGCATTGTGGATCGTCTCAACAATCGCTCTGTACAGCCTGCGTATTTCTTGGGTGATTAACTGATCCGCGATTCTGTCGTGGCGGAGTAACGCTGCATGAAGAATTTCGTCACTGTAGATCGGGCCTAATCCAACAATGAAGGTTGGGTCCATCAAAAGCGGTCGTAATTTGGTGTCATGTTCCAGTAATCGCCTTCCGAAGTCAGTCCACGAAATCGGCTCATCAACCGGGTCGAAACCGAGCTCTGCAACTTCCGGAAATACTTGAGCCATCTCTTCATCGTCCACCAACGTCACGGTTGCGCTTTTCTCATTATCGATCAGCCGCAGCTGACCTTTCTGCGTGAAGCCGATAATTAGCTGAGTGTCTGGCTCTCGAACATCTTTATTTGCGGCTCTTTGTAATGACCCTCCGACCCCAAGGTCGATAACCAACGATTGACCATTCCCTACTTCCAGGCAAAGCAGCATGCCCACACGTTTCACAACTGAAATCTTGCGCCCGGACAAAGCCTTAGTCAGACCCGTTTTGTTCGCCTGACCTGGGATCAGCCGCTTGGGTCCGATGACATCTATTTCTTTGATTTTCAAACCACCCACTTCCCGATCTAGGTCACGGCGAGCGGTTTCGAGTTCAGGCAGTTCCAACATGTTTAGATTTTCCTTGGTCGGTTGATTGGTTGACCTCTTTAGCTAAGTGGAGTTCGATCCAAGCCTCGTCGGCAGCAGCTTGCTCAGCTTGCTTTTTGGAAGTTCCTTGACCTCTGCCGTGCACTGAACCCGCGAAAGAAACCTCGGCATAGAACCGTTTGTCGTGGTCAGGTCCACTCTCCTGCAGGGCATAGGCTGGCGAGTCCCCATAAACACGAACGACAAACTCCTGTAGTCGTGTTTTCGCGTCTCCGATACCGGGGTCGACGGATACTTGCTCTATCCGTTCACTCAATGCCTCAATAATGAACTCCTCGGTCGCATCAAGCCCTCCGTCGAGATACATCGCTCCTAGGAGAGCTTCAAATGCATCGCATAAGAGCGAAGCTTTCTGTCGACCCCCAGATCGATCTTCACCTACCCCTAGCAGCAAGGCGTCTCCTAGTTCGTAGCTACCAGCTGCTTCGGCGAGACTGGCGGCGTTCACGACAGCGGATCTTGCCTGGGCGAGTTCGCCCTCACTCCATTCTGGGTGTGTTCGATAGAGGTGATTTGTTATGCAATGTCCTAGTACTGCATCACCCAATAGTTCGAGCCGTTCATTTGATGGCGAATCGTCGCGTTCAGCACACCAACTTCGATGGGACATGGCCAACAAAAGCAGATTGCTATCGCTGAAGGAATATCCAATTCGGTCAGCTAGCGCCAAGAGTTGGTCGTCGGACCTCAAAGTGTCAACCAATTCGTGCCATGACGTAATCGATCGCGTCTCGGACGGTTTTTAGGTCCTCGAGGTCCTCATCCTCAATTCGAAAGCCCACAGTACGTTCAGAAAGCTCTTCCTCAAGACCCTCTACGAGTTCGATGAGAGCAAGTGAATCCGCTTCAAGGTCTTCCACGAAAGAAGACGATTCTGCAATTCGACCGGGGTCTATCTCAAGGATGTCTGACAGTTGGTCGCGGATGATACTAAAGACGCCATCTCGATCGGGCGGGCTCTGTTCGACATGTGTTTCGGCAGGCAACGGAGACTCCTACGAGACTGGTTTAGGTTGAACCCACCATAGCAGATGGCACAAATTGCCACTTTAGGTGATTTTTATCGCTTAAATAATGCTTAGTGTGGTTTTCCTGCCTCTTTAGAGGCTAATAGCCGAGGCCAATTCTCCGACTAGATCGCGCTCAACCATGTCCTGAGCGACCTTGCATGCGTTAACTATGGCAGTCGGGCCTGCTGAACCGTGACTTATTATCGCTACACCATTAACCCCAAGCAGCATGGCTCCTCCCACAGCGTCGGGATTAAGTTCCGCCGCGATTGGTGCAAGATGACCCAACGCCTGAGCCCCTACTTCAGCGGCATCCTCAGTGCTCAGCGCTGAAATTATCTGGTTCACAAGAAACTGAACCGTTCCCTCCAAGGTTTTCAGAATGACATTTCCAGTAAATCCATCGGCAACGAGTACGTCCACGTCGCCGTCTAGAACGTCACGCCCTTCAACATTTCCGATGAAATTAATAGTCGAATCGTCAGCCAACAAATGGTGTGCCTCTTTAACCAGCTGGTTACCTTTTTCGGGCTCTTCGCCGATAGAAACTAAACCGATACGAGGTGAAGCCACTTCGTATCGTACCTGTGTAAATACTGACCCCATTCGAGCAAACTGGTGCAACCAGTCAGGTTGACAGTCGGCCATGGCCCCCGAATCAAGCAAGATCTTCGGTGCCCGTCCAGGAACAGGGAGCGTGGTCGCGATCGCAGGGCGATTCACTCCCTGAAGTCGTTTCATTCGTAATAACGCAGCTGCTGCGACAGCACCGGTGTTTCCTGCACTCACCATGGCTGAAGCGTGTCCGTCTCGAACGCGTTCTGCCGCACGCACTATGGACGAATCCTTTTTCGTTCTTACTGCTCGACCTGGCTCGTCATCCATCTCAATTACTTCGAGAGCTGGGTGCAGCGCAATACCGTCATAGTTGGAGATGCGGGCGGGATCTCCGACTAATTCAACCGGAATACCACTACTGAGTGCCTCCCGGACACCATCGACAATGACGGAGGGCGCGTTATCTCCACCCATTGCGTCAACGACGATGGGCTTCACAACGATTTCGCTGTTTCGCTAGTCAACTTCGACAGCTTGACGACCCGCATACCAGCCGCAATTGCCGCAAACCCGATGCGGCAATTTTGCCTCGGAGCATCGCGGACATGAACTGCGTGAGGAAGGGCGAAGCTTCCACGCGGCAGCACGACGACTGCGCGTTTTTGACTTGGAAGTCTTTTTCTTCGGGACGGCCATCGTCAACCTCACGAAATTGGCTCAGCGTGGTGCGCTAAGCGAGCGAATGTAACTCCGATTTGGTGCCAATGACCGCAGTCAATACACGGCACTACGCCTCGGTGTGAAGTGCGTCAGAAGTACCAACGCAGACAAAAGAGGCTACCTGAAGAGGAATCGACCTCCTACTGTCATCTCCCCCACCACCCTTGAGCTTGATAGCAGCAATTTTTTATTCGTCTTCAAAAGTAAGGTCGTCCAGCGCTGCCCATCGCGGATCTTTGGGTTCCTTACGGTCTTGATCTTCATCGGAATGATTGTCTGAAAGTTGATATGCAGGTGCCGCCGCCAAACATTCTTCAAGTGCTGAACAGCGGATCACTCCAACGGGAAGTTCAAGTAATACGGCGTCTCGAATCATTGGCTCTAAGTCAATGAACTCTTCGCCAAGTTTGTAGGACTCTCCCTCTCGAGGGTGTTCCTCAAACAATTCTTCGACTTCGGCTATCGCGCACCCATCAACTTGGCGCAGGCAACGCGAGCATTCCGCATTCCAGTTGACCGACACTTTGCCGTTGACGGTT
This sequence comes from Actinomycetota bacterium, assembly GCA_036163555.1. Classification (GTDB taxonomy): domain Bacteria; phylum Actinomycetota; class Acidimicrobiia; order Acidimicrobiales; family Poriferisodalaceae; genus MedAcidi-G3. Next base: position 28,327 of record JAYZKK010000043.1, read on the forward strand.
ACTCCTCCTCGTATCTGATCAATGAGGAGATCGACCAGAACAAGTTCGTCGGGGGGAAGGGAAACGTCGCCCACTTGTAACGGGCTGTCTAGGTCTTGCAGTAGAGCGGCTCGAACTTCGACCTTCCATTCTCTGATGGGTTCGAGACGTTGAAGCCTTTCCAGCGGGAAACGAAGTTCGGGATGTGGACTCGCGTCTCTCAACTCTCATCCTGGTCAAAAACTTCAGGGCCTGAAGTGCGTTCGCGCTCCGGCGCTTCGGGTTCCGCCACCGTCATCGTTGGCTGTAATCGTTTCCTGGCGTTACCTACCGCGCCTTGGACCTTCTCTAGAGCGTCAGCAAACTGCTCGAGTCGTTGGTCGCAATAGTCGTCGACTTCGTGTTGCCTTCTTCGGGCCTGGGACTCCGCCTGTTCCACCATTTGTCGAGCTTTGCGTTCAGCTGATCGAACGACTTCGGTTCTCTGCACCATCTGGGCTACGCGGGTTCGAGCCTCCTCGATAACTAACCCGGCGTCGACCCTCGCCTTCGAAAGCAGGTCCTCGCGTTCTTTCAGCAACCACCTTGCTTCTCGGACTTCTTCGGGCAACTCCAATATTGCGGCTTCTAGTAACTCAATGATCTCATCGCGACTGACCATGACAGACGTTGATAGGGGCATGGGTCTGGCGGCATTGATGACATCGATAACCCGCCGCACCAGGGCTTCGACACCCGGACCGCTCAACGGCGCGGCATCAGTCACTTGGGCATCTTCTCTCTGAGTCGCTTCGCAATGGATTCGGGTACAAGATGGGAGCAGTCAGTTCCGAAGGCGGTGATGTCACGTATGTACTTCGACGCTATGAATGCATTTTCGCTTGTTGATGGCAAAAACAATGTTTCGACTCCGCTAACGGATTTGTTCATCTGGGCCATTTGGAGCTCGGACTCGAAGTCCGCTAACCCTCTTAACCCTTTGATTATGAAGTCAACTTCTAAGCGACGAGCCAAATCGACCACCAACTCACCGAACTGGACAACTTCAACGTTGCCCAAGTGCTCACATGCGTCCGTAAGCATTTCTACGCGCTCTTCATCGGTGAAGAATGGTGAGGACTTCTGAGGATTCCTCATTGCCGCAACCACTACGTGGTCAAACAGGCGACTTGCAGTCGCACAGATCTCCATGTGGCCGTTGTGGACAGGGTCAAACGAGCCTGGGTACAGAACCTTGACCACGAGTGTCTCCTCGCCTAGCGCTTCGGGCTACTTGAAACGGTACCGACCCTGAAGGGAATCCTCCACTGTCAACAGTCCAAATATGCACAAATCAAGACATTTTTGTTTCACTAGGTCTCAAAATGGTCACGACAGCCTTGCCATAGGTTTTGCTCCGCACCACTTCCCAGTCGGGAAAAATGCCAAGCGGCGTGTCGCTCTCCGCGACTATCAAAGCTTTTCCTGCCACTTCCAGCAGCTCATTCCAAGCCTCAAAGCCATAGGGTGGGTCTGCTAACACTAAATCGACCTCAAGAGATCGGAGTCGCTGAACCGAATCTCCGTGGATCACCTGACCTTCCAACCCGAGACTTTCCAAGTTCTCACTGATAGTTCGACAAGCTGTCAGATCATTGTCAACGAAGGTCGTCGCAAGCGCCCCACGCGACAAGGCTTCCAGGCCCAGCGCTCCGGAACCGGCAAACAAGTCAGCTACACGGCAACCAGCAGGTAACCCCAGGCTAAACAACATATTGAAGATTGCTTCGCGCGCTCGCTCGGATGTAGGGCGGGCTTTACCGTTTTGAGGCGCCAATATTCGTCGACCACTCAATTCGCCTCCGACAATACGCATGGGATGACAATAACGGCACACTGTTGGTATGCAGGTTCCCGAATCGATTATCTGCGTTGATTGTGGCGGCTTGTGTCGTCGAATTAGCTACGAAGAACCCGACGAAGGGTTTCAACCCGGTGATGTAGTTGCCTACCGATGCCGAGAATGCCTTGACCGTTGGGACATAGTGGTCGAAGACGAGTAGAACAAAGGTCGCTTACCCTCTCAGCAGGTTCTCCGCGTCATCATCGCGACGCTCCACAAACCACCGGATCTCATCTTCGAACAAAAGGTGATGTTCAAGTGAGCCTCTCTCATCTACCAGCTCTGCAGCCAAGTCCCGAGCGCGTTCGACCCACACCCGATCCCGGGCCAGTGAGGCCAGTTTAAGGTCGTTTCTACCCGATTGTCTTTGCTCGAATATGGTGCCTTCGCCTCGAAGTTCGAGGTCACGCTCAGCCAGGGCAAACCCATCATTCGACTCTTCGAGAGCAGTTAGACGTTCTGTCGCGTCTTCGGAAATCTCTTCCGTCGCAACCAAGAAACAGGTTGACTGATGGCTGCCTCTCCCCACTCGCCCTCGAAGCTGGTGAAGCTGCGCTATCCCAAAACGGTCTGCTGACAAGATGACCATGGTCGTCGCATTCGGAACATCAACGCCGACCTCGATGACAGTCGTAGCAACCAAAACATCAAGGCGGCCTTCCCGAAACGCCTCCATTGTTTGATGTTTTTCAACAGCATCCAGACGGCCATGTAAAAGCCCAACGTTCAGATCTGAGAGCACCCCAGTGATGAGCTCTTGTCGGGTGTTCTCAGCCGAGCTCGCGTCCAATTTGTCGCTCTCTTCGATCAACGGACATACGACATAGGCCTGACGGCCTTGCCTAACCTCGGAATGAATGTGGTCCCACACTTGTTCAACGTCTTGAGATACCCAGGAGGTCACGATTGGGGATCTGCCTGGTGGCAATTCATTCAAGGTCGATACATCTAGGTCTCCATAAACGGTCATCGCCGCCGTGCGAGGTATAGGGGTAGCGGTCATAACCAATAAGTGAGGCCATCTACCATCATCACGACCCCGTTCTCTCAGAACTGACCTCTGTTCGACGCCAAAGCGATGTTGTTCGTCGACGACGACAACACTCAACGACGAAAAGCTAATTCCCTCTTGAATCAGAGCGTGTGTGCCGATGACCAGATCAACGGATCCATCTTCCATTCCTTTGACGACGCTCCGACGGTCACTTCCAGTCACTCCGTTCGTCAACAACTTTATTGATAGTGGCCTTATGCCGGTCAGCGTCGTTGGGTCTTCTACCTCTAGGCCCTTGGCGAGCTCATAAAGGTTTATGTAGTGCTGTTCCGCTAGCACCTCTGTCGGGGCCATCAGAGCACCTTGGTGTCCTTCAGCAACCGCTGTCAACAGGGCGTGCATGGCTACCAAAGTCTTGCCCGCCCCAACATCTCCTTGAAGCAGGCGATGCATGGGTTGATCAGAATTTAAGTCTGAGCTTATTTCCGCCATTGTCCTTTGTTGTGCCGCAGTAAGAGCGAATGGTAAGCCGTCGACAAACTTGCTCAGTAACGGGTCGTCCAGTTTGTGTTTCACACTTGAAGCACGATCAAGACGTCTCATCTTGCGCATACGTAGAACTAGCTGGACTCTCAACAGTTCGTCGAGGACCAAACGGTCTCTCGCATTCAAAACATCTGACATTGACGTCGGTTGATGAATCGCCTCGAACGCATGCATCCGGTCGAGTAAGCCCAGTTCCTGCAAATACTTTGGGGGTAGAGGATCCACAATGCTTCTACCTTGGCAACGACGCAAGGCCTCAGTAGACCAACGTCCTATATCCCAAGTGGTAAGACCCGCTTTACCTGATTGCGGATATATCGCCACGATTCTTCCCGTACGGTCTCCAACCAAGTCGACCAAGGGGTTGGTCATTTGAAGATGACCGCGATAAAGATCGACCTTGCCGAACAACGCAACCGTTAGCCCCTGATCGAGTTGCTTTGAGCGCCATGCCTGATTGAAGAAAACCAGTTTTAAGGTCCCGGTCTCATCAGAAAGAGACGCCTCGACAATGGCCTTCCTATTTCGAGTCCTCCGCGACGTGACGCTTTCAATATCTCCCACGACCATGACTTGTTGGCCGGGACGCACATCAACAAGCTTGGCTTCATGACTTCGATCGATGTAGCGACGTGGATAATGAGTCAGCAAGTCGAAAACCGAGTGAATCTGAACTTCTTCCAACGAGGCTCGTCGTTGCTCACCAACTCCTTGCAATCGGTCGACGCTTATAGCGTCGAGTTCGCGAAGAGAAATCGGTTCCGTCATTCGACCCCGAAGAAGAACGGGTAGTGACTTTGCCCGCCGTTGTGAATCTCGCTTTCAACGGTCGGTCTATTCTCCGTCACCCACTCTGTAATTGCCCGAGTGTCAGCATCACTTGCACCTTCACCAACAATTAGCGACAGAATTTCACTCTCTTCACCAATGAGTTGGTTTAACAGATTCGTAGCAGCTTCAACCAGAGTGGTGCCGATTGCACACACACCATTCCGGTCAAGGCCTATCCAATCACCCTCTCGGACCTCTCCCACTGGTGTGCTACTTGATCGGACTGCCTGAGTCACCTCACCTACATCAACTCCTGAAGCGACCTCTAGCATCGCGTCTGCGTTTTCGGTCGCGGTAGTCTGGGGGTCATAGCCCAGCAGTGAAGCGAAACCTTCAGGCACTGACGTGGTTGGAACTACCACAACAGTTTTCGCCGTTTCGTCGTCGACGGTTTGAGCAACAGCCACAATGTTCGAGTTATTCGGCAAGATCACTATCTGCTCTGCTGGGGCACGCTCTACCGCCTCCAGGAGTTCCGCTGTGGAAGGATTCATGCTTTGGCCGCCCAATACGAGTTCCTGAACTCCCAGACTGTGGAAGATTCGTCCGATTCCAGGGGCCGGGGAAACAGCAACTACGGCACAAGGAACCTCTTGCGGCACCGCTAAATCATCTGTTTTCCCACTTTCAGCAGCTTCGCGAACCCACCGTTCCTCCATCACTTCCTCAGCTAGGTCGGTCACCCTGATGCGCTGCGGTCGACCAACCTCAATACCGGCCTCTATGGCCGGGCCGATGGCATCTGTATGGATATGACAATTCCAAAGTCCGTCACCCCCAACAACGACAATTGAGTCACCAAGACCCGCCCACACGTTCTTGAATCCCTCAATGGCCTCATCTGGGGCATTCAGTAGGTACATAACTTCATACCGAAGTTCAGAGATTCCCTCCTGTTGCTTCACGCCAACTATTGCACTCCCCATCTCTGTTGAGTTCTCCGCCACCGGAAGATCACGGCCATCCAACACGTGCAAAATTGCGTGCAACAAGAGAAGAAAACCTGCCCCTCCCGCATCTACCACCCCTGCCTCGCGCAGCACAATGAGCTGCTCCGGAGTTCGTTCTAAAGCAGCTTCACCTTCTGTTAGAGCATCTTCCACCACCTGCAATATGGCACTAGTTTCTGCCGCAACTCGAGCTGCTCCAGCAACTTCACGCACCACAGTCAAGATGGTCCCCTCAACTGGTTTCATAACAGCGCCATCAGCGGCAACGCTTGCTTCGGTTAACGCACTAGCTAAAACCTCACCGTCTATTTCGTCTGCCTGAGCAAAACAACCACTCATCCCCCGCAACACCTGCGACAAGATCACACCCGAATTGCCGCGTGCCCCCATCAGAGAACCATGAGATAAAGCAGCGCACACAGCTTCCCGGTCATCGAAATCGACTGCTTCCATCTCCTCTAGGACCGATCCCACAGTCAGGAACATATTGGTGCCTGTGTCTCCATCAGGAACTGGGTATACGTTGAGTCGATTTATGGACTCTTTGTGAGCTTCTAAAGCATCGTGAAATGCCGATACGACTTCCACGATCTGTTTTGTGGCCAAGAAAGAGACTGTTTCCACAGAAGCCGATCCTACCGGTGACAGGCACTACCACTAGGTGACCAAACCTAAAGCCGATGCTCCCCCCAACCCGGTCATTCACTTGCTAAGTTGTGCCCGCTTCACTAACCGACATAGGGTCGCCACAGAAGCTTGTGCCAAATAACGAACTTCGAGTTCAGGAGTAATACCGGAGGCCAGCAGTGCAAGGTGTCGTAAAATCATATGACCCTCAGTCCAAGACGGGCGTACTCGTTGACGACGTTGACCGCACTGAGTACGACTTGGCCTTAGATGCGCTCGAAGCCTCAATTTTTCGAATGGTGCGACAGGGGCAAAGGGTCGTCTTCGACCTGAATGAACAAGGACTAGCTACTCGGCTTCGACTGGGCAGTGAAGTTGACCTTGGTACACCTGATTGGATCACTGCCGCGGGGGGCGACGCGTGACCAGGAACTGGGGATCGACCCCAGTTGACGTCTGATACCCAACGGAGGTCAGAATGCCTGGAACGACCACCAACCAAAACCTTCTCGAATGGGTTGATAAGTGGGCAGAAGTGCTCGCTCCCGATTCGGTCTACTGGTGTGATGGCAGCCAAGAAGAATACGACCAATTTGCGGCCTCGATGGTCGAACAAGGGACACTGATCCCGCTAAACGATGCAAAGCGACCGAACAGTTTCTTAGCTCGCTCCGACCCAGGTGACGTCGCTCGGGTTGAGGACAGAACTTTCATCTGCACCGATGATCCGGAAGATGCCGGAGCCAACAACAATTGGCGGGAACCAGAGTTAATGCGCGGTGAGATGTTGGATTTATTCCAAGGCTCGATGCGCGGACGAACCATGTTCGTCGTCCCATTTTCTATGGGCCCGCTGGGTTCTCCCATCGCACACATCGGTGTGCAACTCACTGATTCACCCTATGTCGCGGCATCAATGCGAATCATGACTCGCATGGGTCAGGGCGCATTGGATGCTTTGGGTGACGACGCTTGGGTGCCTTGTATCCACTCTCTCGGCGCTCCTTTACTTGCAGGCGAACTCGACGTTCCGTGGCCTTGCGATGCAGAAAACAAGTACATCGTGCATTTCCCTTCCACCAGAGAAATTTGGTCCTACGGTTCGGGCTACGGGGGGAACGCCCTTCTAGGCAAGAAATGCTTTGCTCTTCGCATAGCGTCGACAATGGCGCGGGACGAAGGTTGGCTTGCCGAGCACATGTTGATTGTGGGAGTCACGCCGCCCGGCGGCGAAACCAAATATGTCGCGGCAGCTTTTCCTTCAGCTTGTGGCAAGACCAACATGGCAATGATGATTCCGTCACTTCCAGGGTGGAAGGTCGAAACAATTGGAGACGACATCGCCTGGATGAAGTTTGGGTCAGATGGACAGTTGTACGCCATCAATCCCGAAGCTGGTTTCTTCGGAGTGGCGCCAGGGACCGGCGAGGAGACCAACCCCAACGCTTTGGCGACCCTGTCTGGCAACTGTGTGTTTACCAACGTCGCGGAAACCGACGACGGTGATATCTGGTGGGAAGGCCTCAGTGACGAAGCTCCGGCCCGGTTGATTGACTGGAAAGGTCAGACTTGGACGCCAGAATCAGAACATCCTGCCGCTCATCCCAATGCCCGGTTCACAGTGCCGGCATCTCAATGCCCTTCAATCGCACCTTCTTGGGAGGACCCAGCAGGGGTACCGATTTCAGCAATACTTTTTGGCGGAAGACGAGCAACCACAGTTCCCTTAGTGTCAGAGGCACTTAGTTGGGAACACGGAGTATTTCTCGGATCAGTCATGTCATCTGAGAAGACCGCCGCCGCCGCGGGAACCGTCGGTCAAGTACGCCGAGACCCATTCGCGATGCTTCCATTCTGTGGCTACAACTTTGGTGATTACTTCCAACACTGGTTAGACATCGGAAATCAGTCGGGCGCCAATCTTCCGAAGCTTTTTTACGTGAATTGGTTCCGAAAAGACGAAGAGGGTCAATTTATTTGGCCCGGTTTCGGTGAGAACGCAAGAGTTCTAAAGTGGGTTTTGGAACGGATCGCCGGGTCAGCCGATGCAATTGAGACCCCAATCGGAATGGTACCTAGAACCGAAGATCTAGATGTCTCGGGGTTAGAGCTTGGAACCGAAGCGCTTGAAGCTTTGCTGGCAGTAGATCAAGACGAGTGGCGGAACGAATTATCGCTCATCGAAGAACACTACGAAACGATCGGTGACAGACTTCCCAGCGAGATGAGAGTCCAACTGGAACGACTAGCTGACCGTTTAGCGACCTGATACCGCATCGTTAGTTAACGAGAGCCTTCCTACAAAAGTAGCAACGCCCGAATACCGAGGCCCATTATAAATAACCCTCCCCAACCGTACAGGGCATGCAAATGCCGGCTCAGTTGGTGTCTGTAGCTGTAAAGAACTGCCACGGTGACTGCAGAGAGAACTCCGTAAAACACATGGAATGAGTCAGCGTTTTCTTCGCCGGCATTGAGGTAGCTAGCGGCCAGAGTTACTTGAACAAAAACCCAGATTTGGACAAAGACAGTCAGTCGCCACAGCAATTTAACTTTCAGCTTCGGGAACCGGATAGCTGCCAACGACCACACGCCAGCTGCTCCATTCCCTATCACGAGCACCCAGCATGCAAGCAGGTGAAGCTTGCCGAGCATCAGCGTCTCAATTCGTTTGGTCCGCTAGCAGGTGCAGAAACATCGTCAAGTTCTGAGCGTCGCTATGACCGTCGATGAGCTTCAACTCAGCCGGATTTTTTGCTGATTCATCAGTCATCGAAACGACATCGAGAGCTCTGAGGAGTCCCACAGGCGCGCCTTGATCGACCAAAGTCGCAACATCTCGGCCTATGTGTCGACCACGAAGTCCACGTTCTTGGATAAGAGAACGGATGATTATGCGAAGAATTGCACACGCGGAAGCGGGTGATAACTCAATTATCGCTTGTGCTTCGGTATAGAGAGGAACAAGGTTGCTAGGCAGGCCCGATGGAGGCGCCCCAGGTTCGAGTTCACGTTCCGATGTCAGGCGACCGCTCCTACATCGCGTAGTTTGACAATGTCGTCAGGGTCGTAACCTGCTGACCGCAGCACTTCATCAGTGTGTTGCCCTGGATGAGCCGGTGGTCCTTGAATCGTCTCCTGTGTCCGGCTGAACCGGGGGGAGGGATTTGGCTGAGTGACGCCCGCCACCTCTGTAAATACCTCACGGTGTCGGTTGTGTGGATGATCCGGCGCTTCAGCCAATGTCAGTACGGGGGCAAAACAGACATCCGTGGCATCCATTATTTCGCACCATTCGTCTCTCGTCTTCGTCATGAACACTGCGGTTATACGTTCCTTCAAGTCGGGCCATGAGGTTCTCACCATTTGGGAGGCAAAGTCTTCCTCTTGGTCGAGTCCGGTTAGCCGTAATAGCTCAGAATAAAACTGAGGCTCAATGGAGCCAATCGATATGTATCGACCATCGGCACATTCATAGACATCGTAGAAATGGCTACCAGTATCGAGCAGGTTCGTTCCGCGTTCATCGTTCCAGACACCTAAAGCTCTCATGGAATGGAACATGGCCATAAGACTGGCTGCTCCGTCGACCATGGCGGCATCAACTACTTGGCCGTGTCCTGATCGCTGGGCCTCCACTACTGCACATACCACCCCAAATGCCAGCAGCATGCCTCCTCCTCCAAAGTCACCCACGAGGTTGAGTGGCGGCACCGGTGCTTCTCCGTGGCGCCCAATCGGCTCGAGGGCCCCTGCCAACGCTATGTAGTTGATGTCATGTCCGGCGGCCATCGCATACGGGCCTTCTTGACCCCACCCTGTCATGCGTCCAAAGACAAGCCGGGGATTACGAGCGAGACACTCTTCGGGTCCGAGCCCAAGACGTTCCATAACCCCTGGCCGGAAACCTTCAATAAGGGCATCAGCGGTCTCGATAAGCCGCAAAACAACCTCTACCCCTTCAGGATTCTTGAGATCAACCCCAATTGACGATCGCCCACGTGCGAGAACATCAACCGGCGGATTATCCAAATCAATACCTGAGACATTCCCGGCACGGTCGATTCTGATCACCTCGGCGCCCATGTCGCTGAGCATCATCCCGCAAAACGGTCCAGGACCAATGCCTTGAAGTTCTATTACGCGGATTCCTTGAAGCGGACCCATACCAATCTCCCTATGTATTTCACAAACAATCTAGTGCTTGGCTACAGCATGTCCTAGATGCCCGGCACTCTCACCAAAGTTGGTCGAGGTTACGTTGTTCCGAGGTTCTGTCATATTCCAAGGCGTCGAAGTCATCGATAGCTGTCGCCTCCAACATTTGACCTGCGGATGGCACATCACCTGGACTCATGTGGTTATCCACGTCCCATAGACCAGAACGAACTAGGGCTTTCGAACATTGGAAGTACGCTCGATCAACTTTTACTTCAACAACCGTTTTGGGTGACTTTCCGTCAATGGTGAAAGTCTCAAGCAAGTCTGGCGAAGCTGAGATAGAAGCTCGACCATTGATGCGCATTGTCTCCCCTATTCCGGGGACTAAAAACAAAAGAGCTATTCGGTTGTCACTAAGGATATTCCGCAACGTGTCCAACCGATTATTCCCTCTTCGATCCGCGAATTGAATGGTGTTCTCATCGATCACGCGGACCACGTTGCCATTCTCACCCCGTGGAGAACAGTCAAGTCCATCGAATCCGACAGTCGCCACAGCCATAAACGGTGCCGCCTCAATAAAGGCCTGATATTCCGCGTTGAGGTGCGATATTTCTTTGCTGATCGACCGTGGCATAGCTGCACCATAGAGAGCGTCAAGCTGCGCTATATCTGTGATCACATTTTCTGAAGTCAATTTGCCCGTTCCACCAATCTCCGGAAGTCAGCTAAATAATGACCCCACAACGGTTCAGGAATATCGTGTCCCATTTGATCATGAATCACTAATTCTGCGCCGGGAATTAGGGCTGCGGTTGCTTCCCCTCCGTCTAGCTGAACCAGCGGGTCAAGCCGACCGTGGACGACCATTGACGGAGTCGTGACCATGGGAAGCTGTTCTGCTCGCGAACCAGACGCCATGATCGCCAAGAGTTGCCAAGTCTTCCCCTGAGGGTGGTAGCAGCGGTCATAGGCGGCCTCTTCAAGGGCGCGAGCCCAACTTTCTTCATACAGTGACCCGCTATGAAGTCGCCGCCCTGCTACAGCGCTATCAACGACATCTTCTCGGTCATTGCCGACCGTTACTAGTTGGGCAGCTGACTCAGGAGTTGATTGGCCAACACCAGGTTCTCCAGTCGTCGACATGACCGTAGTCATCGAACGAAGTCGGTCAGCGTGCTCAATCGCCAACGTTTGAACGATCATCCCACCCATCGACATTCCCCATACATGTGCTCGCTTGACCTCCAGTGCATCAAGAACGGCGACGCAATCGGCCGCCATGTCAGACAAGTCATAGGCGGCAGTAAAGCCCTCAACTGAACGATCTTTGGACCATCTATCTATTAAGGCTTCCATGTTCGGAGGGTCACCTGAAGTTTTTGACGACATTCCAACATCACGGTTGTCCATTCGAATCACATAGAAGCCGGCATCACAAAACTTCCTAACCCAGTCGGGCAAAAAATTTATGAGCTGACTCCCCAAGCCGTTAACAAATAAGACAGCGGGATCGCCGCTGTCGCCAGAAGCAACAAAATGGAGTTCGGTTTGACCGTTTCGAGCCGTTCCTGCCTTTTCCTGTGACATCAGAGTCCTCTCCTTTCGAACACTTCAAGTTGTCGGTCTAATCGTTGTATTGCGTCCACCGTTCGTGCTCCCCACCAAAAAAGATCTTGACCATCAATCAGAAGAGTCGGCGATATTGCTTCCAAGATATCTAGGTGTCGTTCCCCGAATGGATAGGGCTCGCTAGGCGCGAGGACGACGTCGGGTTCAGCTGTCGCAAGGGTTTCGTCATCGAGGGTTGGATATGGATCCTCATGTTCGGAAAACACCACATCAACGCCTAGGTGATTCAACAAAGAAACTCCGTAAGTACCTGTGGTCACCGTCATCCAAGGTCGCCGCCAAATGGGAACAAACGCTCGTAGACCTCGACTTGCCCGGGGGGCATCAAGAGAATAAGACCATTGAGCCCCAACCATTGATGCCAGCCTTCCGAGTTCGGTGCCCACATCGGACACAGATCTCACGTGCAAAGACTCGACCTTGAGATTATGACTCGCCAGCTCCTGATAGTCCTCCAGTCGATTCTCTTCCTGGTCAAAAACGACGAGGTCAGGAGCAAGGGCCTCAATAGCGACCAAGTCAGGATCCTTTGTCCCGCCTACATTTTCGATGCTTGGCTGTTCACAAAACCGGGTACAGGCGATGGGCTCAATTCCCCATGAAAGCAACGTTTCGGTCACACTCGGAACCAAACTCACCACTCGGATCGACGAGATCATGATCCGAGAGTAGACCCAACGGCGCCACCGTCCTACCTAGGCAGTAGCGTCACTAAGGTGACTGAGGCGAATACTGCTGACGAACGTGGTTCTGTCTCGTTAAATTCGCGCACATCGCAACCGGATCTTGAGTCATTAAACGAGGAACAACGGCTGGCGGTGGAATCCAATGACAGCCCTCTCCGAATTCTCGCGGGACCCGGCGCTGGCAAGACTCGCGTACTCACTAACCGAATCGCTCGCCGAGTATTCGAAGGTAGCGCCGACGCCCGTCGCGTTCTAGCTTTGACCTTCACCCGACGAGCCGCACATGAACTTCGCAGTCGTCTCATCAAGATGGGAATCCGCGATTTAGGAGCGGTCGGTACATTCCACTCCACAGCGTTAGCCCAAATTCGACAGCATCGCGCAGATCAGGGCAGGCGAGCACCAACTGTGCTTCCCGGTCGTCGTCCTATCCTCACTCAGTTAGCGGGAGATTTTCCCAAACTTCATCTCAAAACTGCCGCCATAGAAGTTGATTGGCTGAACTCTCAAAATTTGACGGCTGATGAATACCGCAATGGGCCCGGAAGACTGCGGATCGGACAGAGTCAAGCGAACGAGGTAGCTGATCTACAGCGCGCGTTCGCTTCTTATAAAAGCAAACGAGGGTTACTGGACTTCGATGACATTTTGGTTGAGTGCACCAATCTGTTGAAATCCGACAAAGCCTTCCGAGATGCGCAGCATTGGGTGTTCCGGCATTTCTTCGTTGATGAATTCCAAGATCTCAACCGAGTCCAGTTTGATCTATTAACAAGTTGGATCGGGGATCGAACAGATCTGTGTATTGTCGGCGACCCTGATCAGGCGATTTATGGCTGGAACGGAGCGGATTCATCGCTCCTTTCTGACTTTTGTAACCATTTTCCATCCGCCAAAACAATCTCGTTAGTTGCCAACCATCGAAGTCAGCCTCAAATAATTCGCGCCGCTGACGCTGTTCTCGAGCGCAGTTCACGAATTACCAACGAACAAGCGATGCTCGGTGAACCTCCGACCACTGATAGCTTCCCCACAGAAGAGGAAGAGGCAGTTGGCATCGCTCGCTATCTGCGGGACATTCGATTACCTGAAACCCACTGGTCAAGTCACGCCGTGCTCGCCCGCACAAACGAACAACTCGAACTGATAGCCGAGGTTTTTGGTCGTCTCCAGTTGCCTTACAGATTTCGAAGCCAGGGCGGCATATTCAGACTGCCTGAAGTCAAAGATCTAGTGGACCAACTCTGCGCCACTGACTCTGACTTCTCGGCCTTAGCCACCGACTTATTCGACGAATTCGATCACGGTCCACAGAAGCGGATTTCTGAACTGGCACTTCAGTACGCTAAGGAGAATTTTCACGCCTCAGGAACCGGGTTTCGTAATTGGATTCGAACCCTCAGACCCGGAGACTTGGACTACCAGGGTGATGGAGTTGATCTAGCAACTTTTCACTCGGCTAAAGGATTGGAGTGGCCGAGCGTTGTAGTTGCCGGACTTGAGCAGGGACTCGTTCCCATCCGTTCCGACGACTCAGAAGAACGCCGACTGCTCTACGTCGCTATATCGCGTGCCCAACACAAACTCCACTTAACCTGGGCAAGAACAAGACAGAAAGGCGGACTGGCAGAAAGTCGCGAGCCTTCTCCTTGGCTCGCTCTCATCGAGGCCTCAACTCAACATCACGTTGCACCGTCTGGTGATCTCACTGCCCAATATCTTGCGGAAGCTAGGGACCATTTGGATACGGGCCTCCACGATGAGGTCGAAATTCGCGCTCAGCGGCTACGAGACTGGATAGACCATACGGCTCGGGCTCGTCGTGTTGAACCGTCAGCCTTATTGCCCAACCATCTGATCCCCGCGGTAGCTGAGAAATTTCCAGTAAGTCTTTCTGAGTTAGCTGAAGTAACGGGGCTTGGCGAAACACGTTTGAGCCGTGTCGGTCCAGAAATACTGAAGGTCATCGCCACCGACTAATAAGCAGGTGCCGTAGATCTGTGTTTTCGACTACGCGTCTATGTCAACGAAAACAGGGGCATGATCTGAGGGCTTCTTGCCCTTTCTAGCTGTCCTATCAACTAGGCAAAAGGTGGCTCTGTCAACGATTGATCGACTCGCCATCAACAAATCAATACGCAATCCCATTTTTTTGTGGAAGGCACCATCTCGATAATCCCACCAGGAAAATAGTCCTTCATCTTCATAAAACTCCCGAAAAACGTCAACCAACCCCCAGTCTTGCAGTGTTGCAATCGCATCTCTCTCTTTCGGCGTCACATGAGTACGGGGTACCTGATTGTCAGGGTCCCACACATCTCGGTCGTCGGGACAAATGTTGTAATCACCGCCCACCAAGATGGCGTCAGTTGGGTCACAAGTCGCCTTCAGGTGATTCGTTAGACGAGACATCCACGACAGCTTGTAGCGGTAGTGATCGTGGTCAACTTCTCGACCGTTTGGTACGTAGACAGAAGAGACTCTTACCCCCCGACAAGTCGCCGAGATGATCCGTGCCTCAGGGTCTTCCTCACCTCCATCAGCAAAACCTATAAAGGATTCTTCTATCCCCACTTTGGACAAAATCGCCACACCGTTCCATCTACCTTCACCTGAATGGACGCTCTCATATCCTCGTTGCGAATAATGGTCATGAGGAAACTGGTCTTGAGCCATTTTTGTTTCCTGCAACAGAAGCACGTCGGGAGATGCATAGTCGAGCCACTCATCCACCCGTTCAATTCGAGCATTCAAACTATTCACATTCCATGTAGCGATACGCACATCTCGAATCTAGCTCCAGCTAGCCTCCTCGCTCGTGAAGAAAGATTCATTAATTACTGCTGTGCTATTTGATTTCGGCGGAGTCATAACGACCAGTCCTTTCGAAGCGTTCGCTCAATATGAGGCAGAAAGCGGCTTGCCACCCGATTCAATTCGACAAATCAACTCAACTAACCCCGATGACAACGCATGGGCCAAGATGGAGCGGAGCGAGGTGACGCTTCCCGAGTTCTGTCAGCTCTTCGAAGCTGAAGCAAGGTCCGTAGGGCTGGAACTATCTGGTGAGCGAGTCTTGGGATGTCTTAGCGGGGATATAAGACCCCAAATGGTTCGCGCTCTTGAAATTCTCAAGGAGCAAGTCCCTATCGGTTGTATTACGAACAACATGAAATCGGGTCATGGGTCAGGAATGTCAAGGACTCCCGACCAAGCCGCATCCATCGCCGAAATAATGAAAATGTTCGAAGTGGTAGTTGAGTCGGCAAAAGTCGGCATCAGAAAGCCCGACCCTCGAATTTACGAAATGGCCTGTAGTGAATTGAAAGTTGACCCCAGAAATTGTGCCTATCTTGATGACCTTGGTATTAACTGCAAGCCTGCCGCGAACCTAGGGATGACGGCCATCAAGGTCATCGACCCTGACAAAGCGCTTGATGCTCTCGAGCAGGCAGTTGGCTTTTCGTTGCGTTGACTCGATTTGGCTTAGGTTTCAGAACGTTTATGATCCATCGTCTCGTCTCACAGAAGAACAAATAAATGGCATCTGAGTTCATCTTCACAATGCGAAATCTAGGGCGGTTTTATCCTCCCGATCGAGAAGTGTTGAAAGACGTAACACTCGCGTTTTATCCAGGGGCCAAAATTGGGGTCCTCGGACACAACGGCGCTGGTAAATCCTCAGTATTGAGGATCATGGCTGGCATTGACGACGGGTTTACGGGAGAGGCACGACTTTCGCCAGGTTTCTCGGTCGGTCTTCTTGACCAAGAACCGAAACTGAACGAAAGCAAGAACGTCTATGACAACGTCATGGAAGGCGTCGCCGAGACCCAATCCCTTATTGACCGTTACAACGAAGTTCTAGCGATGTGGGGAGACCCTGACGCGGACCTTGATCAAGTCGGGTCAATGCAAGCCGAACTAGAAGACCAAATCCAATCATCGAACGCATGGGACTTGGAACGTCAGGTTGAGATCGCAATGGACGCTCTACGAGTTCCTTCGAGCGATACAGCGGTCTCTACACTTTCCGGGGGTGAGCGGCGAAGGGTGGCTTTATGTCGACTGCTGCTCGCTCACCCCGACCTCCTGCTATTAGATGAGCCCACGAATCATCTAGATGCAGAGTCCGTCGCTTGGCTGGAGCGTTTTCTGAAGGATTACGAGGGCACCGTGGTATCAGTAACCCACGATCGTTATTTCCTAGACAACGTTGCTGGTTGGATTCTCGAACTCGACCACGGAAATGCCTACCCTTACGAAGGCAACTACAGCGGTTGGCTAGAACAAAAACAGGCCAGGCTCGCTTCAGAGGAGCGCCAATCTAACGCTCGACAAAGGACCTTGGCGCAAGAACTTGAATGGGTGCGACTTTCCCCTCGCGCTCGACAAGCAAAGAGCAAGGCCCGACTGTCCGCCTACGACGAGCTTCTAGCTGAACATGAGGCCGGTGAACATCGGGACGAGAAACTCGAACTAAGCATTCCAATGAATCGCAGACTCGGTGATCAAGTAATCGAGCTGACGAACGTCAACAAAGGCTTCGGTGATCGACTCCTGATTGAAGATCTGTCGTTCATCCTGCCCCCAGCTGGAATCGTGGGAGTCGTCGGTGCCAACGGTGCAGGCAAAACAACTCTCTTCCGTATGATCACCGGCGAGGAACAGGCTGACACCGGTGACATCACTATCGGAACCACAGTGGATTTGGCCTATGTCGATCAATCTCGAGATGAGTTGCGATCTGAGTTAACCGTCTACGAGGAAATAACCGACGGCCTGGACATCGTCCAAGTTGGAAATCGGGAGGTTAATGGCCGAAGCTACGTCGCATCTTTCAATTTCAAAGGTCCGGATCAGCAAAAGAAAGTGGGAGATCTGTCAGGAGGCGAAAGAAACAGGGTTCAGTTAGCGAAGGTGCTCAAGACGGGGGGCAATGTGTTGCTTCTTGATGAACCGACCAACGATTTAGATGTAGACACGCTCCGTGCCCTTGAGACGGGATTAGAAGCCTTCCCCGGATGTGCCGTTGTGATCAGCCACGACCGGTGGTTTCTTGACCGTATTGCCACACACGTGTTGGCGTTCGAAGGAGATAGTCAAGTTCGTTGGTTTGAGGGCAACTTCTCCGAGTATGAGGAATTTCGCCTACGTGAATTCGGTGATGAAGTAGGACCGAAACCAATTAAGTACAAGCCTTTAGCTCGATAATCGCGCGATCCGCGCGAAATCGAACCTTCATCACCTCTACCTCTCTTCCATCTAAACGCGCGATTCGCGCGAATTTAAGCCTTATGCGCGCGATCCGCGCGAGAAATTCGCGCGAATCGCGCGAATATCCACCTCTTTCGCGCGATAAGTGACTAAGTTGCCATTCGCACTCATAGTGACCTGTCAACAGGAGACAAACCGTGGCCACCAAATCAGCGACAAAGACAAAGAAGAAGTGGCGAAGCAGAGCAGTAACACGGACAGTTGACGCTGGAAATTCAGCCTATTGCGCCGTCTGCGACGAACTAATCAAATTTCGAGCTCGAATTCGAGCCGACCAAATCATTTGCAACGTCTACGTAGCTAACAAATGGGACCGCGTAGAGCATTTCCACCCAGAGTGCTACAAAAAAGCGAAAGCGCCATACGGGAAACCGGCTGATTGATTTTCCAAACGGTTTCAGATCACAAGATCTGACTCAAGAAGAGTTTGGTTCGATCTTCGGTCGGGTTAGTGAAGAAATGCTCAGGCGTCCCTACCTCAACGATTTCTCCACCTTCCATGAACATGATCCTGTCCGCAACCTCGCGAGCAAAGCCCATCTCGTGGGTAACGACCATCATCGTAATTCCCGAATGCGCCAGTTCTTTCATTACATCAAGAACTTCCTTGATCATCTCAGGATCAAGCGCAGATGTCGGTTCATCGAAGAGCATTACCCGAGGTTCCATCGCTAGTGATCGTGCTATAGCCACCCGCTGCTGCTGCCCACCTGAAAGCTGACCTGGGAACTTCTCTGCTTGCTCCGGGATACCTACTCGTTCAAGCAACGCTCGAGCCATACTCTCAGCTTCACCTCTGGGCTTCTTGCGTACCCATATCGGTGCAAGAGTGATGTTGTCCAAGACCGTCAAGTGAGGAAAGAGATTGAACTGCTGAAAGACCATGCCAACTTCAGACCGAATTTTTTCAATGTTGCGAAGGTCGTTGGTCAGTTCAATACCATCAACAACGATGTCGCCACCTTGATGCACTTCCAGCCTGTTGATACAGCGAATCCACGTGCTCTTTCCAGAACCAGAAGGGCCACACACCACAGCGACTTCGCCTTCTTTGATCGTCGCCGTTACACCCTTTAGCGCTTGAAAATCACCGTAGAACTTGTCGACATCTACGCAAACGATCATGTCGTCGCGATCCGCCAGTCTGTCGTTAGCAGCGGTAGTTGCGTCATCTATGTTCATGATTCTTTGCTCCCAATCTGAGAGTTAAATGGACGGGTCATCATCTTTCTCCAAGCCCAACTCGGCGCTCAAGGCGCTGACTGTATTTGGAGATAATGAAATTAAAGAAGAAATAAATCATCGCTACAACGAGAATGCCTTCCCGCTTCACACCCATAAATTCGCTCTGAGCCGGGATGACGGAGTTAGCAACTCGCAAGAAATCAAAGAGGCCAATAATTGCCAGGAGCGACGTTTCTTTAAACGAGGAGATGACCTGGCCCACGAGCTGCGGAATCGAGACCGTCAGCGCCTGGGGCAGGACAATAAACCCTGTTCGTTGCGCAGATGTTAAGCCAATCGCATCGGCCGCTTCATATTGACCTTTGGTAATCGACTGCAGGCCACCTCTGACATTCTCTGCCAGATACGCCGCCGAGAACAACGTGTATCCAGTCAAGACAGCTGCAAGTTCCGCTAGCTCCATTCCGTCAGGCAAAAAGAGCGGAACCATGACCGAAAAGAAAATTAGAACACTGATGAGGGGGACGCCACGAATGACTTCTATGTAGCTAGTCGACAACATGCGGAAAATCGGGAACTTAGAAGTGCGACCCAAAGCCAGCAGTACCCCCAGGGGAAACGACAGGATCACAACGATGACCGCTACGAAAAGCGTGAGTCCCAAGCCGCCCAGGAACTCCGTCGACTGGAGATCAACAGTCGACGGAGTGTTGATCATGGTCGCTAGATAGTGGACTAGCGTCATAACACCCAACCAGCCAAGAACCAGCTGCCGTCGCTTAGCAACTTCCCCAATGAAGTTGGGAGCAAGCAATGCCGCTAACGCCAAGAGCAAGAAACTGATCCTGGCTTTTTGAAGCATCGGGTACCAGCCAAAGAACGCTGCTACCCAATTAAAGACGGCAAACACCAATAGGGCCGTGGCCGCTACTCGGCCAACCTCTCCGATGTTGCTTCGGGTCAATAGCCAGAGAACCGCGCCGCCCAGAAGCCCAAATGCAAGACCCATCGGCAAATCAGTTGAGATCACATGGCCATAATCCAAAGCTGGGTCTCGCAGCACAACCCAGAAAAGAGCGAAGGGACTAATCAGCCAAAGCATGTTGCTGCCAGCCTTCGCCATGCCGACATACCGACTTGAACGAAGGAACCTACCGACGAGAAACGCCAGACCAAGAAGTACCCACATCACCGTCCAAGGCATCTGCGTCGAAAACGCAACTGTCCTACCTGATTCAGCGATATAAGACTTCGTCTCAGAGATAAACGCGTAATGCCCATAAGGCACTACCCAAAGACTCAATATCAATAAGCCGATTCCCACGAAGACAACCGAAGTAATCGGTAACTCTGCACGCGGTCTTCGCCCGCGGACAGGCCTGCTGAACCTACTCCACAGCCCCGCTCCAGTGGCCAACAAAATAACTGCTGCAATCCACCAGCCGGATCGATCCACCATGGCATCCACGAAGGATTCACGTAGCGGGGACCCTTCAACCGTGCGAACGACCTTTCCGTCGGTACCGATGATCACGCTGGGTTCGCGAACGATCACACAAATCGCTATCAAGCCGCCAGCGCCCATAAACCAAGTAGCAAGTCGCCTTACCTGTACCCCACCCCAGTCGGACCAGATACCAGCACTCATTCCCGCCAGTCCGACAACAAACCCCAGAGAGACCCAGACCCGAACATATTGAGATTCAGGGTAGGAAAGGGTCATGAGAGCCCGAAGATTGGTTCGGACGGCAACCCACTCCCGATTCTCGCTGAAGACAAAATTCAACACCCCGCGCAGCATCAAAAATGCGGCGAATAGTCCCAAGATGGTCAGAATCGCATTGGCCCAATTGGAAAAGAGATTTTTTCTGAGCCATTGACCCACCGGCAGATTGGGGGCTTCGTGAGGCGAACCCTGTTCCTCTTTCAAAGCGACCGAAATTGGATCTTCTTCTGACATGTCAGCGTTCCACGATCTTCATACGGACGTTAAAGAAATTGACAATCACCGATATGGACAGAGAACACGAGAGGTAAAAGAACATCCATATAGAAACAACTGGCAAGGTCTTACCCGTCTGGTTGTATACCGTCTGACCAACTTGGACGATGTCGCTGTATCCCACAGCGATAGCAAGCGACGTGTTCTTGGTGAGGTTCAGATATTGATTACCTAGGGGCGGCAACATGACTCGCAACGCCTGAGGAATGATGACTCTGCGCAATGCCGTCGAACGGCGAAGTCCGAGCGACGCCGCGGCTTCAGTTTGACCTTTCGGTACCGCCAGTATCCCTCCACGGACAATCTCAGCAACAAAGGCCGCTGTGTAGAACACGACACCGAAAAATACGGCGGCAAAGCCGATGGAAAAGTTCAGTCCCGAAGGCCCGTAATTCGGAAACTTTCCACTTTGAACGATGTTGGGCAAATCGACGTCAAACGGTCGACCGGTTCGACCGTTCCCGAATTTGTTGCCCAGAACTTCGAAAAGGTCGCTAGCCGAATTGATCATCCAACTCGAAAGTCCGGGCCATAGCACCAAGAAGAAAACGGCTCCTATGACCCCCCCGACCGCTGCGAAAATCATTCGGAAGTAATCGTCATCAGTCAATTTCGCCAAACCGGCAGGAGTGCGTCGACTGTTAAGAAAGCTACGAATCCAATATGCACTGGCTCCTACACATAAAACCCCAATAACCAGTTGGAGAACCGTCTCAGGCACCGACGAGACCGCTGACGACAGCGTTTCAAAGATCTTCCCTACGAAGCCGAAGATTGGGTGAACAAACCAGCCGATAATTCCGAAGACGACGATCAGTCCAAATGCGCTGAGAATTGGGTACGTTTCTTCACCGGTCGCGTCTTGTTGCGCTATGCGACGTTTGCGAAGGAAGTTAGCTGCGACCAGGCCGATCAATAAGACGATCATCCACTGATAGAAACCGTCTGCGATATGGGCCCTCGGCATTGAGAGACCTTTATTAGAGATATGGAGCCACCCATTGATCGGGCCGACATCAGTAGTTACACGATCCAAACTGGCAAAAACGGCACCGTAAAAGAGAATTTGCACTAACAACGGGACATTTCGAAGAGTCTCCACGAAGACTGTCCCTATCTTTTTCAGCAACCAGTTATTCGAAAGTCTTGCTAATCCGACGATTACACCCAAGATCGTCGCCACGAGAATACCGGCAATGGCCATACGTAAGGTGTTGACCATTCCCACCCATAGTGCTCTACCTCCGGTGTCAGGATCAGTATCGATCCCCGAAGAAAGATCGATGCCAGGATTAACGGACAAGAAGTCGTAGTCCGTGGGCACATTGGAGGCCCTGAGGTTGTCACCCGCTTGGTTGGCTAGAAACCACAGGGCACCAAGGGTCAATAATAGGGCAACGATTTGCACGACCCACTTGACCACCGTGACATCTCTGTACAGCGGGGGGCGCTCATGATGAATTGACGGCGGGGCAGTACTTGCCACTAGGTGATTTCCCTCTCAGATATACACGACAGCTCTAGGTCATCAATCGTTCAGCCTAGAGGCAGTGAAAGGGCTGGAGGTCGATTTGACCTCCAGCCCTTTCAAAATTCTTTGGTGATTTCTAAACCACCTACAGAATCAATTTGTTATATCAACGTGCTGGTGGAGCGTAAACAAGACCACCGGCGGTCCAGGCAGCGTTAGCTGACCCTTCGCGACTCAGACCCACTGGGTTGAGGTTACGGCTGTAGATCTCGTCGTAGTTTCCGACCTGCTTGATGACCTGATAGAAGGCATCAGCTGGAAGGCCCATACCACTCTGCAGCTCACCCTCGCCTCCAAGGAGACGAATGGTTTCGGTGTCGCCACCGGTAAGCATCATGTCAACGTTGCCTGAGTTCAAGCCCTTTTCGTCAGCAATGATGGTCGCGTATACGGCCCAGTTGACGGCATCAGCAAATGCTGAGTCGTTCTGACCGTATGTCGGGCCAAGCGGCTCTTTCGAGATCGGTGTTGCTGGGAAGATCACCCAGTTCTCACCGTCTGGTTGCTGCTTCGCCTTTCGGCCTACAAGGCCTGAACCATCAGTGGTGATGATGTCACATGCGCCTGAGATGAAGTTGTTGGTGACAGTGTCGAAGTCTTCAAAGGTTTGAAGTTCGATGCTTACACCAGCTTCGGCTGCTGCGTCAGCGATGTTCTTTTCGGTTGTTGTACCTGCACTGGTGCAGATCACCGAACCGCCAACATCCGATACTTGTGAAGAACCGGAGAAGCCGTCGCTTTCGCGACCCATGAGCTGTTGACCGTCATAGTAAGTCGTTGGGCCGAAGTCCATGCCGACTTCAGAGTCACGACTCTGAGTCCAAGTTGTGTTTCGCATCAGAAGATCGACGTCGCCGGTCTGAACTGCTGTAAAGCGCTCAGCGGCTGTCAATGAAACGAAGTTCACCTTGTTTGCATCGCCAAGGATGGCTGCTGCTACAACGCGGCAATAGTCGGCATCGAAGCCGGCCATGCTGCCATCAGCTTGGAGTTCTGAGAACGCCACGGCAGAACCTGAAACACCACAGTTAACGGTGCCACGGCTCTTGATCGTGTCCAGAAGGCTTTCGCCACTGGCTGCGAGCGTTACTTCAGTTTCTTCAGCATCCGATGACGAGCTGCTTGCGCTGCTGTCGTCGGAGGAATCGCTTCCGCCACAAGCCGAAGCGGCTAGTGCGATAGCGAATAGTGTGGCAAGCAGTCGCCACATAATGTTTTTCCGCATCTGTTTGAGTCCCTCTCTGTTGCGGTTACCGGCCCCGCGACCGGATTTCTGCTCGGTTAAGAGTGCGTGCACGGTATACGGTCAACAAAGCAAACAAACACCTTGTGATCTTTTCGTCACAATCTCTTTACAGGGCAGAAACCCTATCTGCTAAACGACCGTTTAACCAAGCTTCACTCAACTTTGTCTAACAGGAGCCGAGAAACCCATGGCCAACCCCGAAGATCACGCGATTAGTGCTCGCATCGCGACTGACGCCGGGAAGCTCCTTTTGGAGATCCGCGAACGACTATTTACTCAAGGGGCAGATAGCTGGACGGTTAAAGACACTGGGGACCTCGAAGCCCACCGATTCATCATGAAGGCACTTCAAGAACGCTTCCCTAACGACGGAATCTTGTCAGAGGAAGGCCGCGATGATCTGTCCCGCTTAGACAAGGAACGAGTTTGGATTGTTGACCCTCTCGACGGAACAAGGGAGTTCGGCGAGCCGGGCCGCTCCGACTGGGCAGTCCATGTGGCTCTAACTGAAAATGGGGTACCTACAGCTGCAGCAGTCGCCTTACCTGCCATAGACAAGACCCTGACAACTGAGCCAGCATCTCAACTTCCCCCAGCACATGACGGCCGCCCCAGGATGGTTGTCAGTCGCTCCAGAGCTCCAGCGGCTGCGATGATCGTCGCCGAGGCTCTGGAAGCAGAACTGCTGGCTCTAGGCTCTGCCGGGGCTAAGGCGATGGCAGTGGTCCTTGGGCATGCTGATATCTACGCTCATAGCGGCGGACAATACGAATGGGATAATTGTGCGCCAGCGGCTGTCGCACTAGCAGCAGGGCTGCATGCAAGCCGCTGCGATGGTTCACCACTTGATTACAACTACGAGGATCCTTGGTTGCCCGATTTGTTGATCTGTCGGCCAGAGTTCAGAGATGATGCTCTCGCTGCACTTAAACGAGCGATTGAGGGTTGATGTCAGAAATGGAACTAAAAACCACACGTTTCGAAGTAGATGGCCCAGTAGCGACACTGACCCTCTCCCGACCTGAACGTCGGAATGCCTGGACAGGCAGAATGCACACCGAATTCCGTCACCTTCTACAACGGGCCGACTCTGACTCAGAAATTAGAACAGTGATCATCACCGGCGCGAACGACGATTTCTGTGTTGGAGCTGATAGCCAAGCCTTAGAGGGCCATCTTGAAAAAGGCGGGTACGACTCCGGAACCAGCGCTGACATTTCCAATCCCGGATACGGGGTCGCTTCCGAATTTGACCAAAACTTTGCGTTTATGTTCGGCTTGAACGTAACCACAGTCGCTGCGGTTAACGGAGCAGCAGCGGGGGTTGGGCTAGTTCTTGCTTGCTACTGCGATCTTCGGTTCGCTTCGAAACACGCCAAACTGACCACCGCTCACGGGCCGCTAGGCCTGCCCGCCGAATTCGGGCTCTCCTGGCTCTTACCTAGATTGATCGGCTTGACTCGAGCTAACGACCTTTTGCTTTCGAGCAGAGTCATTACGGCCGACGAGACTGCCGGATGGGGGCTCTTCAACGAGATCCTCGAACCAGCGGAACTGCTTCCACACGTCAAGTCATACACATCAGAACTAGCTGGGCGTGTTTCTCCATCGGCTCAGCGGATGACGAAGCTTCAGGTGTACTTGGATCAGCACAGAGACGTCGGCTCCGCTGTAGCCCAATCCGAACGACTATTGGAAACAGCGATGCTGGACCCTGACTACCAAGAAGGCGTGCAGGCTCTCATGGAGCGGCGAGCACCTAGGTGGAATTAGAAGTGGGCGCCGAAATAGAAGCGCCAACTGGCTAATCCTTAGTCATCTAGGACAGTCACCACTCCGGTATTTCCGTCCACCTGAATTCTTGCTCCATCAGGAATTCGCTTTGTAGCGTCTGTCGCAGATACAACGCATGGGATGCCAAGCTCTCTACTGACGATAATGGCGTGACTCAAGGCAGCTCCTACATCGACGACCACACCGGCCGCTGGCACAAACAGAGGGGTCCAGGATGGGTCTGTCAAGGGCGCTATCAGCACATCGCCAGGTTCGAGCGCTGTCGGATCATGACTGTCGAGGATGACACGAGCGCGGCCTTCTGAGACACCCGGACAACCAGGTAAACCTTGGATCGAATCACCAGTTTGTAGAGGTTCAACCACTACCGCATCGCGATCAGGCCAAGATGAAAGAGGTTCGCTTTCTCCAACAATGACGAAGGGTTCTTGTTTACCTGTCGCCATGTCGAAAATTTCTTGTCGCTGTTCGATTATCTCCCGCCATCCGTCGGGACTATCGATAGCTTGATGCTGCTCAGAGAAGCGAAGCATCGCGAAGCTTGTCAGTTCTGGATACACGCCTCTATCAACCATGCGTTGACCCAATTCTCGGGCAGCCATTCGCGCTTCTTGGATAAATTTGACGCAATTAGTCTTAGTTCGCTCACGACCCGGCATCAGCACCGATGCGCCGTGAGCTCCTGCCAAGAACTGTCCTTGTGCCTCTGGATCAGCTTCGAGCATGGCACCAATCTCAGAGACAAGACGCTGTCGATCGTCAGCAAGCTGAGCTTGGTGGTCTTGAGGCGCTGCAGATGCTGGAGAGACTCGCATTCGATCAATCGCTGCCAATGCTAAGTCGGGGGTCGTTTCCCAGGTTGGACATGAAATTTCCCACTCGTTAGGTCCCCTAGATCCATAAGACCGAAGAAACTGGTCAAAAGCAGCCACAAAGTTTGCTACATCCGAATCGTCGTCGTTTCGGAGGCGAGCATCCAAACCTTCAATACCAAGGTCAAAAGCAGCATTGATGCTTTCGGACGCGGCGGCCGTTCGTCCGAGTTCCCACATGGCCATTGACGGCGCAGCGGATTCGACATCTCCAAGTCCTGCCATGATCTTCATCGCATCAGTCGGACGGCCAACCGCTTCACATACTGCTGACACGATGCCGAGCGGGACAGTAGTCAGAAAGCTGATGAAAATATGTTGAGCAAAAAGCTCCCGGAACCCTCCGTTGAAGAAATCTTCGATCCAGTCAACAATTTCATGATCACCCATAGATTCGAAATCCGGACGGCTGTCACGAAGAGCGTTCACTCGTTGCTCCTGTGCCAAGACATCAGGCAGATCTGGAGTTGTTAGAGCCCAACCAAATACTTCGCCTATTCGAGCCTCAGCTTCAGGACTCGGGTCATCTGGGTGTTGTTCATACGCCGGAATACCCGGTTGCACACCAAAAAAAGCTTCATCAATGTCCTGAGCGGACAACCCTGGCGCACGCTCACCGAAAATACGCATGAGCGATGCATTCAGGTACGTATACCCACCGAAGACTCCGAGAAATACGGGGTTATCGGGGTCAAATTCACTTTCTTCGAACGCACCGATTCTGATGTATGCGTCTCGAAAACCCAGCTCGCTCATTTGAAGGCCATCGTCATTTTGAAATGCGAAATCAAAAGTTGCTAAAGCCACCGGGTCGGGGAACACCTCCCCTACATTCGCCCGAGTCCAAATCGGATAACGATCTGACGTCTTAGTACCAACGAAGTATTCCTCGGCCATTTCTCGTTCCTCCCCGTCGCGCAATCTGACAGTTGCGACCGATGGACCGGATGGCTGCCTCCCCCTCGTGGCAGCCATCCGGCCAGATCGCGAACCACCACTGCTCGGCACTATAGGCACCGCTACCCCTATTTGCGCAAACGTTCATTAAGGAATATCTCACCGCTTGAGCTTTAAACGACCGACAACATCACCGTGAGATACGTTCTAGCCGTGGTTTCTGAGAAGAACGCGGGTTTCGAATGGACACAAGAGTGGCCGCATCTGGTGATCTCTCCTCAAGCTGCCGCAGATCATGTCCAAAACGGCGACCTAGTGGGGACCAGTCTTCCGGAACCAACGGCTTTTCTCTATGCGCTAGCAGAACGTAACGACCTGAATGACGTAGCTGTTTTCGTTCCTGCTCCTAGAAAAGGGGGCGCCGCAATAGGAACAAATCCCAAACTCGAATTGCGCGCTCCCTTCTTGACTCAAATTCTTCGTGAAGCCGGCGCACAGGCCGAACTCATCCCAGTAAGGCTGGAGGACTGGGGACGATTCGCTATCCGCAACCCACCAAGGATTGCCTGTGTCCAAGTTGGCACCCCATTACCTGATGGCACGGTTCCCCCCGGGTCAGCGATAGCAGGAAATGACGCTCTGGTTCGTCGCGCGCGACGAGAAGGCGACCTCGTGTTCGGGCTGGTTAACCCTGTAGTTCCTTACATTCACGGAGATTCGTTCAGGGTCGAAGACTTTGACGCTCTGATCCACGTTCCGCTTCGAGGGTCAATGCCGATCTTCGACGAGCGAACGCCTCCTTCTAACCTTGATCCTTTTATCGGAGCGCTAGACGAACTGATTCCTAACGGCGCAACGGTCCAATCAGGAGTCGGCGGCCTCACGGAGGTAGCACTTGCCCGCCTAACTCACAAAACCGATTTGGGTATCCACACCGAAGTGATGTGCCAAGGCCTGATGGATCTAATGAAGTCTGGGGCAGCCACCAATCGCCTCAAAACAGTCTTCCCAAACAAAACCGTCTTTACGATTGCGCTACCAGAAACCTTTGATTTCCTCAACGACAACCCGGACTGCCACATTGTTCCTGCCCACGTTGCCCTGAATCACCAGCAGATCTCGGCCAATCGCGACATGCGCTGTGTAAACGGTGCTCTAGAAATCGATCTCTGGGGTCAAGTCAACTCCGAGATGATCAATGGAGTTCAACATAGCGGAGTCGGTGGCGCACTAGATTTTCTCCGCGGATGCCAAATGTCTGAATCAGCGATGTCAATTCACTTAATGCCAGCGACCGCCAAAGGTGGAACTGCTTCTCGAATCGTTCCTCAAATCAGTGTCAATGCTGTAACCGCAACCCGTTACGACGTGGACGTTGTCGTCACCGAGTTCGGAATTGCCCGCTTACAAGATGCTTCTGTGAGTCAGAAAGCGGAACGGCTGATCGCCATAGCCCACCCAGATCATCAAGAAGAACTGGCGGAAGCTGCTCAACGAATGGGAATCCGCTGAGTATCAACCGCGCGAACGTTCCGTTCTAATAAAGGTCGGTTCCTCGGCGGTGCTTCTTTCGGGCGAGTAGCTATACCCCAACTCTGCGAATTCAGTGATCGAACGGGGGCTGTCCACCCTATTCAGCACTAACCATGAAGCCATAGCCCCTCGTGCTTGCTTCGCGTAGAGGCTTATGATCTTAAACTTCCCGTTCTTCTCATCTAGGAATCGTGGACTAATGACTCGAGCATCTAAAAGACTTTCGTCAACAGCGGAGTAATACTCCTTCGATGCAAGATTGATAAGAACCCGGGCACGATGTCCTTCAAGGTCCGACGCTAAAAGTTCGCTGATCCGGTCGCCCCAAAATTCGTACAGCCCTTGACCTCTCGACGTGACCAAGTTTGTTCCCATCTCAAGTCTGTAGGGTTGGATCAGATCCAAGGGTCTAAGCACTCCATGCAAACCTGACAGTATTCGGATCGTTTTTTGTGCCCTGGTGAAGTCTCGTTCCGTGTATCGAGCTACATCCATCCCTACATATACGTCTCCCTGGAATGCCAGCATCGCTGGTCGAGAATTTTCGGTGGTGAAATTCTCTTCCCAGTCCTGAAAACGTTCGGCGTTTAGATCCGCCAGGGCAGGAGAAAGGTTCATGAGTTGACCCAGATCTGTGGGTGACTTCTTTACCAGTTCATCAACCAACTCGGCTGAGTCCTCAAGCAATGCAGGTACCGAATGCTTGCTGGTCAACAGTTCGGAATCGAAGTCAAGCCTCTTGGCAGGCGATAAGACAATCAACACAATGGGGTTCCTCCACTCTGGAGTCTAGAGACTACGAAGCCCTAACTCAGGATCTATCTGAAGCCACGCCAATTTCGGTTCGCTTGTCATTCTCTCTCTTTACAATCTGATCACAGCGTCAGGATTCGTTCGAACCAACTTAGACCAGCAGTCCCGGCTAGCGTCCGGACCGTGACTAAAGATTCTGAGAGGGCAGAACAAATAGCCAATGACCGGCCAAATAATTTCATAACCTCATGTTGGGATCAGTTTGAGCAAACGCTCTAAGTGGAGAACCATGGCAACGACTATTCAGCACTACCAGGACCTCGGCGACTTCGACTATGGCACTAGCGACCAAATCACGCCACTAATCCGCAGAGTTATTTGCAAAAACCCGACACCATTCACTTACAAGGGAACAGGCACATACCTGGTTGGCCGAGGAGAAGTTGCTGTCATCGATCCTGGCCCCCCTCTAGAGAGCCATTTGGACGATATTTTGAGCGCTCTTGAACCTGATGAGACAGTGACTCACGCATTTATTACCCACACCCACAGTGATCATTCACCTCTCACGAAACAACTCAAAGAACGAACTGGTGCCATTTCCTACGGCTTTGGCCCACATGGAAGTGTGAAAGAGGATGACCCCGAAGATCGCGTGGATTTCTCGGCATTCATCTCCAAAGAAGAACAGGAGCAATACCGCAAAGAATTCGACGACCTTCCCGAGGAGCTCAAACGCGAAGGAGCTGACACAGAATTTTCGCCCGATGTTTTTCTCAAGGACGGCGACATTGTGCATGGACCTAGCTGGACGATCAGATCGATCCATACTCCAGGACACTGTTCCAATCATCTGTGCTTCGAGTTGGAAGAAGAGAAAAGTCTCTTCTCCGGTGATCACGTAATGGGGTGGGCCACGAGCGTCGTCGGTCCACCAGACGGGTCGATGAAGGAATATATGGAGTCGTTAAAGAAACTACTTCCGCTTGACCATGAGTACTACTGGCCAACCCACGGGCCGGCAATTCCTCGACCCGTTGAATACGTCCAAAGCTTTATCTATCACCGGGAAGAACGCGAAGAACAAATAGTGCGATTCCTTCAAGACGGCCCGCAGAAAATCGCTGACTTCGTTCCGGAAATGTACGAAAAGTATGACAAACGACTTTGGTATCCGGCTGCGGGGTCAGTGCATGCTCACTTGTTGCATATGGTTGAAACCGGAAGGGCCGAAGTGACCGATGAGCACGGGCAACCCAAGTTGACTGCTACCTATCAGCTCATCTGAACTATTACGCAAACATCCGCGTACCTAGACCCAGTCCTGACTATCTTCAGCGTTTCATGCGCCTAGTTATTACTAACTGCACAGTTGACTACTCAGGTCGCCTAGACGCACATCTTTCTGAGGCCGTTCGCCTGATCATGGTTAAGGCCGATGGCTGTATTTCAATTCATGCCGACGGCGGCGCCTACAAGCCCCTGAATTGGATGAACGCACCAAACAATATTCACGAGTCGACAGATGATGACGGTGAATTGACATGGTTGGTCACTAACGAAAAAGACGAGAAGTTGACGATCAAACTTCACGAAATTATTTCAGATTTCTCCCAAGAGATGGGAATCGACCCAGGGCTACAGAAAGATGGAGTTGAGGCTCACCTCCAAGAATTACTGGCCGCAAATGTCGACAAGATTTCTGATGGCATGGTGCTGGTTAGGAGGGAGTACCCAACCGATATTGGGCCCGTCGATCTTCTTTGCCGAGACGACAAAGGTGAGGCTGTCGCTATCGAAATCAAACGGAGAGGCGAAATTGACGGCGTTGAACAGTTAAGCCGGTATCTCGACTATCTCAACCGAGATGGAAATCTCCGGCCGGTGTCTGGGATCTTTGCCGCTCAGGAAATCAAACCACAGGCCCGGGTTCTAGCTGAAGACCGTGGCATCAAATGCTTGTTACTTGACTACGACGAGTTGAGGGGCATTGAAAGTGATGAACTCAAACTCTTCTAAGAACTAGCGAAATTGTCCAACCCAGTTCATTGGTTCAGCTGAATAGACAAAGACCGTTGTCGATGACAACTCGTTCCTCTGGACTGTCTTTTTGAGCGATAGTGCGATAAATCGCTTGGCCATCTTCCACCCACATCTGAACGGTCAAAGAGTCTCCTGGGAATACAGGGGAAGAGAATCTTGAGTCCATGCTCTTAAACCGGCTCGGGTCTCCACCACACAGCTCGTGAAGAAGCGCTCGACCAGTAAACCCGTAGGTACACAATCCATGCAAAATTGGTTTGGGAAAGCCACCAAGTTCAGTGGCGAACCAGGGATCACTATGCAACGGGTTGTAGTCACCCGAGAGTCTGTACGTCAGCGCCTGATCAATTCTTGTCTGATAGGTCACTTCATGGTCCGGCGCATCTTCGGGGGCATGAACTTGCGGAGCCGTATTTCCTTCTTCACCGCCGAAGCCTCCAGAGCCTCGAACAACTATGGAAAATCGCAGATCGAAAAGAGGTGCGTCTGTCTCTTTCAGGGATACCTTCGACTCGGTTTCAATGATTGCGTTTTTGCCGTCGCCTTTATCCCAGATACCACTGACACTTTCCTCGATGACAACTGTGCCCTCGACGGGAATCGGCTGATGCAAGGTAACTCCTTGAGATCCATGAAGGACGCGACCCCAATCAATTTCGCCGACCTTTCCCAATGCACCTCCAGAACCGCCAATCACGACCCCTTGAGTCGGGAATGTTCGTTGTTCAATTCCTTTGGAATTATTGGTGGTGAACTCAAGCTCGGAGCCAACAGGGTCGTCCGCTCCAGCTCCAATACCGACGGCGTAGAGCAAGGAGTCACGGTACCCCCAAGACCGCTCGACTGGCGCAGCCGTAGCGCCCACTGCATTGGGATCAATAGACATGGTTTGTCCTTCCTGTAGCGCTCGATATTAGTGAACCGAGCTAAGTGATTAACCCTCCATCAAAGGGTTGGCCGTCCATTCCTGAATTAAGTTGTGCTTCAGAGACGAGACGTCTCGCTACATCAGCGATTTCTGTTGGGTCATCTACAGCTTCAGTCATGGGTCCGCGATGCCAGCCGTTAGCTACCGCCAACATGCGGCCCGAGGCCTCAAAAATTCGACCTGTCACATCAGCGGATTCAGCACTTTGCAGCCACGTAACTATTGGAGCTATGTACCTAGGGTGCATCGCTGCTTTATCTTCCTCTGAAGCTTGACCCAGCCCCAGATCCTCAGTCATTCGAGTAAGAGCGCCGGGAGCTATTGCATTGACCCTCACTCCATATCTTTGCAGCTCGCGCGCCGCGATTATTGTGAACGCAGCGATACCCATTTTCGCTGCGCCATAGTTTGTCTGGCCCGGGTTTCCATAGAGCCCTGAAACCGAAGTCGTATTTACTATCGATGCGTTTACTGTCTCGCCAGCTTTCGCCTTGTCTCGCCAGTAAGCCGCAGCCCAACGAGCAGGAGCGAAGGTGCCTTTGAGGTGGACCTGGATAACGGCATCCCACTCTGCCTCCGTCATGTTTACCAACATCCGGTCTCGCAAGATCCCGGCATTGTTAACAATGCCAGTGAGGTCACCATAGGTTTCAATCGCTTGGTTGACCATCCGCTGAGCCCCTTCCCAATCGGAGACATCATCTCCGTTAGCTACAGCCTCACCACCCATCGCTTCAATTTCTGCGACCACCTCGTCTGCTGGTCCTAAGTCAGATCCCGTTCCGTCGCGAGCACCGCCTAAGTCATTAACAATGACCTTCGCTCCCTGTTCAGCAAGCATCACGCAATGCTCCCTGCCTATGCCGCGGGCTCCGCCTGTCACGATTACAACGCGTCCTTCACACAGCTTGCTCATGTTTGACCCCTTCACCGACTTCTACGAAGAGCCGATCTACGTTACGAATATCTGGGTGATTCTGGCATTTCCTGAAGCAACTTGCTCAGGCTTCTTGCCTAGCACAATCAGCGGAAATAATCCGATGAGTTGACCCGCGCACATTACCTGACTAGATGGCCCTACCATCCAGTTACGTGCGTGAGCTACTTCGCCTCCCACGCTGGGCTCTTATGCTTGGCCTACCAATGCTCATTGCCGTTCTGGTTTTGAGTGTTTGGATCGTTGACGCCACCATTCATCGAGACCGAGTAGTTAGAAACGTAAAAATCGCGGGAGAAACGGTCGGCGGACTCAGCGATATCGCGCTTCGAGCCCGAGTTGACGCCATCGCTGATCGCTTGGCCGACACTCAGATTGTCATCCAGAGCGAGCTGGGCGACGCTAGTTGGGTTGCAAGCGACCTAGGTGTTTCTTTGGACGTAATCACTACATTCGAAGCGGTCATGAACACTAGGCGGGAGGGACTACTCAACCGACCTATTGACTGGCTTTCAGCTCTCACCTCGAGCACGGCTGCCGAAATCGCAATCAATATCGACCTGCCAACACTGGAAAGGTCCTTGCACTCGAATCCACGGCTTCGGCGGGCACCGGTTGAACCGTCGATAAGCATCGGAACCAGTGATCTACAACTGGTGCCCGGAATGGCCGGCCAGTTAATTGACGTCGAAGATGCTGCCGCTGCAATAACCAAAGTCCTCCAGCAAGGCTCCACACCTACGGTCCAAGCCGCCACAGTGGAAGTTCCTACGGAATTCAGTGATGAAGCAATCAGCGAACTCATCGCCGAAGCGAACCGGTCGGTACAAACCACTCTAAGAGTTCGACTCAATGACTACGAAACCTTGGTAGCTCCGCGCATCGTCGCGAGTTGGTTCGTCTTAGATCTTGAGGACTCCCAACCATCCTTGAAGCTCGAAGCGTCACTCATTCTTCAATCTCTCGAAGAGTTACTGATGCCAGGAAACACCGGCGCGGGCCAGGCGCAATTCGAGATTCGCGACGGCACCGTCAAGATCATTTCTTCAGACGGCGGCACAGCATGTTGCCAACGTGATGCCGTGAACATAGTCACGACAGCACTAGAAACACACCAGGGAGAACAAGTTCACGTCCTCCCGAACAGACCAGCCGCCCCGCGTGAAGCTGTGAATCGGCTAGAAGCCCTTGGGATAGTGGAGAAGGTTTCGTCCTTCACCACCCAATATTCTTGCTGCGTCGGACGCGTCACTAACATTCAAAAATTTGCTGAGATAGTAAGCGGAACATGGATTAAGCCAGATGGCCGATTGTCACTCAACGAAACTGTCGGTCGTCGCACCGAAGAGAAGGGTTTCGTTCCGGGAGGCTTCATTTCGAAAGGTCACCTTGTCGAAGATATCGGTGGCGGCGTTTCACAATTTGCTACGACCATCTTCAACGCTGCTGTTCGCGCCGGACTCGATTTCGAGTATTACCAAGCACACTCAATCTATTTTGAGCGCTATCCGTACGGTCTTGAAGCAACAATCTCATACCCTCGGCCGGATTTAGTCATAACCAACCCGACTCCTTTCGGTGTCCTTATTTGGAATAGTTGGACCGACGAATCAGTAACCGTTGATATTTACTCGACTTCGAACGTTGAAGTGATGCTTCAGGAGCCGACCGAAGAACCCTTCGACCTATGTACTCGAGTTAAAACTGAACGTATTCGAACTTGGCAGGACCGCCCCGCGGAGTCGGATTATTTCTTCGCAACTTACCGTCCAGAAGAAGGCCTTAACTGCGATGGAACTCCCTCCGACCCCGACCAAACAACCACAACTATCGCTGAAGGACCACAAGAACCTGAAGAACCTACCGAGGGCTCCGACGATGCTCCGCAAGAGAATTCGCCTACCACTACGACTTCAATAGCGAATCAAAACTGAATCCTCTATGGGCTGCTACTAGGTAGCCTCTTGGAGGTGTTTCAGTGTGACGTCCTAATCGTAGGAGCCGGACCGGCCGGATGTGCTGCCGCGATCACAGCTCAAAGACTCGGTTTAGAAGTCGTTGTAATAGACAAAGCAGTATTTCCTAGAGACAAATGCTGTGGTGACGGCCTAACGACTCTGGCATTGCGCGAACTTGAACATCTGGGACTTCGTCCCGACGCTGACAGTTGGACGATAGTCCGAGATGTATTCCTTCGTTCTCCGTCTGGTAGAGAAGTTCATTTGAAACTCCCAGACCATCAAGGCCAATACGCGGCTGTGGTCAAGCGCATCGAGCTAGATGCCGAGCTAGTGCAATTAGCCCTCGACACTGGGGTTAAAGTTCATCAGGGTTTCGCGTTCAGTCAGATCAAGGTCGCGTCACAGGGGGCCCAAATCTCTCTCCAAGACGGGAAGACCATCACCACTAAACATGTAGTAGCTGCAGATGGCATGTGGTCGCCAGTTCGGAAGGCTTTGGGTTGCACTCCAATTGGCTACCGAGGCGATTGGCATGCATTTAGGCAATATGTGAAAGCAGATGGCCCCAGAAGTAGAGACTTGTGGGTGTGGTTTGAGAAAGATTTGCTTCCCGGGTACCTGTGGTCTTTTCCTTTAGCCGACGGTCGAGTGAACCTGGGCTTTGGAGTGCCTCGACGGGACGGTCTGAATGGCAAACAATTGGCTGCGATTTGGCAGGGACTCTTGGAGCGTCCTTCTGTACGACAAGTGCTGGGAAAAGTAGAACTCGAGGATTCCCGCAGTGCTTGGCCTATTCCGGCTCGACTTCCTAAGGCACAACTAGCGGAAGGACCAGTTTTGTTCGTCGGAGACGCGGCGACCGCTACTGACCCGCTGACCGGAGAAGGCATCGGGCAGGCTTTGGAAAGCGGACGTTTAGCTGCACAGGCAATAGCTGCTGACAGCCCATCTGAGCCGGCAGCCGTGACTTACGAGAAAGCTGCGAGAGCAGCTTTTGAACTGGACCATCGACTTTCTAAGTCCCTTGGCAACGTCTTGGCGAAGCCAGCGTTAGCAGAACTAGCCCTCAAAGCGGTCGATTCCAGTGCTTGGAGTCGGCGAAATTTCGTGCGCTGGATGTTTGAGGATTACCCACGAGCCTCACTCATCAACCCCAAACGTTGGCGAAAGGGTCTTTTTGACACATCTGGTGCTTGGTCAATCCAAAACTAAATGCACTTCTAGTTGCATAACAGCAAGGTGACAAGACAATCTTTGTGGGTGTCGGAATGGAACCCATCCAGTGAGCATCTCAACTTCAGTCGCTCTGAGTGGGCGGCTCTTCGAGATGCAACCCCATTAACTGTTACTGAAGATGAGTTATCCGAACTAGCGGGACGTGTCGAACCAATCACACTGGCGGGAGTTCGAGATATTTACTTACCTTTATCTCGACTTCTTAACCTTCGGGTCGAAGCTCAGTCCACACTTCAAACCACAACGTCCGACTTTTTCGGCAGAGATGCCGCGGCAAGACCTTTCTTGATCGGAGTCGCCGGCAGTGTCTCGGCAGGAAAGAGCACCACCGCACGAATCCTTCAAGCGATGCTTGCTGCGTGGCCTCAACATCCAAGAGTGGACCTCATAACTACAGACGGTTTTCTTCAACCAAACTCGGAGTTAGAAGAAAAGGGTTTGTTGGGCAGAAAAGGGTTCCCCGAGTCCTACCGTCAAGGAGCGCTTTTAGAATTTCTCCGCCAGATAGCCGACGGAGCCCCACAAGTCTCCGCTCCTATTTATTCTCATATCACCTATGACATAACCGATGAAGTTCAGATGGTGGAGCAGCCTGACATCTTGATTGTCGAAGGCTTGAACGTTCTTCAAACAGGTGCTCCATCAAATACCCCGTTTGTGTCTGACTATTTCGATTTCACGATCTATGTAGATGCAAACACTGAAGATCTCGAGTCTTGGTATGTGGAGCGTTTTCAACAACTTCGGTCAACAGCGTTCCGTGAACAAAGCGCATACTTCAGTCAGTTCGCCCACTTGCCAATCGATGCAGCCGAGGCCGTGGCCCGCACAATTTGGCGTTCCATCAACCTGGTCAACCTTCAAGAGAACATCTTGCCGACACGAGCTCGTGCTGATTTGGTGCTGAAGAAGGACGCTGATCACGAAATCGAATCAGTGCAACTTCGACGCATTTGATTTGAGTTAACGGCCTAAAGTGCCACGTCAAGTTCCTAGCTCCACTACTCTCGCCGGTCGTGCACTGCCTGTTCTGCTCAATAGTCGACGGTAGCTCCGCTTCGAACATCGTCTACGACGATGATCATTGCTTGGCCTTTATGGATATTCTCCCAATGACACCGGGGCACTGCTTAGTAATCCCTAAACGTCACGTCCGAGACATTTTCGAGTTAAGTGATGACGATGCCGCTCACGTCATGCAAGCATGCCGATCCGTATCGAATATCGTCCACGATCGATTGGAACCACTGGGGATCAATCTTGTCAACAACAACGGTGCAGCTGCCGACCAGTCACAATTTCACTTCCACGTGCACTTGATCCCCCGATATGGACGCGACCGACTTCTCCATCCTTG
The DNA here is from genome assembly GCA_036163555.1 of Actinomycetota bacterium. Classification (GTDB taxonomy): domain Bacteria; phylum Actinomycetota; class Acidimicrobiia; order Acidimicrobiales; family Poriferisodalaceae; genus MedAcidi-G3. The sequence goes on from JAYZKK010000043.1 coordinate 66,167, forward strand.
GGAGAGGTCCTACGGAAACCCGGATCAGATTCGTTCAATCGCCGAGATTTTGCGCGGAGAGAGGGAAATCCCGCGACCTGAATAGGAAATAGCCAATCTGTTGAGGCTAGTTTCAGAGGCATGACGGAACGATATGCAGACTTTTCAGCCTTAACCATCTCAGGCCCCGACGAGGACGGCATCCTAGACATCTGCATTGACACGCCAGGAAAGCTAAACGCTGTTGATGAGGCCAAACATCTCGCACTTGCAGATGTCTGGAAGGCAGTAGACAGCGACCCTGACACACGGGTCGTCGTCATCCACGGAGCAAATGGAACCTTCTCAGCAGGTGGCGATATGGGCATGATCGAAAAGATCATGGACGATTTTGACTACCGCGCAAATTCTCTTCGCGAAGCCCGAGACATCGTCTACAACATGATCAATTGTTCGAAAGTCATCATTTCAGCAATCGAGGGTGTCGCAGTAGGAGCGGGTCTTGCGGCGGCGTTTATGGCCGACATCTCTATCGTCGGAAAAAATGCTCGGATTTTGGATGGCCACACAAAACTCGGGGTTGCCGCCGGCGATCACGCCGCCATCATCTGGCCGCTCCTTTGCGGAATGGCAAAAGCCAAATATTACTTGTTGACCTGTGACTCGATGACGGGAGAAGAGGCTGAGGCTATGGGTCTAGCCAGCATTTGTGTCGAGGACGAACAAGTGATCGACGAGGCCTACAACGTCGCCCGAAAACTAGCTACTGGTAGCCAAACAGCTATCCGGTGGACTAAATACAGCCTGAATAATTGGCTTCGATCAGCAGGTCCGGCTTTTGATACGTCTGTCGCTTTGGAGATGCTTGGTTTCACTGGCCCGGACGTTCGAGAAGGCCACGCTGCGATAATGGAAAAAAGAAAACCAAATTTCAGCTAACCGGTTAGTTAATTACGCCTTTCCAAGAATCTGTTCGACTTTCGCCCAGGCCGCGACTGGCTGCTTGACTTCAATTACTTGCATACCACGAGCCCGAGCAGCATCTACGTTGACCGGATTGTCGTCAAGGAACAACACGTTTTCCGGCTCCATCTCCAGTTCTTCGAGCAGGTGTGTGTAGATGCGTTCTTCAGGCTTGCGCATTCCCACAAAGGCCGAGTTAACGACTACGTCAAAAAGTTTTTCTACGTCCAAACCGTCGGTGACGACAGGCCACGCCTCAGCAATGTTGTTGGTAAGAAGCCCGGTAACGAGGCCTCGTTGTCGTAGTAGCGAGATTCGATTTACAACCTCGGGCACGACTGTGAGGTGGGAGAAAAGGAAATGAGGGCTCGTGGGATCCCATATAGCTTCGGCTCCCGGCAAATCACTCTGGGACCAAGTGAGGTATGCATCGAGACTCAACTCCCCTCTTTCAAGCTTGGCGAATTGTGAATTCGGGTCATCATCTCGGTACTCAGCCCGTCTAGTTCGTAGTTTTTTTTGGTCGATGTCAACCTCTTTGTAAAGCTTCTCTATGACCGGCCCTGGAGGGATGGTTATAACCCCGCCCCAGTCGAAAACCACTGCTCTAACCTCAGGCCCATCTGATCTGCTGATCACCTCCGGACCACCTCCGACTGCTCCAAAACTTGCACAATAGGATGGTCCGTTGTTTAGAGAGATGCAATGTGACTCGATTTCGCAGCCCACTCTCTATTTCTGCTATCGGATTCTTTGACGACTACACGCTCTAACCAGTCAGGGGTGCTAGGAGGGTCGTCACCGACTAGGACCGCGATAGTCCGCGTTCTACTGGGTGGTGACTCGGGCCAAAGGGTCCCTCCGTCAGTCACCACCAAGAGTAAGTCCGGACTCGGGCGGGTCTGTACTGCGGCCAGAATGCCTTGACTGAGATCCGTTCCACCGCCACCTATCAGTTGTATCTCTGAAGCTTTCCGGACTTTCTGAGGAGATCCGGCCTCGGAGTCACAGGTGAAGACTCGGACCGATTCGAACCGGATTCCTCCTGTTGAAAGCAAGCCATCAATCTCGCTGAGAGCATCGGCGAGAAGTTCCTCGTTCATCGAAGCACTCGTGTCCAACACGACCGATACTTCTGGTGTAGGAGCCCTGAGATTGGGGAGGATTATCTTCGATGCAAACGATTGTCTTCGGTTAGGTCGCTGGTAGCTGTAATCCACCGCTCCTGCTATTTCGGCAATGCCCCGCCGAAGCTTGGCTCCGAGTTCTGCGCGCCAATCAACTTGAGGTGTGAGCAGAGAATTAGCCCACCTCAACATCCCCGCTGGAGTAGAGCCATGATTTCGATGGTAAGTCAGCGCATCTGAAGCGACACGTTGTCTAATGAGGTCTTTTTCTTCCTCCGTGACTCCATCTTTCCCTTGTTTCGGTGGAGGCTCATCCCACGGCCGCGGGTTACCATGCGCAGAACTTCCACAATCACGTTGCGGTTCATTCCGGGGTGTCCCCCTAAAGAAATATTCTTCACCGAATAACGACTCAGAAAGCCCTAACTCATCAGGTGATGCAGATCCCTCTGGCAAGACATGGCCATCTAAAAGATCATCGTTGAGTTCAGCATCCATCGCGTCGACCCAATGAAAAAGATCTGATTCGCGAAGCTCTATCTCCTGAGCTCTCGGAGCGTGTCCTCGCAGCAAGTGGCCTACTTGGTGAATCATTTCCACCCCAAGTACCTCAACAGGCCAGTCGTGCGCGGAGCCGTAATTTATATAGACGCGGAAATGTTCATCACCAGCTATCTGATCTACTTTGTCGTCCGCAACGAAACGCAATGCAAACAGAGCCGACGCCAAATAGGGGTAGTTGTAAGCCGCCCAGAGTCGAGCCGCGGAAACCTGGTCCTTTGGCTTCATTCGAGGAGTCCAGCTGCCTGAAGAACGGGCAGAAATACAGCGGCTTCAGGCGGAGCGCTTACTCCGACGGGCCGAACTTGTGCCAGCACCCTCGCCGCTATCGCGCCTACGTCCGGGGATTGACCAGCTGCTCTTTCTAACACCCGCCATCCCGCCAACCAACGATCCGGCGTTGGGTTTGCTGCGACTGCACTAGCTACTGCTGACACTGCCGCATAAAGACGATCGCCGCGGTCAGGGAACGCTACGGTTTCCGGGTCCCTCAAAGCTGCCTCCGGATCTGGGAGGTCAAGCTCTTGGAGCCATGTGAGAAATTCGAGACCAACTCCATTCCCGACACACCCGATCACCAAATTTCTTCTGGTTTCTGAAGAGGCATTGACCGCAAGCGCCGCCGCTAGGAGCCGCGAGAGCATTTCCCAGGTTCTCGGACTTGGCCATGCCCGTCCGGCCAGAGCACGTTCAACTGGTGGTTGGATTACCAATGACTGCCGCACAGAAAGGAAGCCGCCAACTTGCCCAGCGGTGATAGGGATTTGATTCTGCCAGTCATTAGGAAGCCGTGGGATATAGGGGGCGGGGAAGCCTGCGACTAGGCCTGTTGCCACAGTTGTCGGATCTACATGCCAGTCAAGGTGACAAAATCGGTTTGCAAGCGGTGCTGACAAGTCCCAACCGTCAGCGGCCTGGTCGGGTGGGTTAGCGGCGGCGACTATGGCTAGGTCATCTGGCAAAGTCAGGTCACCCACTACTCGTTCGAGCACCACACGCAACAATGCCGCCTGGACCGCAGGTGGCGCTGTCGAAATTTCGTCCAGAAAAAGGACACCACTGCCGGCATCTGAAAGACGTTTAGCCCACCGAGGCGGCGCGAACTCAACTCCGTTCTCAGTTACTACCGGAAGCCCACTGAAGTCGCTTGGCTCTCGGATGCTCGCGATAACGACCTCATATGTAGCGTCAATCGATTGACACATACTTTCAACAGCTGAGCTCTTTCCAGCTCCCGGCGGCCCCCATAACAAGACCGGGATTCGAGCGGCGACGGCCAGAGACAAGGCTTCAAGAACGGCATCATTCTGATTGGTCATGAAAGCAGTCTCCTTTAATTCCCACTAGCTGTCTCGCACCTTGGCAACACGAACCTTCCGTCGCGCAGATAATGTGCGCCTTAATGGACGAACATCTCACCGCACACGAGCAAGCATCCCCCATGTCCCCAAGCCCAACGGGGCCTCTTCAGGGCATTCGGATTTTGGACTGCACCCAAGCAATTGCAGGTCCGTGGTCCACGATGATGCTAGGAGATCTTGGTGCAGATGTAATCAAGGTTGAGGCACCTCGGGGCGACCTGCAGCGGCCGATGGCGCCCTATACCCGCGAAGACCAAGAACGTTCCTATGGTGGCTCATTTTCCACCTACAACCGCAACAAGCGAGGCATTGTTCTCGATTTAACCGATGCCAATGACCGGGCAAAGTTTCTCGATCTCGTCGAAAGTGCCGACGCCGTGGTCGAGAATATGCGGGCAGGAGTCATGGATAGTCTCGGCTTAGGTTGGGAAACCCTGAGAGAACGCAACCCGCGTCTTGTCTACGGAGCGATCAGGGGTTTTGGAGATCCCAGGACAGGAGAAAGCCCTCATGCTGAGTGGCCTGCCTACGACGTAATTGCCCAAGCTATGGGCGGTCTCGTAGCCCAGAATGGAAACGGGCCGAACGATCGCGTTCAAGTTGGGCCGTTTATAGGGGACATATATCCGGGCACCATTGGAGCAATGGGCGTGCTGGCAGCACTATTTCATGCTCAGAGAACTGGTGAAGGGCAGTTCGTTGACGTGGCGATGGTCGACTCGATAATGGCTCTCGCCGAAATGGGAGTGATGCGTTATTCATACCTCGGTAGACCCGATACACCTCCAAGCGGCAATCGGAACGATTTTGCCGTCCCTTTCGATGTATTCGCGACAAAGGATGGCTCTATGGCAATAGCCGCACCTACGGACAAGCATTGGCGGGAACTAGCTGCGGCAATGGGTCACCCTGAATGGGGGTTAGATGAGGATAAAGCCACGATTCGTGCCCGGGTGTTGAATCGAGAACCTATCGATCAAGCCCTGACTGAATGGACTCTCGAAAGGACAAACGAGGAAATTCTGGATCTGATAGGCGGCAAGGTCCCATGTGGGCCCGTGAATCTCCCAGGAGATCTTTTTTCGGATCATCACGTTCAATCAAGGGAGATGCTGGTAGCGGTCGACCAACCAAGTGGGCGACCGATCGTTCAGGTTGCTTCACCAATAAAGATGACCAGCACCCCAACCGGGATTCACCGTCGAGCCCCTCGGCTTGGTGAACATACCGATGAAGTTCTTTCCGAAATAGAGAACCTCCGCGGCAGATTCAGTCGTTGAAGCGATCAAGACAGATTCGAGATCTTGACTTTAAGACTGCCGATCCGCGCATAGATACGCCGCGTCTACCAAGGCTTCGCCTCTCGCATCTAGCAGCACGGATTTACCCATCTGGTTCATGACATAGCCCATCGAAAGACCGATCTTCGGATCGGCAAATCCTATGGATCCCCCCGCACCGACATGACCGAAAGCTCCTTCACGGATATTCACAGAGTCAGTGTCTCCGCCGAACGATCTTCTGTTGTCCATCCTTAGCATGAAGCCTTCCGAGAATCGTGTCGGTAACAGCAACATCGCGTCGCACTCGCTCGCCACAGAGACACGTTTCATTCGGTCAAATTGTTGTGCGCTAACAAAATCACCAACCGCGCACGACTTATAGATCCTGGCTAGGCCTCGAGCGTTTGTGATTCCTCCGCCACCACCCAATTCGGCAGACCATACTTCGGGAGAATCTCCTTTGGCGCCGCCACGATTCCTCCAAGCTCTCCCTTGCAGTCCATCTGAATCAGCAATGAAAGCACGAGTGAAGGCAGAGAACTCCTCGTTTGGATTTGGCTTAAAGGGCCTTAGCGCAGAGACACGATGGTGTTCTGTCGGGGGTAACCCAATCCAAAAGTCCGACGCTGCAGGCTCGGCCACCTCTTCTCGGAAAAACGTGCCGAGGCTGCGTCCAGACGCGCGTCGAACAAGTTCTCCAGCCACCCAACCGAAAGACATTAAGTGGTAGCCGTTCCGAGTGCCCGGAGGCCACCATGGTTCTTCGGCGGCGACCCGATCACACATGTAGTCCCAATCGAAAGCAGCGCCATCTGGTAAATCGTCGCGGAATGCAGCAACACCAGTCGTGTGATTCAGCATCATCCGTGTTGTTACCGCTGCTTTGGACCCATGAGCGAACTCTGGCCATATCTCAGCTACTGGTGCGTCAAGGTCAAGTGATCCCCTATCCGCCAACAGATGACAGGCAAGCGCTACCGCACCTTTGGTGCAAGAATTGACGACAGCTATGGTGTCTTCGAGCCATGGATTGCCTTCGGTGTCTCTGTCGCCGGCCCACAGATCAACTACGGTCTCTCCTTCGTAGGTGACACAGACTGATGCCCCTAATTCGCCAAAAAGCTCGAAGTTAGACTCAAACTGTTCCAGCAAAGGCTCCCAGCCGTCGCTGGCGGTTCCATGAATTTCGAGACTCATGTGTGCCAGATTGTCATGCCAGACCCCATTGTGTCTCCCTATTCACCATGTCCTCAGGTAGTTTCACCGTAATGGCGAAGCGCAAGAAGAGACGCCCAGCAATGCGTCGACCTATAAACACCTCAGATCCCGTTATGCCGGGCCACGTATCACCGATGCGTTCTGTGCCCGCTGAGATACCTCGTCCCGATTACGCCGAACAGGGAGTACCGATCCGAAAAGCTCCAGCTGATCTTAGAAAGGACGCCGCAACTGTGGAACGGATGCGACTAGCAGGCTCCGCGGCTAGGCGCGTCTTGCGGAGGGTTGCCGCTCATATAGCTCCTGGCGTAACGACTGAACATTTGGATCAAATCTGTCACGAAGCTTGTATTGACGAAGGGGGTTACCCCAGTCCACTTAATTACAACGGCTACCCAAAATCCCTTTGCACGTCAATCAATGAAATTATTTGTCACGGAATTCCAGACAGTCGGCCACTCCAGAATGGAGACATTGTCAACTGTGATGTCACCATTTTTCTCGACGGTGTGCATGGAGACCACAGCGAGACCTTTGCTGTCGGTGAGGTCGATGAGCAGTCACTAGAGCTCATCCAAGTAACCAGGGAATGTCTCTATCTGGGTATAGCTGCTGTGCGTTCCGGTGGAAGAGTCAGCGATATCGGAAGAGCGATTCAAGACCGTGCGGAATCAGCTGGCTTCGGCGTAGTTCGAGAATTCATAGGCCACGGTGTCGGTGAGGTCTTCCATCACCTGCCAAATATCCCTCATTACTATGAACCTTCGGCTCAATTTGAGTTTCACCCCGAGATGACATTCACGATTGAGCCCATGATCACCATCGGTTCGCCTAGCGCCAACCTTTGGGACGACGGATGGACCGCCGCTACCAAAGACTTGAGTAGGACAGCCCAGTTCGAACACACCGTGCTGGTTAAGGAAGATGGCGTTGAGATACTGACTGTCGAAGAACACGAAAGCCAGCCCTTCACTCACAATGGGAGTTCTGACGACTGGCCTCAAACCATTTCTGTCAGCCAGACGACCACATGATTAGAGCAGCTATGCAAGTTCGGATGGTATTGGGGGTTCTTGCAACACTTTTGTTGTTGACACTTGGGTGCGCGAATGAACCTAAGAGTCGCCCAATCCCTTCTACGACCCCGGTCTTGACGACACTTCGCCCTGAACTCACAACAACGACCACTGAGAAGGTCGTGCAAAGAATGGCCTACGTGGTCCAGCCTGGTGACACTCTCGGCAAGATCGCCAAAGGCTTCGGAGTAACTGTGTCTGAACTCATGCGCGAAAACGGCAAGGAAGACACCATCTTAGGTATAGGGGAAACATTGTTTATTCCTCCCCCTTCCGATGAAAGCTCCGGCTGAGGCTGATGGTGACGTTGCGCTACTTTGCGTCACTGTCCCTATTAACAATTTGTACTTTGGGGTGCACCTCAACCAGAGCACCTGAACCCGTTGTTAACACGGCACCCTCAGCAGAAACGAAAGAGACAACTCCAGAAATTAAGGAGTTCCGCGAGACATACACAGTTGTTCGCGGAGACACGCTGATAGCTATCGCCGATCGATTCAGTATCCATCTGAACGACTTAGTACGCGAGAACAACATCGCCGACCCAACCATGATCTATGTGGGCCAAGTGCTCCTAATTCCACCTCCTCCTAGCGAAGGGGACGGCCCGCTGTTAACTATTTCACCTCCAACGGACCCGTTGTTGCCCACTCTTGAACCGACGACCTCGTTGGCGCAATAACAATACTTCTACCGGGTGCCTGGATTTGTCGAGACTGACGTGTAACTGTAATTGCGCTCTACCAGGACGGCCTACGTGAACGAAACAAGTCCGATCAGTCTAAAAATCGACGAATTGGATAAACAAGTCGATCAGTGGTGGGAACGTTGGCGAGGCGTGCCCTCAGTTGATCGCTTGTTCTACGCAGCATCCAACCTTGGAGATTTCAGTCTTATCTGGCACATCATTGGGGGAATTCGTGCGCTCCCACCAGGAAGGCGACCCAAAGCGGCCGTTGGCTTCAGCGTCCTGATGGGTGTCGAGTCGCTATTGGTCAATCAAGGAGTCAAGAGATTTTTTCGGCGAACTCGCCCGGGATCCGCTTCCGAGAACCCTACGGCACACCAGCTGCGTCAACCGATCACCTCGAGTTTCCCTTCTGGACATGCATCAGCAGCATTTTGCGCTTCAGCTGTTCTTTCGCGCCGCTCAAGATTTGGGAAGCTTTGGCATTTGGTCGCTGGCGTTGTCGCATGTTCGCGCATACACGTTCG
>JAYZKK010000044.1:0-3937 GCA_036163555.1 Actinomycetota bacterium
GATCGCTCACAGGAGAAATTGAACAAATCCCGCCGATGGTGTCAGCTCGCCGTGTTGGAGGTCGAAGACTGCATGAGCTTGCTCGTGAAGGGAAGGAGGTGGAACGTGAAGCTCGTTCTGTAACCATCCGAAAATTTGATATCAAAGCTACGACTGACCCGTTGATCTGGAGCGCTGTCATCGACTGCTCTGCTGGCACGTACATAAGATCCTTGGGAGCTGATCTTGGAACAGCACTGCACGGTGGCGCTCACATCCGCAATCTGCGCAGAACCCAAAGTGGCGTCTTCGGAATTGAAGAAAGCGCCGCAATTCTTGAAGCACCGTTACAACCAGTTCTTGAGTTAGTTCGGGGTTTAGACCGGATGGTCCTGACTGACCAAGAGGTATCGGTAGTGCAAAACGGTGGCAGATTACGTCATGAACGAATGGAAGGTGCTGGTCCGTGGGCACTAACTGACTCATCTGAAAATCTGATCGCTGTGCATGAGAAAATTGATGACCAAGTGGTCGTAGGCGTTGTTATACCTAGCTAAGCGTGGGTCGATGCAGTCGAAGATCTATTGATGATTGTGAGTCGTACTGAGGCGAGCTTCCCGGTAACTTGGCGTTGTGGAGATCATTCGTGACCTGGCTTGGTCACCGACTTTGGAGCAGGGCAGCGTAGTAACTGTCGGAGAATACGATGGTGTTCACCGAGGTCATCGAACCATCATTTCGGAAATGCATCGGCTAGCAGCAGAACGTGGATGTGCTACAGCGGTAGTCACATTCGACCGACACCCGGCCACAGTCGTGCGGCCCGAATCAGCCCCGTTGCTGCTATGCGACTTAGATCACAAGTTGGAACTGCTGGCAGAAACCGGAGTCGACTACACCCTCGTCGTTGAATTCACTCCCGAACAGGCTGAGGTTCCCGCTGAAAGTTTTGCTCGCCAAGTGCTTGTCGATTGTCTTCAGGCTCGAGCGGTTGTCGTTGGGGCAGACTTTCATTTTGGAAAAGGGCGTCGGGGTGATGTGCAAACGCTTGGCGAAGTCGGTGAAGAATATGGCTATCAAGTAATTGGGCTTCCCCTGGTCAAACAACTGACTGGGGAAGGAGAAGTGATTTCTTCTACTTCGATACGAACAGCACTATCTGATGGGGACGTAGAGAAAGCCCACCGGCTTTTGGGACGACTATTTGAAGTTAGGGGTGTTGTAACTCCCGGCGACAGAAGAGGACGGACCATTGGGTTCCCTACCGCGAACATCCCGACGACTATTGATTTGCAGGTCCCTTCCGATGGCGTATATGCGGCCTGGTACATCCGTGAGGACGGCGCCCAATATCCAGCTGCAGTCAACATTGGGAAAAGGCCAACGTTTTACGAGGACGCAGATAGATCGCTGATTGAAGCTCATCTAATTGGGTTTCGAGGTGATTTATACGGAGAAACGGCGAAGGTGCGGTTTGTTCGTCGTTTACGGGGCGAAAGAAAATTCGATGGCGTTGAAGCACTAAAAGAACAACTTGTGAAAGATGTGGCGGATGCCGCTAAGTGCCTATCTGAGTGAGCGGAACCTGAACTCGTCGCGCCTGTATTAAGTGTGAACTTGGCTGTTAGAATGCCAAATGGCGCGTAATCTTCGCGCCGGCCAGCCGCCTGACTTACTACGAAGCGGCCCGAAGTTACACCCCGAGGAAATAGAAATATGGCCGAAAAATCCGACACCATGAAGGCGCATCAACAACACGACACCGACACGGGTTCGCCAGAAGTACAAATTGCGCTTCTCACTGACCGGATAGACGATCTCACCGAACATTTGAAGAACCACCAAAAGGACCACCACAGCAGACGAGGACTACTGAAACTTGTAGGACGCCGTCGCCGACTATTGAACTATCTCGACAACAATGACGTTGAGCGTTACCGAGCGCTAATTGGCAAACTCGGTTTACGTCGCTGAGTGATAAAGCTAGCCCCCGGGCTACTGACGTCACTATCGATCGAAGCTCACACAGAACCCAATTCAGCAGCAATTGGTTGTCGTCGCTCCCTCACCTAAACCGGAGTGATCGACGTCTACCAACTGAATGCAAAATATGGCGAGAAGGTCTCGCCGAAGGAGTAGAAAAAAACTATGGCTGATGCCATTTCCGTATCGGGACCGATTTCTGGTACCGACAAAACCCTTTCATTCGAAACCGGCAAATTAGCTGGGCTTTCGAATGGAGCTGTTACTGCAAGAATAGGCTCTACGCAGGTTTTAGTAACTGCGACAGCATCGAGTAAACCTCGTGACGGTGCCGACTTCTTTCCACTGACAGTAGATATTGAAGAACGAATGTATGCAGCGGGACGGATTCCCGGCTCTTTCTTTCGCCGGGAGGGACGTGCTTCAGATGATGCAATTCTCGCCTGCAGACTGATCGATCGACCGTTACGTCCTAACTTTCCTGCTGAATACCGGCACGAGACACATGTCGTCGGAACCATTCTTGGTGTAGACGGCGAAAACCAATACGACGTAATTGCGCTGAACGGTGCGTCAGCGGCGCTTTGGGTAAGTGGAATACCATTCGAGTGTCCTGTAGCTGCTGTTCGTATCGCTTACAGCACTGAAGGTTCGTGGATCCCGTTCCCGACATATCAAGAAGGCGAAGAGTCGACGTTCGAAATGGTCGTCGCAGGCCGCCAACTTGAAAATGGCGATATCGCCATCATGATGGTCGAAGCTGGAGGGACTGAACGAGCTTTCGAGTACTACGACGATGGAGCTCCTAAAGTCACAGAGGAAGTCCTTGCTGACGGTCTTGAAGCTTCAAAGCAGTGGATTGACGATGTCATCGAACTTCAAAAAGCATTGCGAAATCAGGTTGGAGACATCGAAGAACTCCAATGGATTAAGAGTGTCGACTACAGCGATGAAATCATCGAGAGGGTTCGTTCTGTAGCGACTCCTCAACTGACTGAAGTAATGGCAATCGGCGACAAAGCAGAACGTGAAGCTCGCCAGGATGAAGTCACTGCTGAAATACGAACTCAACTTGAAGAAGAGTTTGCAGAAACCGCTGATGCAGCAAAACAAATTGGTGCAGCAGTGCGGTCGGTTTCGAAAGAAATCGTACGTAGACGTATCGCAGAAGACGGCTTTCGTATCGACGGTCGAGCCACGAATGAGGTACGCCCGCTGTCAGCTGAGGTCGCTTATGTAGGCGAAACGGCACATGGGTCGGGTTTGTTTCAACGTGGTGAAACACAGGTATTGAATGTCACAACGTTGGGCATGAGTCGGATGGAACAACTCATCGACACACTTAACCCGAATGACCGTAAGAGGTACATGCACCACTACAACTTCCCACCATTTTCGACTGGTGAAGCTGGATTTATGCGTGGTCCCAAGCGCAGAGAGATTGGGCATGGAGCACTGGCCGAAAGAGCTTTGTTGTCAGCGATTCCATCGAAGGACAAGTTTCCTTACACTCTGAGATTGGTCTCAGATGTTCTGTCATCAAACGGCTCGACCTCGATGGGTTCGGTCTGTGCGTCCTCACTTTCATTGATGGATGCCGGAGTGCCGATCCGAAGCCACGTTTCTGGAATTGCCATGGGCTTGGTTTACGCCGAGGGTAAATATGTGACTCTTACTGACATCTTGGGAGCTGAAGATGCTTTTGGAGACATGGACTTCAAAATCGCGGGGACCGAAGACGCGATAACAGCTCTTCAACTGGATACCAAGATTGACGGCATTCCTGCTGAAGTACTTGCCGAAGCTCTCTCGCAAGCGCGAGAAGCCCGGATGCAAATACTCGCGGTCATGAATGAAGCGATTTCAGAACCACGATCCGATGTCGGAGGCAATGCTCCGAAAATCGTCAGCTTCGAGATACCAATCGACAAGATCGGTGAAGTCATCGGACCCAGGGGAAAGGTCATTAACACCA
>JAYZKK010000045.1:0-45282 GCA_036163555.1 Actinomycetota bacterium
CAGAGACAAGAACGTGAAGCTGAACTGAATGAACTCGCAGGTGAGCAACGTGACGTGGCCTGGGGAAGCCAAATTCGGTCTTATGTGCTGCATCCCTATCAGCAGGTAAAGGATCTCAGGTCCAATCTGGAGATAGGGAACGTCGAGGCTGTCTTGGACGGAGACCTTGATGCGCTGATGGAAGCATTTCTTCAATGGCAACGTAGCCAGCGAGATTCTGAATTAGAGACCTAATCCTTTGAGTCGCTGACGCTACGTACAGCTAATCCTGTCGTACGCTGGGGATGTCCCGTATCGGTTCAAAAGGTTTTGCCGGCGGGTCTCTTCATATGATTCGCCTCGACAACGTCACCAAAATCTACAAAGGGGAAACCCGCGCTGTTGACGGGGTCACTCTGAACATCGAAAAAGGTGAGTTCGTCTTTTTGGTCGGTGAATCAGGTTCAGGAAAGTCGACAATGCTTCGGTTATTGACTGCGGAAGAAGCAGCGACCGGTGGACGAGTTCATGTGGCTGGGAAGGACCTAGCCCGCATAAGTAGTTGGAGGGTCCCCTACCTTCGTCGCAACATTGGGTCAGTTTTTCAAGACTTTAAGTTGCTGCCTCAAAAGACGGTGTATGAAAACGTGGCGTTCGCGCTGGAAGTAATTGGACGTCCGAGAAATATCATCACGACTCAAGTCCCGGCGATTCTTGAGCTGGTCGGATTGTCTAATAAACAGAAAAGTTTTCCGGATGAGCTTTCTGGAGGTGAACAGCAGCGGGTGTCCATAGCTCGTGCTTTCGTCAACCGACCATTGATTCTTTTGGCTGATGAACCCACCGGAAATCTTGACCCCAATACAGCCCAAGAAATCATGCGTCTTTTGGATCGGATCAATCGAACCGGCACCACTGTGGTTATGGCTACCCACGATCAGACCATCGTTGATCAGATGAGACGTCGAGTGGTTGCTTTACGCGCTGGCCAAGTTGTTCGAGATGAACAGCAGGGAGTGTACGCATAACCGTGGCGGGCTTCTTAGGCCGCGCCGGGTATTTCGCTCGAGAAACCTGGCTCAATGTTCGACGCAATCTGACCTTGACAGTCGCCGCCATCCTGACGGTAGCTGTCGGTGTCATGTTGGTTGGTTTGGGATTGATGGCTCGATATGCGAGCTCTAACGCTCTGGGCCGCTGGCAGGGAGGGGTCCAATTCGAGATTTTCATGGAACCCGACATTGCTGGTGGTCAAATTGATGCTCTTGGTGAAGAGCTGAGAAATCACCCTGACATAGAACGAATCCAGTACGTCACTCAGGACCAGGCTTTCGCACTACTTGAGGAAATGTTGGTCGATGAACCTGAACTATTGGCGGAGATCTCAGTAGAGAGTCTCCCTCCGTCATATCGAGTTGTTCCTCGGATCGCCGAAGGGGAAATCATCGAATCGTTGGCCGCTCAATTTCGACAACGACCGGGTGTTTACTCTGTAGAGACGGGTAGGCAGCAAGTTGATGCGATTCGAGAATGGTTCAACTCGTTTCGTTGGATCGTTCTACTCATGTCAATCGTTCTTGCTGCAGCGAGCGCCATGTTGATTTTCAATATGATCCGCGTGGCGATGTTCGCGCGACGTCGAGAAATTGAAGTGATGAAACTGGTTGGTGCAACGAATAGTTTTATCCGGCTGCCCTTTATTCTTGAAGGGATGCTGCATGGTCTCGCTGGCGGTCTTGTGGGGGCTGTAGCGGCTGGTGCACTGAGAAACCATGTGGAAGAGCTGTTTGGTCGCTCCGAAATATTGGCGTTCTTTCGTTCGTTCACTGTCACTTCAGGGCAGTTCACTACCGCGACCATTGCCACCGTTTTGATGGGAGTGATTGTGGGTGCGTTGGGTTCAGCTTTCGCCGCTGGCCGCTTCTTAGATGTCTGATAGCAGAGTCGAAGTTGACCAAGTTTTTTGCTACGGCACTTTGCTGCCCGGCCAAGAACGATGGCAGTTCTTGGCACCATTCGTGGTCGCGCAAGAACCAGATCAAATCGCGGGGCGGTTGTATGACACCGGGCTGGGTTATCCCGCTGCCTTCTTTGACCGTGTTGGAGTCATACATGGAGTTCGATTTCAGCTTGACCCAGCACGACTGGACGAGGCCCTGTCGTTACTCGACAAAATTGAAGGTGCCGTCGAAGGTATGTATCACCGAGTAGCTGTTGTCACAGCAACAGGGGTGCAGGTGTATGCCTACCAGTACGGAGGAGAAGGAGTAGGGCTTACAGATATGCCCGATGGCAACTGGCTCGCTCGATGATCTCGCGAGTTACAGTGTTCGACGTCGCCGTGACCTAGTGGCCGGCCTAAAGGAAATCGATGCCAGAATTCAAAACCCTCCTCTACGAAGTCGCTGATCACACCCTTACCTTGACGATGAATCGGCCAGAGCGTCTGAACGCGTTTAACAGCCAGATGCAACGTGAGTTTCTTGAGGCACTTGACCATGCCGACTCCGATGACGAAATTCGAGTTGTGATTGTCACCGGCGAAGGTCGCGGATTTTGCGCTGGCGCCGACCTAGAAAAGGGTGCCGAAACGTTCGACTATGACAGTCAAACTGAAGAAGCCAAAACTGAACGAGCTTCGAATGAAGGTCGCCAAGGTGGAGATAATGCATGGTTGCGTGACGGTGGTGGGCTGCTTTCCCTGCGACTTTACGAATTCAACAAACCGATAATCGCTGCTATCAACGGGCCAGCCGTGGGGGTCGGAGTCACGATGACTCTTCCGATGGACATTCGTTTGGCATCCACTGCTGCACGAATCGGGTTTGTTTTTAGTCGACGTGGAATAGTCCCGGAAGCCTGTTCTTCATATTTCCTGCCACGAGTGGTTGGTGTTAGCAAAGCTCTCGAGTGGGCATATAGCGGGAAAGTATTCGACGCCGAAGAGGCGCTTGAAGGGGGTCTAGTTCGTAGCATTCACGAACCTGAAGATCTGATGCCCGCTGCGCGAGCAATTGCTTCGGAAATAGCTGCAAATACCTCCGCGATTTCTGTGACGATGATTCGACACATGATGTGGAGGATGCTTGGAGCTGATCATCCAATGGAAGCTCACAAAGTCGACAGTCGAGGCATTTTTCACCTAGGGCAAGGCGCCGACGCCCACGAGGGGGTTGTTTCTTTCTTAGAGAAGCGAGCACCAGACTTCACTCTGAAAACTAGTGAAGATATGCCCGAATTTTTCCCATGGTGGGAAGAACGACACTTCGAGTGACCGGTTACGGGTCCTACATCATCTAGTTTGGCTTGATGGCTGAGCACGTTCTAGATCTTTCCACTCGCTTCATTGATTCTGGCCGGGTTGATGGTCCTCCCAACCGTGTTTCTCATGAGCTGAGCGAACTTGCCGATGACGTCGCCCTAGTCGAAGCGTTCAGTCATGTCGTTGTTGTCCGCACCGACGAAGGGCTTATCGCCTTCGATTCGAGTGGCCCCGCCAGTGGAACTCGAGTATTGGAAAGTTTGAGGGAATGGAGTAGAGAGCGAATCCATACCCTCATTTACACCCACGGCCATATAGACCATGTTGGTGGGAGTAGCGCGATTGCAGCAGAAGCGGAACAATCGGAACACGCGCTCCCGCGGGTAATCGGTCATGAAAATCTCCCGCGACGACTGAGTCGTTATAGAGCAACGAACGGTTACAACAAGGTCATCAACGCACGACAATTTGGCGGTTTACCGGTCTCAGCCCTGGGAGGGCCAGCAGGACAACGGCCCTTCGTTCCGGATGGAACCCTCGATATCACCGTTGAGTACGACCAAACTATGAACTCATCTGTTGGTGGAGTGGAATTAGAGCTTCATCACGCGATGGGAGAAACCGATGACCACACTTGGACGTGGCTGCCGAAACAAAAAATGATTTCTGCTGGCGACCAGTTCATATGGAATTTTCCGAACTGCGGCAACCCGCAAAAGGTTCAAAGATATCCGTTGGAATGGGCTCGTTCGCTGCGCGAAATGATGGCGAAAGATGTCGAATTGTTCGTCCCCGCACATGGGCTCCCCATCTCAGGTCACAAACGCATTCTTTCCTGTTTGGAAACAGTTGCTTCCACTTTGGAGCAACTTGTTGAAGATGTTATTTCCGCGATGAATTCCGGAGCGACTCTTAACGACATTGTCTCATCGGTCGAAGTCAACCCAGAACTGCTCGAGCTTCCTTATCTGCGGCCCCTTTACGATGAACCGGAATTTGTTATTCGCAATATTTGGAGGCTGTACGGGGGATGGTGGGATGGTAAACCCTCACATCTCAAACCGGCCGCAGATTCCGCGTTGGCAACTGAAATTTCTGAATTAGTAGGCGGAGTTTCTGCTCTTGCCGAACGCGCTCGACATTTGGCAGATGCCGGAGAGTTTAGAGTCGCGTGCCACTTGATCGACATGGCGAGCGATGCTGCACCCGACATGAACGACGTGCATGAAATTAGGGCTTCGATTTATCTGGACCGAAGAGCCGCGGAATCTTCTTTGATGGCAAAGGGTATTTTCGAGTCAGCTGCCAATGAGTCACGACAAGCCGCTGGTCAGTCAATTGAATCGCGACGGCGAGCGTTATCGCTTGAAGGATGAGCGGTTCAGTAGTCGTTGCAGCAGACAGTGCGACACTGCCAGAGGTTGAGAGGATCCTCGGGTCAGGAACCTGGATATTTCTCCGTAGCGATCGTTGGGTTGCGAAATATGAGGTAGAGAGCGAAGAAGTAGCTCGGAGTCTGGTTGCTGAATTAAGAGATAATGAGCACCCAGCAGTAGCGGGCCCACCAGATTCAGACCGAGCCGTGGCTTGGAATAATTGGAATCGTCCGACTCCGATTGGTGAGTCGACTGAAGTTTGTTTTCCTTGGGTGGCCTCTGGTGCTGAAACGGTTGTTGAAATAGACCCCGGTTTAGGATTCGGTGCAGGAGATCACCCTTCCACTCGACTGCTACTAGAGGAACTAGCAGCCCGAATCAGGGGCGGGGAATCAGTACTCGATGTTGGATGCGGGTCAGGTGTTTTGGCCGTGGCCTCAGTTTGCTTTGGGGCGGGGACTGCTTTCGGACTCGACGTTAATGAGGCCGGCCTGTTGGCAGCAAAGGCAAATGCCCGGAGAAATCGTGTTGCTGACAGAGTTCAATTTTCATCGATCCGATTGAGCGATGTCGAAGAAAGATACGACGTTGTAGTTGCCAACATTCATGACGAGATTTTGCGTCAATTTGCTGGTGACCTTGTCGCTCGCATCGCTCCAGGTGGATGGCTTGGACTCAGTGGAGTGTCACCAGGCCAAGTTTCGCGTCTCCGTTCTGCATTTTCCAACGTTGACTTTGAGGACGTTAGAGAGATGCAGGAGTGGAATGCACTGATTGGACGGGTCAATATCGAATATCCTAAGAGTGTTCAAGTAGGTGACAACGACGGCTGGAGAACGTAATGCATGTAGGAATGAGCGTCATATTTCAAAATCCGGGAGAGCGACTCCCAGACCAGCAGGTTTACCAACAGGATTTAGCGTTGGCGTTACAAGCCGAAGGCCTTGGATTCGACTCTGTCTGGAGTGTCGAGCATCACTTCACCAGTTACACGATGTGTCCAGATGTGCTGCAGTTCTTGACCTATATGGCTGGGGCCACACAGTCGATCCAATTGGGCTCGATGGTCTGTGTTTTGCCATGGCACGATCCGTTGAGAGTTATCGAGCAGATATCAATGTTGGACAACCTGTCAGATGGCCGTCTGATTCTTGGGTTGGGGAGAGGCACAGGCAAGGTCGAATTTGACGGATTTCGCACGGAGATGGCCTCAGCTCGTCTTCGTTTCAAAGAGTCAACCGAGATGGTTCTGAACGCGATGGAAAATGGATATGCGGAGTATCACGGCGAACTTATAGATCAACCACGAGTAGATATTCGACCACGACCAGTTAAGTCGATGCGAGGAAGAGCCTACGCTGCGGCAGTCTCACCAGATTCGGCTCGCATAATGGCCGAGATGGGTGTCGGGATCTTGATAGTTCCCCAAAAACCGTGGAAAGCGGTTCGCCAAGAACTTCAGGATTATCGAGAGGTTTATCGCGATGCCAATGGAGAAGAACCACCACCACCGATGGTCGCGGGCTGGACGTTTGTTGATGAAAATCCTGATCGGGCTGAAGAGAAAGCACGCGAATTTATTGGTGGATACTGGGACACGATTATCGATCACTATGAATTCGACAAGCCTCATCTGAAAGACACCCCGGGCTATGAGCATCACGGTCAAATGTATGACCGACTGAAAGCGCCTGGTGGTTTAGAAATGATGACCGATTTTTTCGTTGACCTTCAGTTGTGGGGAACTCCCGAGCAGGTTTACGACAAGATTGTCAATCTGCAAGAGCAGACATTTATGGACGGTTACATGGGCGTATTCAGCTTTGCTGGTATGGAGCATGAGGAAGCTGATCGCAACATGAAGCTTTTCGCTCGAGAGGTCATGCCCGAATTGCAGGCATTAGCTCCTGTCCATGAACGTCTAGGACTCCCCGCCTAACCCACTGTTGGTGTTTGTGTCTTACGGTCGAGAAGTGTTAGCAACAGGCCTCCTGCGGCGAAACAGGACGCCAAAATGAGAGCAGGCTGAAAAGAACCCGACGAATCTGCAATTATGCCGCCTAATTGGGGGCCAACGGCTAACCCCGCACCAAAGACAATCGTAAGCACTGCGTAGGCGGCGCCGAATGCTTCTGCCGACAAGTGATTGCTTACTTTGGCCGTGATGTTGACCACAACTCCGGTGAAAGCAACTCCGAACAGTAGGGTCGAGATAGGTGCAGCGACTGGGTGGCCAGTAGCGATTAGAGCGCAGCTAACGGTCAGACAAGTGAGTGACACCAGTTGAGCAGAGTTGCTTCCGATACGGTCGCTAAGCCACCCCATGATTGGCCCACCCAACGCTAGGCCGAGTCCGATCAACGCAAATGTGAGCGATGCAGAACGTTCTTTGAAGCCGGCGTCTTCTTCAAGCAAGGCGGCAGAGAAGGTCATAGCTAGAGAAACGCCGACCGCAAAGAACCCATAGGTAACGCAAAGGTTGAGCCATCCGGGTATCTGTTTGAGGGTGGTAGGGCTCAGACCAGCGTTGGAAGTTGGATCAGCGGAAGTTTTGATGGTCACAGCCAATAATCCGAGGGCAGCGACTCCGATGATGGTTTCGAGTCCATAGACGGACCGCCAGTCCGTAATGACGGCGTCAAACACACAAGCTGCGAAAAAGCCGAGTCCTACTCCAGTAGTGACCCAACCGATGGCGATACCTCTTCGGTCTGGACCGAGAAGGTTGGTAGCGAGGGCCGGGGTCGTGATCCAGACGCCGGCAGCGCTAAACCCGGTCAAAAAGAGGGCTAAGAGAGCAATAAAACTGTTCGGTGACCAGCTGAGCAGAAGTAAGCCGACCACCACACCGGCTAGTCCGTATTTGGCGGTTTTGATAAGGCCGAGCTTTCCGACTGTGAAAGCGACCAGCAAAGAACCAACGAGGTAGCCAACCAAGTTCAGCGAACCGATTCCACCGGCGACAGTGTTTGATAGACCGAAGTCATCACGAATTTCGATGTAGAGAACTGAGTACGTGAATCGTCCAAAGGATTGAGATACTGCTGTGGCTATTACTAGAGCAGATAGCGCAACAAGATTTTTCACCCTTGGGGCCACACAACTTTCGGTGTGGGTGGACGGGTTCCGTAGATGGTTTCGGTCGATACGACTCGGCGTGGTGATTCGGGATTAGCAAAGCTGGCGACGTCTTGGTAAATAACTTCGCGATCGTTGTCATCCCCGAAAAAGCGTTCCTTCATGGATTGCAGGGAATCAAAACTTACGAGAGCGAATCCGTCGATTTCAGGACCGGTCAGAGTGCGGACAACACTGAGTTGGGTGTAGTCCCACATTCCAGGGTGATGTCGAAGGGCCAAGGGTGCATGAACGTCTCGCCAATGGGCATCGGACTGTTCGTGAGTAAGGTCAGGGTGGTGTAGCAGAGGAAAGATTGCCGTGACACCAGGTGAGGCGACCCCGGTTTCAGTGTTGGTGTCTCGCTCGCGGATAACTCGGCTAAATGTGAGATAGGTACCCTCTTCTGCTGCTGACTCAAGATCTTGAGGACTGTCGGTTACACATCTGATCATTGTGCGAAATGGCAGATCCCTTTCATCGTTCGGGTCAGCTAAGTAGCACACCCCGTCTAAGCGACGAGACGCTTCAATTGCTGCCTCGATGTCGTTGCCTACAGCGACTAGTTCCAGCATCTATTCAGTCTCGCATGTCCTCTAACGGAGTGTGCAATTTGGGTGTTCTTTAGAAATGGCCTGCGATCGTCAGGAGTGATTATCTTCCTTGGAATTTTGGGTCGCGTTTATCTAAAAAGGCGGCGACCGCCTCTTTAGTGTCTTGGGTGTAGAAGTTCACTGTCTGAGCCATTCCTTCGGCTTCCAGTGCCGACTTGAAGTCATTGCTGGCGTTTAGTGTCAGCATTCGTTTTGTCATCGCTAACGCCAAAGGTGGTCCGGCCGCGAGACGATCAGCCCAATCTTTGGCCTCGGAGTCCAGCTGGTCATGAGGTACGACCTTGTTGACAATGCCGAACTCGGCTGCTTGTTCGGCCGAAATAACGTCGGCAAAGAACGCTAACTCTTTTGCTCGATGTAACCCGATGAGTCTAGGGAGGACCCATGTGCCACCAAAGTCGACGCTTAAACCACGACGCGCAAAGATTTCACTGAACCGAGCCTGGTCGCTTGCCAGAATTAAGTCGCAGGCCAGCGCCATATTCATACCGGCGCCAGCAGCGACACCGTTTACCTTTGCGATGACTGGGACCATGATCGAGTAGAGAGCCTCGACCGTCTGGTGGATCAGGTTCATGGATATGAGTTGATGTCGATCACGTCCCTGTCCTCCGAGATCGGCTCCGCTGCAGAATGCATCACCGGCGCCAGTCATGATGACAGCGCGTACCTCAGGGTCGACTGCTAGGGCATTCCAGGTGTCGCGCAGTTCGTCCCACATGACAGCGTCGGCAGCATTCTTTTTTTCGGGACGGTTCATTGTGACAGTCACCACGCCGTTGTCGGCGACGTCGATGATCAGAGTTTCAAGCTCTTTTGAGTTCATGAGTTCACCATAGGCCTTAACTCAACTCGTGTGCTCTTAGAAGCTGTTCGCTTGTTGACTCAAGTCAGCAAAAACGGGAGTAAGGCATTGAGGAAGCCAGAGGTGTTTTGCCCGTGAACGTTGTGGCCGCTGTTTGGGACCGTCTTGAGTTCTCCGTTGGGTAAGGCTTGAACGAAGCGTTCTGCCGCCTCGGCGGAGAGTACGTTCGAATCAGATCCCCTAATGATTAATGTCGGCTGGGATATATGAGTGGTGTCGTCAATAGAGAATCGATCGCTTTGTTCTCGTTGACCCTGTGTTGTTGCAAGGCGTGGTCCATGGTCTCGCTTACTTACGAATCTTCCGTCAGCCCGTTGAAGAAGATTGTATTTTACGGTCCGTTCTATGTGTTCTCTGGATCGGTACGGGTCGTATTTTTGAACGTTCCGGATGAAATCTTCGAGGTCCTCAAATTCCCGATTTTCAGTAACAAAATTGCGGATGCTTTTCGTTCCGGCCTCTGACAATTCAGGTCCAATATCAACTAGAACTAAGCGTTCCAGAAGATCGGGCTGTTCTATCGCGAGTCGCAGAGTGTTCATTCCTCCCATGGAGTGCCCCACAACGGTTACCGAATCGACATTGAGTTCGGATAGCACCGAGGAGGCGTCAGCAGCCATGGCGTGTGATGAATAGTCGGCATCGCGGGCCCATTCGCTGTCACCGTGACCTCGCTGGTCTAGTGCGATTACGTGAAATCGATCTGCTAGGTGGAGGCTGACTAAATCCCAAGAGTGTGCTGATTGGTTACCGCCATGAAGTAAGAGCAAATTTGGCAGTGATGGGGCGCCCCACTCCAGGAAGTGGAAGCGTTGATGCCGAGCGACAACGTTGTTGGAAACGTATCGGACCTTTTTGTCGTATTGGATACCCAAGTCGTCAGCGCTTTCGCAGAGACTGAGAAACTCGGGGGTTGTAGTCATGTCCAATGGAGTGTTTGATGAAGAAAACTCGTTGAGATAAGGCATGTCAGCTCAGATTCGGCCCAAGTTTAAGTCGAGGTATCCCCGAGAAATGTTTGCATGAAGAACATCGGTAGGGCCCTCAGCTAATCGACTGGCACGGACTCGTCGAAATATAGAAGCCAGCGGGTGAGATTCAATCAACGCTTCTCCACCTACAACTTGAATTGCTGTGTCCACTAGTTCGGCGATGGTCTCCGAAGCCAAAACTTTTGATGCCATGACTTCATTGACTGAGTTTTCGCCTGCATCTATCAGTCGCGCCGTTCGGTACACAGAACTGCGGGCCGCAAAGGCTGCCGTTCGCATTCGACCGAACTGGACGCGGGTTGCATGATCTTTATTCGAAGCGATGTTCGTCGATTCAATATGACCGGCGACTAGGGCACAAACAAATCTGCACAAGCCGACGCAGTCTGCTGCTATCGCCATACGAACGGCGTTGACTTGTTCGAGGGCCCTCGTCATTCCCGCCCCAGCTTCGCCGATAGCGTGGCTCTTAGGGACCCGAACGTTTGTGAAAGTAAAACTTGCGTGGTGGCTGCCGTCGACGGAACTAAAACTGCGTTCCAACTCGACTCCTGGCCTACTGGTTTCTATCAGGATCATTGCGGGACCGACATCGTCGAGTTCGACCAAGGTGTTGATGAAATCAGCGTTTGAACCGCCAGTGACGTAAGACTTGGCCCCGTTGATGACCAGTTCTTCGCCGTCGACTTGTGCCCAGGTATGTCGTTCAGCATCAGAAGGTTCGGTAAACCCGAAACCGCTGGTTACTTCTCCGGCGAGATACGGCTGTAGAAACTTCTGTTTTATTTCTTCTGTAGCTTGCGCAAGTAACCCTGGGTTCGGTCCAAAAATGCCCGGTAAATGACCTACGTTTCTGCGTCCCAGTGCGTCGCGGGCGATGGTTAGCTCCAATGCCGTTGCCCCTAACCCGCCGTATTCGACGGGTTGAGTGAGGGCGAAAACACCAGCACCTTTCGATAATTCAGTGGTTTGTAGCTGCACCTGTTTTGAGTTGGAAGCGCTGGATTCTATTTTGGATAGTTGTTGAGCGAGAGCGTCTGCTTGTTGTTGAAGCTTGTTTTGTGCTTCGGTAAGAAAATCTGGCACACCCGAACGGTAGTCGGAGAAATGGATTCAAGAACTCTTCGGTCTAATCTGCGGACATGGAAAAACTTGCTGGCAAGACCGCAGTCGTGACTGGGGCGGCATCGGGTATGGGTTTAGCGATGGCTCGACGCTTCGCCCTTGGGGACATGAATGTTGTCCTTTCCGATATAGATGAAGCGAAACTCGATGCGGCGGTCAACGAAATTCGAGGAGATGGAGGCAACGTCGAAGGAGTAGTGACCGACGTTGCTTTAGAAGCTGACAACGTCCAACTCCTGGACGCATCAATTGATGCTTTTGGAACTGTCGATGTTGTTTGCCTCAATGCTGGGGTACAAGGCTCCATCGGCCGCTCTTGGGCGCTCTCTAGCGAGGATTACAGATGGACCCTAGGGATTCTTCTGGACGGTGTTATTCACGGAGTTCGCACCTTCCTGCCCCATCTTGTAGAGCAAGACGAAGGTCACGTTGTGATCACGGCGTCGATAGCAGGGCACATCTCCTCGCCTTTTGGAGCCCCGTACAACATTGCAAAGCATGGTGTAGCGACACTCGCAGAGACGCTCTTTCATGAACTAAAAGTTGAGAGGTCCAATGTGGGCGTGACCTGTCTGTGCCCCGGATTTGTGAACACAAACATTGTCAACGCGACCGCAGCCCGAGAGAGTGGTGCTGTCGGCTCGTCAGTTGACGATAGGGGAGATCAAATGCTTGAACTTACGCAACGGGCCTTGAGTGGAGGGTTAGACCCCGAGGTTGTTGGTCAACAAGTTTTCGATGCCATCTCGAACAACCAGTTTTGGTTATTCACCGATGAAGATTGGGATGAACCAATCGCGGCTCGAGCTGATCAGATCGCTCAGAGAAGTGCCCCCCGCCTTCACCGGCCGTCACAACAATGACGATGTGACTGCAACGGAAGTCACTTTCTTAGCCGACAAGCACGACCCTATGTGTGAGAAGGTGATGCAACGTCTGACTACCAAACGGAGGCTCCTATGCGCATAGGTATCTTCAGCGGTCCCGCTGGCAAACTGTTCAACGTCGAAGAAGCAATCACTGACGCTCGAGATGCTCAACAAGCAGGATTTCCGTCCTATTGGCTGCCGCAAATGCCTATGGGAGTCGATGCTTTGACTTCGCTAAGTCATATCGGCGCGGCAGTACCGGACATCGAACTAGGCACCGCCGTTATCCCTACTTATCCCCGACACCCAATGGTCATGGCGCAACAAGCCCTGTCGGTTACATCAATCATCGGTGACCGTCTGGCGTTAGGCATAGGTCTATCCCATAAGCCAGTCATAGAGAAACAGTACGGATATGAGTTCGACAAGCCGGTACGTCATCTAAGGGAATATCTTGAGGTTCTAAATCCGCAGTTACGGGACGAGCCAGTCCGATTTGAGGGAGAAACACTGGCCGGTCGTAATCCATCTTTGGGCCTTCAAGCTCCCGTGCCGCAGGTCCTCGTAGCTGCTTTAGGCCCCCAAATGCTTCGGTTAACTGGACGGTTAGCTGATGGCACCATCACTTGGATGACCGGAAACAAAACTTTGGCAGAGTTGACTGTCCCCGAGATTTGTGGAGCAGCTGAAGAGGCGGAACGACCTAAGCCACGTGTGCTTGCTGGCCTTCCGGTTCTATGTACCGACGACATCGACGCGGGGATGGAGAGAGCTTCGAAAGTTTGGCAAATGTACGGTACGTTGCCGAGCTATCGAGCAATGCTGGACCACGAGGGTCTCGCAGGTCCAGAAGAGATTGCCATTGTGGGCAATGA
Source organism: Actinomycetota bacterium (assembly GCA_036163555.1). Taxonomy (GTDB): domain Bacteria; phylum Actinomycetota; class Acidimicrobiia; order Acidimicrobiales; family Poriferisodalaceae; genus MedAcidi-G3. The sequence goes on from JAYZKK010000045.1 coordinate 13,075, forward strand.
AGCAGAAATTAAGGACCGGCTTCAAGCAACTTTCGATGCTGGAGCTGATGACATTATCGTCGCGGAGTTCGGAGGGAACCCCGACCAGCGAGACCGGACTCGTGCAGCACTTGCTGCACTGCTTTAAACCAACGCATTTCTCGTCATAGCGAACTGGTTTAGGTCAGAACGAAGCCTTCATAGTTGTTGTCGGCAACGACTTTCAATCGATCGCGATATCGAGGTGCTCCACCCCAATAGAGAAGATGTCGAACCTGGCCGTCTCGATCAACGTTCGAGTTATAGCCGTTGAACCATGATTCGGTTTTGCTCAGCAACAAGACGTTGTACATCTCCTGGACATGTTGACTCCATTGATCTTCGGCTTCGGTGGTGCATTCAACTCGGGTTATTTCGTGATCGAGGATGTGTTGCACTAGGTCCGCAGCCCAGTCGACACCATCCTCTATGCCCCGCGGGAAGTTGGTTGATACCGAGCCTGCGGTCGGTCCAGCAAGCGTGAATAGGTTCGGAAACCCATGAATCTGAACGCCGAGGTAAGTGATGGGGTCGTTGACCCACCGATCGCGCAGAGTCTGATTGTCGGTTCCTATGAACTCAATTCGGTCAAACGATCCCGTGACAGCGTCGAACCCGGTTGCATACACCAAAATGTCCAGTTCGTATTCTTCGTGGGTGGTGAGAACACCCTTGGGGGTGATTCGTTCTATGGGAGTGTCGCGAAGGCAAACAAGACGAACATTGTCTCGGTTGTATGCCTCGTAGTAGTGGGTTTCCATGGGTACTCGTCGTGTCCCAAAGCCATGATCGGTAGGAATTAACTTTTCAGCGGTCCATGGGTCGTCAACGCGGTCTCTGATTTTGTTAGCAATCCAAGCCGTGAACTCATCGTTAGCCGTCTGCTCGATCAACACGTCTCTGTAATTGCCAATCCATATTCCAAAACCAGGAGAGTTGTAGAGGTCTTCCCAAAATTGGTGCCGGTCGTCGACTGATACATCAGATACAGCGGTACGGAGCGGTTCATGAATGAAGCCTCCAGGAGTTCGCCGACACTGTTCGAAGATTTCGGAGTATCGAGTTTTGATAGCGTCCATTTCTTCAGTGGAAATAGCGCTGTTGTGAAGAGGAGCGCACCAATTAGGGCGACGTTGGAATACAACGAGCTCGTCAACTTTGTCGGCCAACGCGCCTATGAGCTGGACACCTGTAGCTCCAGTACCTATCACTCCGACACGTTTGCCTCGGAAGTCCACGTCCGTCTTGGGCCAGTGATAGGTGTGCCATGCATCACCTTCGAAATCTTCGACGCCTGGAATAGTTGGCATAGTGGGCGCTGATAGGAGGCCAACGGCTGTCATAAGAAACCGAGTGCTCAAGGAACGGCCATCTTCTAAATCAACTCTCCAACTCCGACCTGTTTCATCCCAAACACACCGGATGACTTTGCAGTCGAACTGCATGTGAGGTGCGAGAGACAACTTGTCTACGACGTACTCGAGATATTTCAATGTTTCAGGTTGTGGTGCGAAGTGTTCCGACCAGTTCCACTCTTGAAGAATTTCGTCGGAAAATGAGTAGCCGTAACTCCAACTTTCCGAATCGAAACGGCATCCCGGGTATCGGTTCCAATACCAGGTGCCACCGGGTCCGCTTCCGGCTTCTACGACTGTGACATTCAGTTCTTTTTGCAGCAATCGATGGAGCGCATAGATACCGCAAACGCCTGCGCCGATGATCACCACGTCATGGTCAAGATTCGCTGTGCTTCCCATAATTAAATCGTAATTGAATGACCTCTGTTGATGTTGCTGCGGCCGTCACCTGGAATAGATCAACCTAAGACGTCGCTTCTCCATCTGCGCGGCGTGATGGTGACTTTCGCTTCTTCGTGGCCAGGAAATGCATCGGCGTACTGGTTGCCCAGTTCTTCGCCTAGATATCGGATAGCAATGTCTCGAAGCAGGTCATCACGCTCTTCTGGGGTTAATAACTCAACCGATGCGTCTCCTTCGGCCGTCACATAGCGATATGGAAGTTGCTCGTCTTGAACACAGATGGTTGCCGCCCCATGACGGCGCAAAAGCACTGATTTGGCAGACGCATATGCCATCGCGATCTCAAAGCCGGTTTCGCTTGAGTACCGATACCAGACTGGTGCGCATAAAGGTCCTTTGTCAGCTCGTTCGATGGCCAACACTCCCACCCGTACTTCATCGAGAAAATTGTCACGTTCAGGTACTGTCATTTCTGCCATCAGGCTTCTTCTTTCTCTAGTTGCATGGCGAAGGGTAGCGCCGCGATCGCAAGGATGACGGTCCAACTCAGAGCTAAACGAATATCACCTAAAGCTTCTGCGAGAGCTCCGACGACGGGTCGGGCCGTTGCACCCAATAGCCCGCTCACACCGAAGACAACGCCAACCGTGAAACCGGTTCGCGAGTCGCCACCAATCTTGCTTGCCATTGCGAGAGAAACCGGAAATAGGCCGAAACCGAAGGTTGCTATCGCGCCGACAGCTATTAGGGAAGTGACACCAGATGTCTGGGAGAAAATCAGAACTGAAAGAATTGTTCCCAGGTTGGCACATACAAAAAGTCTTCTTCCTCCGAAACGGTCATAGATGCGCCCCCCGACGGGTTGAGCGACCACGCCGATGAACAACATGACTGTGAGGGTCGCTCCGGCTGTTACCTCAGCCCAGCCTTCGTCGACCAACATTTTGACGACGAAGGTCACGAAGCTGTACAGCACTGTGTTCACCAAGCCGAAAGCGAAGGCAGCGACAACGATGGGCCGACCGAGGGCACCTTTGAGGGATGCTTCGGGGTTGGGATTACTTTCGGGGAGCTTCATCCAAAGCCCCGTCCCTGCGCCAATGATTGGGATGGCGACGATAATCATCGCCCAGCGCCAATCAAGGGCTGCGATCGCCAATGTCGCGATAGCGGGAGCCAAGAAGTGACCTACAGATCCTCCCCAGCCGTGAATGCCAAGCATTCTTCCTCGATCGTCGGGGTAGGCATTGACGACGAAAGCGGTTGCTTGAGGATGATATGCCGCTGCGCCGAGGCCACAAAGAAGGCTCACCACGGTGATGAACCAAAATGATGGTGCAGCCGCCATCAGCAGAAAGCCGGCGCCTCCAACGAAAAAGCCGAAGCTGAGGATTAGCTTTCGTTTTCCTCGTTTGTCTGCAACATGGCCAATAAGTGGCTGAAGTACGCCGGTGAAGAGACTGAACGCGAATGACAAGAGACCTAATTCCGTGTAATCCAAATCCCACTCTCTTGCCAGAGCTGGCAAGAATGCTGGAAGGACCGTGGCATAGAAATCGTTGACCACGTGTACAGCAACAAAGGTGCCCAGAATTGCCCGAGGGGATGCAAGCATCAGTTCCCCTCCGGGATGCTCGAAATAAGGACCCCGGTTGCTTCTAAATCTTCTATTTCAACGTCGGAAAGACCTAAGGACCTCAGTACTTCCCTGTTGTGTTCACCTTGAAACGGGGGCAAACCTGCGTCGGGTAGCTCACAGCCTCCGAAAATCCAGGGAGGAGCAGGTACTCGAGCAGTTCCACCAGAGCGATCCTCTACCTCTCTGATAGCGCCACGTTCTATTGCCCATTCCGATTCCGCTATTTCCGATACAGATCGAATCGTGCCAACTGCTAACCCGGCTTCGCTTACTTGAGCTTCGAGTTCTTCGGTGGTTCTAAAAGTAAGCACCCAAGCACGAATTTCTGCGAGTAGCTGCTCCCAGTTGTCGCGACGAAACTGAGCCGTGATGAATCGAGGGTCAAGAAGTAGGTCGTTCCTTCTCATCATTGCGCAGTACCTCTGAAATACAAAGGTGGAAACTGGACTGGCGGCGATGGTGATTTTTTTGCCATCGGGCAGTTCGATGACTGGAGATTCGGGTGCGCTGAGGGCAAGGGGCTCACCTTCGACGTCAATACCTGAAAGTTCATAGCTGACTCGATCGTTGACGCTGAGAATCGAGGAGACCATCGCTACGTCCACATGTTGGCCTTCACCGGTCTGATTTCGGTGAGCCAATGCCGCAAGAGTCGCGATGACACCCTGCAAACCGGTGTACACATCAGCGTGGTTGTAAGCATCGTTTTCGGTTCGAATCAAAGCATCGCCGTAATGACGGCCAATGATTTCGGTGAAGCCGGCTTCAGCCTGAACGGTTGGCGCGAACGCTGGTCGGTTCCGCCATGGTCCCGATTGGCCGTATCCGCTAATGGAAACCATTATGAGGTCGGGTTTTATTGCTGCTAATTGTTCGAAACCTAAACCGAAAAGATCGAGGGTGCCTGGCCGAAAGTTTTCAACAACGATGTCGGCATCGGCAACCAGCTTCTTAACGATCTCTTGTGCCTCGGGAAAGTTGAGGTCAATGGATATGGCCTGTTTACCGGCGTTTTGTTGAGCGAAGTAGAGAGACATGGGTCCGACGTGAGGTTGACCGCTTCGCCCAGTATCAGGAGCTGGGGGTTCTATTTTTATTACTTCAGCCCCCAGATCGCGCAAAGCTTTAGTGCAGTGAGGTCCGGCGAGAACTCGAGTGAAGTCGATGACACGAATGTCGGACAGAGGTGCTGTCATGTTCCCTGAAAGATGGCGGTGCCAGGGCCAGATTCACTAAATGACTCCAGTCCTCGCTGGAGGTCTTCTGAGGCCCAAACTTTTTGGGCGGCACTCTCTTGGGCCTGATCGGCTGAACGAACCCCTTCATTTGAAGCTATAACGGCGAGCTCTTTGATAGCTGCGTAGGCCACGGTTGGACCCGCAGCAAGTTGTTGTGCCCATGACCTAGACGCCTCATCGAGAGCATCATCGGCAACGACGGCATTAATGACACCCCAGCGTTCAAGTAGTTCAGGGTCGTGTCGGCGACCGAACATAGCTATTTCTTTGCCCCGGGCCGTCCCAGCTCGCTCTACGACTCTTTGGACTCCGCCCAAGAGAGGCATCAGCCCAATGGAAGTTTCTACCAACCCGAGGCGAGCTGAAGCTGATGCCATGATGAAGTCGCAGGCTAAAGCTATTTCGAAACCGCCCCCAAGGGCTAAACCGTGCACAGCAGCGATCGTGGGGAGAGGAATTGCTGCCAGTCGATCAAGTATCTCAGCCGCGGATGCACCACCACGTCCTTCTGAGCCGAAGCCGCCTACGTCGGCTCCAGCAGAGAAATGTTTCATACTGCTCTTGAGAAGAATCGCTCTTGCCTCTGAGCTGATGGCCCCTTCAAAGGTCTGTATCAGATCTTCGATGAAGGTGTCGTTGAGAAGGTTGTGAGGTGGTTTTGCCATTGTCACTACGGCTACCGCGCCATCGAGTTCAAGTTGTATGTGTTCGGCTGCTTGGTCTTGGGACACCATTTCCCCTTCAGGTCGGCTTTGGAAGTCTTACAGAGATGGGCGAGTGGCGCTCAAGCTCTGACTGTCGATAGAGGTCCTGTGGCCGGTATCGCTAGTGGTGATTGGTTAGTCGTCGAATCCGACAAAGCTAGCTACTTCCTCAACTGCCCGCCGCGTTGATTTGACGTCGTTCGCGACGAAATCCTCGTCGGGATATCCCATCGCGACACAGGTCATAATCACTTGATCTTCTGGAATGTTCGCATGTTGGCGAACAACATCGGACTGCATGATGCCTTGACCGTTTATGACGCAGCCGAGGCCTTTCGTGGAAGCAGCAAGTACCAGTCCGTAAGTTACGGCGCCGCAATCAAAGTGACCCACGGTGTCGTGTTCAAGGGTGCGATCACACGTAACCACAACTGAAACGGGGGCATCGAACTGACGAAAGCCACGCATCGCCCAATCACGGCGACGTTCTTTGTCCTCCCAGCCAATTCCCATCGACTCGAATAGTTGAACGGCGATCTCTATTTGCCGCTCCCTGTGTACACCTTCATATCCGTGGTTGAGGGAAATTTCTCGCTGGGGAGCGGCACCGCTTACCATTCGTTCGGTGTTGCCTTCTCGGATTAGGTCCAAGGGTTCTCCGGTCAAGACATGGAAATGCCATGGCTGGGTGTTCATCGATGATGGGGCACCTCCAGCGATTTCGATTATTTCTTCGATGACTTCTTTTGGTACAGGATCGTCTCGGTAACCCCGAACGCTGCGGCGCTCCTGAACCATGTTTCTAAACGAAGCGGTGTCCATCCAAAGTTCTCGTTTCATAGTTGCTGCACTGAACTAAAGCAGGCCATCGACGGTAAGCCAACCTGCTGCAACATAACAGTGTCTAGGATTGCTGACATGGGTCTTCGAGCTATGGGTGTCACTATCGATTGTTCAGACCCGGAACGACTCGCAGATTTTTGGGCTGAGGCAATCGGGTTCACTCATCGAGAAGGAAACGGTGGTCCTTACATCACGATTTCGAATTCAGAGGTGGACCGAGCAGTCAATCACCTGACATTTCAGAAAGTGCCCGAAGGTAAGTCAGCGAAAAATCGCGTTCACCTCGACATGTTCGTTGATGACATCGCTGCTGAAGTAGAACGGCTGGTCGGTTTAGGAGCAGCGGTAATTTCTCCAGCCGGTGAACCGAGTCACCTCGGGTTTGTTGCGGTAGTGCTCAAAGATCCCGAAGGTGGAGAGTTTTGCGTAGTGGGCCGCCCTGAGCATCAGCCCGCAAGTAATGATTCAACGGATTCTTGAACCGTTAAGGCTTCATCGAAAGTGGCAATTGTGTGTTCCTCACCATTCATCATTCGATCGAGTTGATGTAATTGCGCTGAATAGGCATCAACACCTAGCTGATCGCGATCCGAGGGGAAAAGGTCCACCCAATCATTGGTGGTTGCAGCTTGAAGCCGGTACCAATCCCAAACACGTAACGATCCGCTGGTACCTCTAAAGGTTAGATCCACAACGTCTGGGCCATGGCCGAGACTCGTTCCCGCCAAGGTGACAGGAATAGACCGCGATGAGAAGAAAGCCAGCGCTGTTTGTTCACATAAAGAACCCCCAGCCCCGTCTTCGTAGTTGATGTAACTGTTCTCGAGGGTCAGTTCACCCAAAATCCGGGAAGTCAAGAAAATGAAATGGGATACGACTTCGCGAACCCAACCCCCTTGGTCACGCAGACGTAACCACTGTGCTTTCTCATGCCACCCTCGCGGCCATTTAGAGAAATACAACCTGAGATCTGCCCCTATCAGATCCCCCAAATCGCGATTCGCTAGCCTTTGTTGTAATTCTGTGGCCGAGGGCGCGGCGCTAAAAACAAAGTTGACCCCGGCCGGAAGTCCGCTCTGGTTGACCGCAGCTACCAGTTCGCGGCTCGATTGCAGGTCCACGCCCAAGGGCTTCTCACAAAAGATCGCAGTGTCATGTGACAAGCAGTCAAGAACATATTGCCGATGATGCAGTGGTGGTACCGCTATGTAGACCAGGTCACATTCAGCCATTACTTCGTCAGCGCTCGAAGCGATTCTGACGGAATCCCCATGAGAGGAACAGGCATCATGGTCTATGTCCCAAGCTGAGACGAGGTCGAAGGCGTCATGAAGGTTGAATTGTTCAACGAATCTCGACCCGACTGTCCCGAGTCCGATGATTCCTACGCGATGAGCCATATAGAGAGTCTGTCATTTCATCGGTTCTGAAGTTGAGAGAGTCCCTCTCATCGAGACGAACACAGCACCAGATTTGCGAAGCGGTGTAGTTTCGTGGTGTTACCAATTCAGGGGGTACCTTATGCACACCGGCTACACAGTTGTTTTCCAGAACCCTTTCAACGGGTTACCTGACCACGAGGTATACGCAGAGGAACTACGTCTGTGCGACCTAGCTGTCGAACTCGGCTTTAAATCGTTGTGGACGGTCGAACATCATTTCGACGACTACACCATGTGTCCCGAACCAGTTCAGTTCTTGTCTTACATGGCCGGCAAACACCCCGACGTGTTACTCGGATCCGGGGTGATAGTGCTGCCATGGCATGATCCACTGCGAATCACCGAGGACATAGCGCTACTCGACACTATGTCTGAAGGACGAATGATTCTAGGGATCGGCCGAGGGTTGGCCCGAATCGAATACGAGGGTTTCAGAGTCGACATGAACTCGTCGCGTGAACGGCTCGTGTCATATGCCGGTCTAGTACTAGATGCTCTTGAGTCAGGAAAAATGGAATACGACAACGAGTTCGGCACCCAACCTTTGCGCGAAATTCGGCCCCGTCCCAAGGATTCCTTCAAGGGACGAGCCTACGCGGCAGCTGTTTCGCCAGAGTCGATGCCCCTAATGGCCGAACTTGGGTACGGAGTTCTCGTGATTCCACAAAAACCATGGACCGTCGTACAAGAAGACCTTGCCGAATACAACCGCGTGTACGAGGAAGTCAACGGAGAACCAGGACCCCCACCATTTTGTGGCGGTTCAGTCTTCGTCGATGAGAGCGCAGACCGAGCCGAGGAGATGGCCCGTAAATATATTGGCGCTAACTATGAGAGCGTTATGAGACATTACGAGTTCCAGAAGGCACCGCATGAGGGGGTCAAGGGCTACGAATTTTATACAGGCATAACGGGATACATAGAAAAACAAGGCGCCGACCGAGCAGCGCAAGACTTTGTTGATTTGATGCCCTGGGGCACTCCCGACCAAGTTCTGGAAAAGTTCTCCCACATCAGCAAAATGATCGGGATGAACGCCATAATGCCTGGCTTTAGCTACGGGGGCATGCCATTTGAGGATGCCGAGTCGTCGATGCGACTATTTGCTGACCAGTGTCTGCCGGAGCTCCTCAGTTGGGAATGCGACCCACTTCAGGTTCCAGGAGCCAAACCAGAGTACCGATAGCAACCAAGAGACCTGGAGGTCCCCGTGAACAGGTATGGAACCGGCATGGTCGTTGCAGCTCAACCAGAAGCTGTTGAAGCCGGCGTAGCCGTGCTGAGAGCCGGCGGCAACGCAGTTGACGCTGCCATTGCTTGTGGATTAGTGGCCGGAGTCGTTGACCCTCAGATGTGTGGAATCGCAGGCTTCGGAAACTTACAGGTCTATATGCCCGGAGAAGGCATCCATGAATGCATCGACTTCCACGCTAAATCGCCTCTAGGGACCAGAGCAGACCAGTGGGCCGACATCATCATCGGCGAAACTAGAGATGGTTTTGGGTTCGTTTTAGAAGGCAACGTAAACGATGTCGGCTACCAATCAATCGCCACACCAGGCTCGCTCAAGGCGTACTTCGAGGCGCAAACCACCTGGGGAGTAAAAGACTGGGCTGAAATCGTGCATCCGGCTGTCGAGTGGGCAGAAAAGGGATTCGTGGTACGTCCCCATGTTGCTCGTTGGTGGGCTGAGGGAGCGACCATGGGGCGAGCAGACAACGTGGAACGCCTGAGGCAGTCAACGACGGGCCGCGACATCTACTTTCAACCTGATGGTTCACACAAGCGAGTAGGCGATCGAGTCGCGAACCCAGATATGGCCAACACGTTGCGTCTCATTGCTGCTGAAGGTGCCGACGTCTTCTACACAGGCCAGTTAGCGAGCCGGATCGTTGAAGATATGGAAGCCCACGGAGGAATGCTGGGTGAACGCGACCTTGCCGAATATCGAACTACCCACAACCAGCCCATACAAACCAGTTATAGAGGACTTGATGTAACGACGAATCACCCACCCGGTGGTGGCGTGATGGTCTTAGAAATGCTCAACATTCTAGAAAATTTCGACTTGGCATCAATGGGCCACAACAGTGTCGAGTACGTCCGAACAGTCACCGAAGCGATGAAAAGGGCAACTTCGGACAAAGACAGTTTTGTTGGCGACCCAGCGCACTTCGACGTTCCGTTGGACTGGTTGATTTCCAAGGATCACGCAAAAGAACATGCCGAAATGATTCGCGCGGGCCAACGTGCGAGCGTGGAACGCATGACTTATGAACCTCGAGATACCACTCACGTTTGTGTCGTTGACAAGGACGGGAATGCGGCCTCAATGACCCACTCCCTAGGCATGCCCTCGGGGGTGATTACCGATGGACTCGGATTCATGTACAACGGCTGCATGGCCGTGTTCGACCCTCGACCGGGAAACGCGGACTCTCTGGCACCAGGAAAGAGTCGCTTCAGTTCCCTTTGCCCCACGATGGTTTTTGACGGAGATCAACTGAACTATGTCGTAGGAGCCCCCGGGGGAACTCAAATAGCGATGGGAGTTACCCAGGTACTTTTGAACAGCATTGACTTTGATATGAACATGCTCGAAGCCGTTTCAGCCCCGCGGGTGTCGGGTACCAGTGACGCCATCGATGTAGCCAACGGAGTGCCTTGGTCGGTGACTGACGCACTAGAGGCCGAGGGATACGAGGTTATTCGAAGTCCCCAAACTCATGATTTTGGGTGGGTTCACGGAATAAGAATTCACAGTGAAGGGATTGATGGGGGAGCGGACCCAGCAGCCGATGGGGTCGCGCAAAGGGCTTAGCCGTCATCGCCCCAAGACACTGGCACTGAGAGCGGACCCCGAAACGCCCAGCCTCCGAACTCAACTGGTGGACCATTAGGGTCCAGACGGAGCTGTTCTAGACGCTCAAAAATCCTTGGTAGAGCGACGTCACCAACCAAGCTCCTTGAAGCAGCTGCTCCGGCACAGAAATGTGGCCCAGCTCCAAAGGTCAAAGCAGCGCTGGTATCGCGCGTCACGTCGAAAACATCGGGGTTGTCGAAATAGTTTTCGTCTCGGTTAGCTGAACTGAACATGAAGAAGACTCGTTCTTCGGGTTCAAATTCAACTCCGCCGTAGGAATGTTCCGTTGCTATTCGACGAGGCGACATTCCGATAGGGGCAATCCAACGGCAATATTCTTCGAAGACTTGCTGCCAGGACACCTCTCCTGATGTCGCCAACTCAAGTTGATCACGGTGCTCAAGTAGGGCCCAGATAGCCCCGGCGATGGCATCACGAGGTTCATTTTGTCCACCAGAAATTGTTAATTTGATGTTGGCCCTCACCATTTCGTCCGGCAAACCAGCGTGTGTCATGACTGACAGCAAACTTGCATCAGCATCTCGTTGAATCTCCGGCAGACGTTCATCGATAGCTTGATCGATAGCTTCCGTCGCGGATATGCAACGCGCCTCGATATCAGGATCCCCTGTGTAATTGGCTACACCGTCGATCATTGCTTGGCTCCAGGAATCAAGATCCTCAAATTTGACCTGAGTCAATCCAGTTATGGCCTTTAGAGCCTCTCCACTAGCAGCCGTTGCATAGTCAGGAACAAGATCAGTTGAGCCTGAAGGAGCGAATCGATCCAAGATGGTGTTCGTCAGTTCCGCAAACATTCCAGCCCAAATTTGTTCGACCTTGCGCGGTGAGATAGTTGGGTAATAAACGAAACGCTCTTTTCTGTGTTCTTCACCGTCTTTTCGCATCATGTTGCGCCCCATCAGCACATTCATCAGTCCGCCAGGTTGATCCGAGGAAAAGACACTTACGTTCTTTTCACATGTATGGATGTCATCTCGAAGGGTTATAAGCGTGGCGCCGATCTCTGGCACGTAACAAATGGGCGCGGAATCACGCATTTCGGCCAGAATTGGGTACGGGTCCCGCCAAAAAGCGGCAGGATCGATATTTATGACCGGAGCAGAAGACATTCGACCAGCATTGCATGAATACCAAGGTCAGTGAGACGCCGCTTTGAGATACCGGAGGTAGAACAACAGTGAGCTATTCAGTAGTCGAGTTAGATAACAAGTACACCGACGGGTCGCTTACCCCGACGCAAGTGATTGACGAATGTCTCGACTCCATTGAGGCGCTGGACCCAGTGGTAGGGGCTTGGCAAGCGGTCTATGCCGAGGAAGCTCGCGCCGCCGCGGAAATCGCTACTGCCGACATCGCTTCGGGAACACGAAAAGGACCATTTCACGGGGTGCCCTTCGCGTTGAAGGACATCGTTGAAGTTGAAGGAAAGCTCACAGCTGCTGGTTGTGCTGAATGGAAAGATCGTCGGTCGATTGTCACCGCAGAAGTCGCGAAACGGTTGATTGATTCGGGAGGAATCCTTGTAGGAAAAACAAAGACGGTCGAATTTGCTTTTGGCGGATGGGGTACGAATCAAAGGATGGGGACCCCACACAACCCATGGGATGAGGATGTTGCCCGCACTCCAGGGGGCTCCTCTAGTGGTTCTGGTGCGGCAGTAGCTTCTGGGATGGTTCCCTGCGCAATTGGAACTGACACAGGTGGTTCTGTTCGCTTACCCGCAGCCTTTTGCGGAATCGTTGGGCTCAAAACTACGGAAGGTCTGTTGCCCACTGATGGCATCGTTCCTCTTTCTCACACCCTGGACACGCCTGGCCCGATTGCCCGATCCGTAGCTGATGCGGCCATCATGTATGACGCGATGTCGGCAAAGAAGTTGAATGTGGACCTATCGGTAGGAATTTCTGGAATCCGGATTGGTTCCTTGTCCGATGAAGAGCGCGTGGGCATAGATTCCGAACAACTTGACGCATATGACCGGTCTTTGAACCAGCTCGCTGATCTCGGCGCAGAAGTTGTCCAGTTCCAGCCCTCTAAAACATTCGAAGAAATGAAGGAAGCAGCTGCGTTGATTCTTACTGCTGAAGGTTATTTTCACCACGGCGCGCTTATGGATAACCCAGAGTCTTTGGTCGATGAGAACGTGCGATCACGTTTCGTGGCAGGCGCAGCTATCTCTTCTGCACAATATGTTGGAGCGTTGCTGCAGCGCGACAGTGATCGCGAAAGCTTCTCATCAGCGATTCAAAACATTGATGCGCTAGTGATGCCAACCACACCAATGTTGCCGCCACCAGTAGCGGAAGCTGACGAACAGTCAACTCCTGCTCGCTTCACCCGAGCAATTAACTATCTGTCAATGTGTGCGACGTCGATCCCTTCAGGAGTTTCAACTGAAGGCCTTCCCACCTCGCTTCAAGTTGCATGCATCGGCGGAAATGAGAGCCTGTGTTTACAGATATCGGCAGCATATGAGCAAGCAAGAGGCGAGATGCCTCTGCCCCCGTTATTCGTGAAGCCCTGATTGAGATCAAGCGAAGGAACCCAAGATGCAGGTTGTGTGGATACGAACCGAGGATGAAAAGACCGTCATTGAGGATCTCGAGATCCCTTCCAGCAAAGAAATTCGTGGCTATGAGACCCCGGTTTTACCGATTAGGGGAGCGATATTCAGAACTTCTCAACCCCAAGTGGAGATGGGTTATCACAATGCGCCGCGGCGCCAAATAGTCGTCCCTCTCGAAGGTGAGGTGGAGATCGAGACAGGAGACGGAGATGTTCGGCTGATTACCGCCGGAATGGCGTTACTTGCAGACGATCTTTCTGGCCAAGGCCACAAATCATCTTTTCGCCCCGAAAACGCGGTGACACTCTTTCTCTTGTTGCCAGATGATCTCGATCCATCAGACTGGAGGAACTAACAAGGATCGTTAGTTGTCGTGCAGGACGAATCTAACGCGTTTGAATCCGCGGCCTTTCGACTCCGTTTTGGTTATCTCGATTCGACCCACTTCACCGGTAGAAGCTACGTGGGTACCCCCATCTGCTTGCTTATCCAATCCGACAATGTCGACCACCCGAATTTCGTTCACCGTCTCAGGGATCAGGTTGACTTTCGTTCGGATCAAATCCCTGTCCAAAACAGCTTCTGAACGGTGTAGGAACGAAACGGCGACCGGCCGGTCAGCAGCTATTTCGGCATTGCAAAGCTCTTCGATTTGTTCGACGAACCCTTGAGGAAACTCATCTAGTTCGAAGTCCATTCGGCCAGATAGAGCGTCCATGTTTCCTCCGGTCACGACTTTTTGCCAACGCTGCCACATGACACCGCACAGAATGTGCATTGCCGTGTGGGTGCGCATCATCTGATGACGACGGACCTGATCAATGAAACCCGTTACTACTGTCCCTTGTTGAGGTAGATCACCATCGAGTTGATGCCATACCCGCCCGTCGACTGTTCGGACATCCTCAACAGAACTTTCCGTACCATTCCACTTGAGTAGTCCTGTGTCATGAGGTTGACCACCGCCCGTGACGTAAAAGGCAGTCCGGTCCAATTCGACGCGGTTCTCCTCTACTGATTGGACGGTGGCGTCGAAACTTTCGATTGAGACGTCTGCCAAGTACAGCTTTTCAGTCACTTTCGATTTACCGACCTTTCCACTGCGGTTGTCGTTTCTCAGCAAATGCGCGGGTGCCTTCGATGCTGTCTTCGGTGCTAGCTAGCAGGCGAAATAGATGCTGCTCTAAACGTAAACCGTCTTCCAAAGGCATACTCAGTCCTTGAATAGCAGCTTGCTTTATTGCGCGTACTGCAAGAGGACCTGATTCCAAAAGTTTTTCAGCCATCGCTTGAGCCGTAGGCATCAGTTCCTCGAAAGACACGACCTTGTTAACCAGACCAAGTCTGTGGGCTTCTTCGGCATCGATACGCTCGCCGCTATACAGCATCCACAATGCATGGCTTAGTGGTATGGAACGAGGAAGTCGTTGAGTGCCACCACCACCAGGTAACAAACCTAATAAGACCTCACCAAGACCGAATTGGGCATTTGTGGACGCGATTCGGACGTCGCAACCTAAAGCTTGTTCGAGGCCGCCACCATTGCAGTGACCGTTAATTGCTGCAATGACAGGCTTCCATATTTCCAGTCCCCGCATCAGGTCGCCCCGGCCCGCTGCAGCAAAGCTGTCTGCGGGTTCAGGTACTGAATTGAAGTTCTGTTTGATGTCACTCCCAGCACAGAATGCTTTGTCTCCGGCCCCGGTCAATATTGCTACCCAGGCCTCGTCATTGTGAGCGAAGTCTGTCCACACTTCTGCCAAGCGATCGTAAGTTGGTTGATCGCAGGCGTTGTATGCCTCAGGTCGGTTAATTGTGACGTAGGCAATGCGATCTTTGATTTCGTAAATGACGCTTTCCATTTCGAACCTTTGGTCGACTGTTGATTATCTTTGCAGCACTCAGAACTTGCTGCCGAGTAAAGGCACCGAATTGAGATCAGAACGTCGAAATTGTCACTTTCGGACAGCGTCAGACGAGAAGGCCCATTTTGGTTGGTGGTGTAGCGTTTGAAATCCTATTTTGTTACACATGCGACCTGCCGCAACCGGGGCCCTCATCGGTATCGACATTGGAGGAACTAAAACCCTCGGCATTGCGCGGAGCGACACAGGAGAGGTCCTCGCGAAAACTTTCGAACCGACCCGAGAAGGCGTCGATATCGCGAGCCACGCGATTGAGATATACCACTCTTTGAGGGAACAGGTGGTCCAGTCGGAGGTCAGCGTTTCGTCACTAGGCATTGGAATTGCGGGCCTCGTCGATGTAGGCGGACGACTGCATCGAGCTCCCAATCTGGTCGATGCTGATGGACTTGAAATTTGCCAAATGGTGGAGTCAGAAATTGATGTACCGGTGCATGTGGACAACGACGTTAATTGTGCTGCCCTAGCCGAAATTGAAAACGGCGCAGCCATCGGAGCCCAAAATGCGTTACTGGTAACGCTCGGCACTGGTATTGGAGGTTCCCTAATAGTTGACGGAGCGATTCACAGAGGTGCGTTCGGAATGGCCGGCGAACCAGGCCACATGGTGATCGATCCCAACGGGGTGTCATGCGCGTGTGGAATGAATGGGTGCTGGGAGGCCTACGCCTCTGCAACAGGATTACGAAATCTGGCCGTTAGGCGAGCAAAAGACGGCCACCTAGAAGAGATAAGTGAGGCAGTACAAGGAAACTTTGACGAAATCACGAGCGAGGACGTTACCCGAACAGCAAATCAAGGTGACGAACAATCGCTTGCAGTGGTCGATGAATTTGCTCGATGGGTTGCGGTGGGGTTAGCTAATTGTGCTGCTTTGCTTGACCCAGAAATGATTATTGTTGGCGGCGGACTGATCGGCGACTGGCATCTTTTTGGACACAAAATTGACGATTCGTTCCATGAGCTACTGGTTGCATCGGGCCAACGGAGTCTGATTCCTATCAAGCCGGCAGAAAATGGTGAGGCGGCTGGAGCTATAGGAGCATGCCTGTTGGGGAGGACACAATGACCGAGAACAAAATCGAAAAGCTACTCAAATGGCGAGACAACGTTCCCCCTGGGCGACTTGTAAACCCTGGGCTCCCGCCATTTGATTTACTCAATGCGTCTGAATGGTCAGTAACCGACGAATCCCCAGGGAAACTCGAATTGATGTGTGAGCTTCCCGAAGAAACACTTAACCCGGCAGGGCAGCTCTTTGGAGGGTTTACCGCCGCTTATGTGGATATCGCCTGCCTCTACGCGGCGCAAAGCGACGTTGAAGGAACCCCAGGTTTCCAATCGACCATCAATATGCGAGTCGATTATTTCGAAGCTATTACTCAGAGCCCATTTCGTATCACCGGCGAAGTTATCCATCGTCGAGGAGAAACGCGTCTAGTTGAATGCAAGATGTACCAGGGAGAAATACTCGCCGTATATGCCATCACAACCATGAGACACCAACCGCTCTCAGAGGTGCTTTGACAGCGCGGTTACAGCCTCAAGAAGTTGACTCCCAACTGTGTAGGCGACATCTACAAGGGTGAGAGGCCAATCCAAGTCCAGCCAAATCGACCGATAGGGTCATGGAATGAAAAGGTTGTTCATCTGCACGTTCTTACTGGTTTTGTTGACAGCTTGTTCTTCTACGTCAAACGCTGAACCCGAGGCGGGGGATAGTCGGGCCACAACAACGACGTCCGACAACGAAGTAGCAGATGAGCCAGCGCCAACGGAATCAACATCGGTTGCTAAACCACCCGAATTAGTGCGACTTGAAGATGCCTGGGACTTCGCTGCCTCTAGACCCGGAGCTGATATAGGCCAAGTCTTCCAGTTGTTTCGTCTCAAACAATCTCTCGGCCCGAAGAACCTTGCTTGTTATGACCTCGAATCAGGGGATGTTTGTGAACAGATCGTCCAGGCAATCAATGTTGTAGGGCTTTCTGAGCAGCAACTGACGGTGCTTTTAGATTCGTTAGAACTTCCGCATCGAGTCGTTGAACGAGATTGTGAACCATTGATGATTACCGAAGAATTCGTGGCGGGACGAGTCAACTTTTCGGTCTTCGAAGGTGTCGTTACCGGCTGGGCCTCAGAAGGAGGACAGGGTTTCTGGGACGATGAAAACTGTTGACGACAGCGCCCCTGGGTCGCTAACAAACCTCCAATGCTCTGTCGGTGTCATTTTCAAAACCCGAAGAACTCAGTCTTCGATTTCGAGTTCCACGCGTTCGTCGTAGAAACAAAGCAGTCCGCTGATAGCAGACATTGCTTCAATAGGTGTCTCGTAACTCCACACAACGTCCTCTAGATCATGGTTATCCAACTTGATGCTCCAGTAGTGAGCATCGCCTTTGTGAGGGCAGTGAGTGACGCTTTGAGACGGGAGCAAAAGCTCCATGTCGACATCCTCGCGAGGGAAATAATGTCGAGGTGGGAGGTTTCCTTCTAAGAGCAACTGGACTGATGATGATCGCGCCACGGTTCTCCCACCGACGCGCACTCGTACTTGGCCCTCTACTTCTTGAACCTGTATATGACTTTTCACAGCGCTATGTTAGATCGGCGACCCTACTGGCGGGCGATCTAAGCAAAAGGGGGAGTGGTTCTGGTGAGGCGACTTTCGACCTACCATCTAACCGTTCAATTCTCACCGGGCCCAGAAGCTAACAAGAAGCTTCACTCGAACACAGACGAGACGTAGTCAAGATTAGGGATAGTGCGGACAAGGAGACATAGATGATTCTGGAGCAGTACTACCTGCAGTGCCTTTCTCAGGCCTCCTACTTGATCGGTGATGAGACAACCGGGCGAGCGGTTGTCGTTGACCCACGAAGGGACATTGAAGAATATCTGCGCGATGCCGAACGACTCGGAGTGGAGATCGAACTTGTCCTAGAGACCCACTTTCATGCTGACTTTCTTTCTGGCCATCTGGAGTTTGGGGAGGTTGGCGCCGAAATCGGTTACGGATCAGCTGCCCGACCAGAGTTCCCTGCACGACTTTTTGAAGACGGTGAGAGATACTCGCTGGGTCAAGTGACACTTGAAATACTCCATACCCCTGGCCATACCCCCGAATCCGTGAGCATCGCGGTATATGAGACACCTGAATCGGTGAAGCCACACGCCGTTCTCACCGGAGACACCTTGTTCGTCGGAGATGTAGGGCGCCCAGATCTTCTTGTTAGCTCAGGCTGGTCGAAAATTGAACTCGCCGGGATGCTGTATGACTCGATCCACGAAAAGCTGCTTCCTTTGCCCGACGAGACGGTGGTCTACCCAGCGCATGGAGCAGGGTCCGCGTGCGGCAAGAATTTGTCAAGCGAAACATGGTCCACCATCGGAGCTCAGCGAACAGAAAACCAGAGCGTTCGTATTCACGATCGAGATGAGTTCGTGGCATCAATAACAGAAGGTCAACCAGTACAGCCCATGTATTTCGCCTACGACGCACAACTCAACGGCAAAGTACGACCAACAAGAGATCGATCACCACTCCGACACCCCGCAGCACCCGAAATAGAAACCTTGATCGAAGATGGTGCCGTGGTGTTGGATGTTCGAGACCCTGATACTTATGCCTCCGGACACCTCCCAGACAGCCTCAACATCGGTCTCGATGGACGGTTCGCTGAATTCGCTGGAAGTGTGATTGATCCCAAGACACCAATTCTGCTGTGCGGCGATGACGAACAGATCACAGAAGCGCGGATGCGACTTTCCCGGATCGGATACGACCAAGTGGTCGGAGCAGTTCCGATCAAAGCAGGCAGAGATGCAGCAATTACTCAGACCAAACGACTCACCGCGAGGGAACTGCAGGACTTGCAGTCAAATAGTCGATTGGTCACACTGCTCGATGTCCGAAACCCGGGAGAATTATCTGACGGCTTTATCGAAGGCTCCACACATATTCCCTTAGGTGACCTCACCCAGCGTGTAAGCGAAGTACCCGATGGAGACGAAATTGTGGTCTATTGCGCAGGTGGCTACCGGAGCTCCATTGCAGCTAGCGTGCTTCGCTCTGCACTGCCCGAAGCCCGGGTCTCTGACCTCATTGGAGGATTCTCTGCATGGGACGATCCTCAATAAATATCGTATGAGAGACGAGTATCTAAGAGTGCTGCTAGATGCTTGCAACGAACTACGGAGAATGCGGTGGATCAATCAAAAATAGGGGACTTGTCAAAGCGAATTATGGGCGCTTACGAGGGGGCCCTAGTGTCGGGCATGGTTTATCTCGGTGACGAAATGGGTCTCTACCGAGCAATGCATGAACAAGGCCCAATCACGAGCGACGAGGTAGCCAATCGAGCGGGCCTGCACGAACGCTTTGTCCGAGAGTGGTTATCCCTTCAAGCAGCCGCAGGTCTCATTGAATACCAAGGGGATGGTCTATTTCATTTGTCGCCCGAAGCCGGCCTTTTACTCGCGGAAGAAGACGAGATCCGGTCGATGGCGCGATGGTTCGACAACTTCCCGCAACGGACAGCTCTTCTTTCAGAGATTCCTCGATCCTTTAGGACGGGAGTAGGTATTTCCTGGTCTGACGTCGAGAAGGGGGGCACTTCAGGCAGGGTTCAATGGATGGAACGCCTGCTTCGTCCCTGGTACGAAAAGGTCCTCGTGCAGGAAGTACTTCCAGAACTTGACGGCCTTATAGATGAATTGAATAGCGGCGTGAGCGTCGCAGATGTGGGTTGCGGCAGTGGTGTGGCGATCGTCACGATGGCTGAAGCATTTCCTCAATCAGACTTCCACGGCTGGGAAATAGCACCCCTCGCGCTTGACCGGTGTAGAGAAAATGCGATTCAGGCGAGAGTGACTAACGCTTCTTTTCATAACGTCAACGACCACAGGTTGCCCGAAGACGGCAGTTTCTCATTTATTGCGACATTCGATTGTGTTCACGACATGACCTCACCCGATGAATTGGCCGGCGCCATCTACAGGTCGATGACCCCGGATGGTCGATGGTTGATAGTCGACCCGACAAGCAAGGGCAGCTTGGAAGAGAATATAAAGATGCCCTTGGCTGTATTTGGATACGCGGCATCGGTCGCTGGCTGCCTACAGTCCGCCATGAGTGAACCAGGCGGAGCAGGTCATGGCGTTTTTGGTCTCCCAGCGCCTGCGATGCAAGAGCTAACCGAACGGGCAGGATTTACTCGTTTCCGTCAACTAGACATCGAACACGCGATGAACAGTTACTACGAGGTGCGGCCATAACAGCCAATAGCCCTGAATGGAACCGCCAGTGCCGAGACTTCGGCGCCTGCAACGCTGCCTGACTACGCTTCATGTAGTAGTCGCGGTCCCGACAAATTATTGATCCTCAGGAGAAGCGCTGATGAATGACTCGATGGTGGCACAACAGTCAACTGATGATTTGACTCTCATCCACGAAGAACCCGATTACGAAGTGGTGGTGATTGGGGCGGGAGTCGGCGGTATCTATCAGATCAAACGACTGATCGACTTAGGGGTAAATGCGACGGTACTCGAAGGAGACGAAGATCTCGGAGGCACTTGGTATCGGAACCGTTACCCAGGAGCCCGCTTTGATTCTGAAAGTTTCACCTACGGATACTCATGGGACCAGGAAGTCCTTGACGAATGGCACTGGAAAGAAATGTTCTCACCGCAGCCTGAGACTCTGAAGTATCTGAACTTCGTTGCAGACAAATTCGGGTTGCGAGACCACATGCAATTCAACTGCTACGTCGAAAAGATGGTTTTTGATGAAGATGCGTGTGTGTGGAGCTTGTCTCTGAAAGATGGTCGAGAGATCACCAGTCGTTTCGTCCTGACTGCCATAGGTCTGCTTTCTGTACCAACCCTGCCGCGCATAGAAGGAATCGACGATTACACAGGTAGAGCATTCCACACATTTGATTGGCCTACGGAGCCAGTCGACCTGGAAGGTAAGCGGGTAGCGGTAATCGGTACAGGAGCGACCGCTATCCAACTCATACCCGAAGTTGCCAAAGAAGCAGAACATCTGACTGTTTTCCAAAGAAGAGCTAACTGGGCAGCGCCGCTAAACAACAGTGAAATTTCAGAAGAAGAGATGGCAGAAATCCGAAAGCGGTATGACGAAATTTTTGCTACCTGCGCGCGGACTCCCGGTGGATTCGAACATGAACCGGATCGTCGAGGGTTTTATAGCGTCCCCGAAGAGGAACGGCGCGAATTGTGGGACCGTTTGTATGACGGACCAGGGTTTGGAATTTGGCTCCAAAATTTTGTCGAGATTTTTATGGATGAAGACGCGAACGCAGAATTCTCCGAATACATCGCTGAACGAATCCGCGGACGGGTCGACGATCCTGAATTGGCAGAAAAACTTATCCCCAAAGACCACGGTTTTGGGATACAACGGGTTCCGCTGGAAACCAATTATTTTGAGGCCTACAACCGAGACAATGTGTTGTTTGTAGATGGGAGTGAGACCCCGATACAGAGAATCACAGAGACCGGTATCCAAACCAGCGACGAGCACTACGAGTTCGATGTGATCGTATACGCGACAGGATTTGACGCATTTACGGGCGCCTTCGACAGAATCGATATCCGCGGAGTTGATGGCCAATCATTGCGTGACAAATGGGCTGAAGGACCGGTGACCTACTTAGGTTTGCTCGTCCACGGCTTTCCGAATTTGATTATGATTTCTGGCCCCCAAACCGCTGCCACCAATTTCCCCCGTGGAGCTGAATTAGCTGTCAACTGGACCACTGAACTTTTGGAGCACATGTGGAGTTCAGACAAGGGTCGGATTGAGGCGACGCTGGCCGCAGAGCAGGGCTGGTTCGACCATGTCGTAAGAATGTACGAACCGTTCTTGTTGAGGAAGGCTCAGAGTTGGATCACCGGATACAACTCAAATCTAGATGGCCACGAGTACGGCAAGACCCGGTACAACATTTACAACGGTGGTGGACCGAAATATGCCGACCGGCTCCAGGAAGAAGCTCAACAAGGATATGTAGGAGTAAGTATCGAATAGCGCCAACTGTGAGCACTATCCGTAGTTGGTGGAGGTGGCGGGAATCGAACCCGCGTCCCCCGGCGTTTCAATGAGTCTTCTCCGAGCGCAGTCGCTTTGCGAGTTGTCGGGTTGCAAGCTGGTAGCGACCCCAGACCAAACAACCGTATCCGGCTAAAAGTCCCTTCAACCACACCGACGATGACTAAAGGCAAGCCTCTCAAATGAGGACCACCGCTACCCGAGAGGCTGAGGCAGTGGGGTCGTTACCCGATACCTAAATTAGGCAGCGAGCGCCAGGTCATTAGTTTTGACATTGGCGTTTGTAAATGTTCCGGCTCTTTAACGTGGCTCCGGAGACCACGGCTCGCTTCTCTCATATCAACCGTCGAAGTCGAAACCGATCACCCCCGTGATCTGTCCAGATCAGGGCCTGGACCTTCGTAGTAGCGTACCGGCGAGAGTCCCACAGTAGATGCAAGCGAGAAGTGCTGGTTGCAGTGAACTTCTTGTTACCTGGTAGCAAGAGGACGAGCTAGCGGTTTCGACGAGCCATTGCTCGTCGAGCTTCACGGTCACTTTCGCGTTTCCTAATTGCCTGTCTTTTGTCGTATTGGCGCCGGCCTTTGGCCAGAGCTAATTCCAGCTTCGCCCGTCCGTCCCGGAAGTAGAGAGATAGCGGAATTAGTTGAAGCGGCTCTTGTTCAGTTCGTGCCCGTAGTCGATCGATTTCGACGCGATGCAGCAGCAGTTTTCGTGGACGGTCCACAACATGACCATTTTGTGCAGAAGAGTGACTCCACGGCGAAATTTGCATGCCGAGAATCCACATTTCACCGTTTCGTACCCTTGCGAAAGCATCCGCTAGTTGCACCGACCCTTCGCGGAGTGATTTCACTTCGCTCCCTTGGAGCACTAAGCCGCACTCGTAAGTGTCGAGCAGGTCGTAGTTGGCTCGGGCGCGCCTGTTGGAGGCAACAATTTTCCGATCACTATCGCCGCTACCGCTCATGTGAAGAAGGGTATCGGTACACCGCCCGGTGTTGAATCGCTGTTGAAGCACAGGACTGGTGGCTACGCTCTCAACGAATGGGAAACCACAGCATGAATACTGAAACGAGAGTTTGCGTATGGCTCCCGACCGTCCTTCGTGTGCATACCGGTGGTGAATCACGTGCCAGGTTGGGTAGTTCAAATGTGGGTCAGGTTTTGATGGAGCTGATTGATCTATATCCGGCGCTTCGGACCCATTTATTTGACGACCAAGGAATGTTGTACCCGTTCATAACCATTTTCCGGAACGAAACGAATATTCGCGATTTACAGTTCTTGGATACAGAGCTCAGCAATGGCGATGAGGTCCGAATATTGCCAGCGGTAGCCGGAGGCTAGGACAAAAACAGCGAAGTTGAACTGCAATCGTTTCTTGGACGAGGCACTGAAGGTGAAGTCTCTGAGACAATTTTTCGCATCGCTCACACCGAGTCTTCGACGAGCGTAGCCTTAGCTGTATGACGGGACTCTCGGTTACTGTTCTTGGATGTTCGGGAAGTTACGCAGCTGCGGGCGAGGCGTGCAGCGGATATCTCATCCAATCCTCTGAGACGAATCTCTGGGTTGATTGTGGTCCTGGCACCCTTGCCAATTTGCAACAGAACATTGATCTAAACCAAGTTGACGCCATTGTTGTCTCGCATCATCACCCTGACCATTGTGCGGAGCTTCCGGTCGTGTACAACGCTTACAAGTACTTCACATCTGTTTCCGAGATGAGAGTGATATCGACATTTGATGTGAGGCGTGTCACTGACGCCTTTCAACCTGATGGGGACAGCAGTGATTTCTTTAATTGGGAGATAGTCACCGATGATTCGGTCGCTGAAGTAGGAGACATCTCAATCTGTTTCTCTCAGACTGACCATCCAGTGGAGACCCTCGCTATGCGATTCAACTGTGATGAGGAATCGATCGTGTACACCTCAGATACAGGTCAGAACTGGTCGATTTCCGAATTAGGGTATGACGCCAATATTGTCTTAGGGGAGGGCACGTTGTTGGATGGCACTGCTGACCCGGCCATTCCACATATCAGCTGTCGACACTTGGCGGTAGAGGCGAACGAGGCGGGAGCGAAACAACTCATCGTTACCCATGTTCCACCGGGATCAGATCCTTCGAGACATCTTGAGGAAGCATCGGCTGTTTTCGAGGGCAGGGTTGAACTGGCAACCACAGGCCGTACCTTTTCAATCACAAACAACTAAAGGAAATTCAATGCGCGTCGATGGCAGAGCCAATGATGATTTACGTCCCATCTCGTTTGAACGTAATTTCACCGACCAGACCCCAGGGTCGGTACTTGTGAGCTTCGGCCGTACCAAAGTTCTGTGCACGGTGTCTATCGACGATGATGTCCCACGATGGATGCGAGGTAATGGCGAAGGTTGGGTCACCGCCGAGTACGCGATGCTTCCCGGGTCTAGTGGAGAACGCGTTGGCCGTGAAGCAAAAAAAGGAAAACAAAAAGGTCGAACACTCGAAATTGAGAGACTCATCGGACGTGCCCTCAGAGCTGTCTGCGATATGAAGGTTCTCGGTGAACGTGAAGTAACTGTTGACTGCGATGTTCTGCAAGCCGATGGGGGTACCCGGACAGCATCAATTTGTGGCGGGTACGTAGCTCTTCACGACGCGTTTAGTCGACTGGTTGATGACGGAACTTTGAGCGAGAATCCACTGACTGATTATTGCGCGGCGATTTCTGTGGGCATAGTGGGAGAAGATCTCTGTTTGGATTTGCCATACGTTGAAGACGCGGGTGCCGAAGTTGACATGAACGTGGTGATGACAGGTTCTGGAAAATTCGTTGAAGTGCAAGGCACAGCTGAAGGAGACCCGTTCGATAGTGAGCAATTAGACGGGTTGCTCCGCTTGGCGGAAAAAGGCATTAGCGAGATTATTGATCTTCAGCGGTCGACGCTGTCCGAAAACGCAGACTAAAACCCGTGCGGTTGGTCATGGCTTCAGCCAACGCTCATAAGGCTATTGAGATAGCCGAGATCCTCAGTGGTCATGAGATAGAGCCGCGGCCTCATGATCTAGGAGAGATCATCGAAAACGAAAAAACTCTTGAAGGTAACGCTCGGCTCAAGGCCGTTGCGGTTTGCAACCAAACTGGTTCTCCCGCAGTCGCTGACGACACAGGCCTTGAAGTCGATGCGTTAGGAGGCCTGCCTGGGGTGCGAAGCGCGCGATTTGCGGGGGAGTCAGCAACTGATGTCGAAAATTTGTTGAAGCTGCTTGATGAGATGCGAGAAGTTCCCGATGGTGAACGTACCGCTCGTTTCCGCACTGTCGCGTTAGTGGTTTTTCCCGACGGACACGAAATTTTGGCGCACGGCGTAGTAGAAGGTGCCATCACCTCAAGCCCCAGTGGCAGCGGCGGTTTCGGGTATGACTCAGTCTTTGCCCCGGACGAAGGTAAAGGGTTGACGTTCGCTGAAATGGAAGCTGAAGCGAAGAACTTCATTAGTCATCGCGGTAGAGCGTTTCGCTCATTAGCGAAGCTGTTGGAAGACTAATTACCAGTGGCGTAGATCGATATCCCATCGATCTATCACCTCGCCTTTTGAGACCAGATGAAGCACTTGGTGCTTCGCCATTGTCGGGTCGATGTGAGCTGGTGTTAGAGAAACCCGGTCTCCAACTTTTAGTGGATCGTCTGGGACGAGGTTCGTGTGTTCGTCAGAACAAAACAAAATTTCTCCACCTCCCCAACTTGGATTGCCGTGGTCCATTCCTTGAGCTTTAAGACCTGCGTCGCAGACAGCGAACTTTTCGGCTACTGACACAATTGTTGATTGCAGGAATAAACCTTGGCTAAAGGGCTGGTCGGTTTGTTCGGTATATGCGGTGTCCATGAGCACGTACGACCCAGCCTGTATCTCATTGACCCAAGTGTTGATTGCATGAGTTCCGGTCCCACCACCGGTTATTAGCTCACCACCAACCAAGCTGTGAGCCTCTACAAGTCGTTCCATCGCTGCTTTCACCAGTTCGCGACGGCGATCGATATCTACTACGCCCATAGCGTGTCCTTCGTAACCCATAACTCCACGAACCACGATGTTTGAAGCGCGAGCACGGTCAGCGAGTTGAGCAGCTTCGTCAACTTCGCATCCGCAACGAAATCCGACTCGGATGTCTATGACACATTCTCTTATGCCGGCTTCGGCTGCGGCATCGATAGTTGCGTCGCTATCAACGGCAACTGTTACCCGCGCGTTGGTGGCCGCCATTGCTTCGAGTCGGCTTACGTCAACTGTTTCATTTGCTAGAAGTAGATCGTCTCCTAGGCCCGCCTTAGCTAAACCCAAGACTTCGCGACTGGTAGCGCATGTAAAACCTTGATGACCTGCATCGTGCTGAAGTCGAGCAAGAGCGCTTGTCTTATGGGCTTTGACATGCGGACGTAGCCGATTTCCCGGCAATCGCTTGGCCATCTCAGCGATGTTGGATCGCAGAACATCAACATCTGCCCATAAAGCCGGGGTTGGAAGCTCATCAATATGCATGTAATGAGCCTACGACGGACCAAGGTGCTGCCGCTGACAGCAGATAACCTCCAAGTTATGTCAGAGCTTCATTCCGCTAGTGCGCTGTCCACTGGAATCCCAGCTGGCCCCGGTGAGATATACAACCGTTTACTTAATGACCGAATCGTTTTTCTTGGTACCGAAGTGGATGATGAGATAGCCAACATCCTTTGTGCCCAGATGCTGTTCTTAGAGGGTCAGGACAGAGAAAAAGATATTTGGTTGTACATCAACAGTCCTGGTGGGTCTGTCACTGCAGGCATGGCCATATACGACACGATGCAGTTTGTCTCGTGTGATGTTGCCACGGTCTGTATGGGTCTGGGAGCCTCAATGGGTCAGTTCCTTCTAACAGCAGGAGCAGCGGACAAGAGATATTGCTTGCCGCATGCTCGAGTGATGATGCATCAACCGTCAGGTGGAGTAAGAGGACAGGCCTCGGACATAGCGATCCAAGCCGAACAGATGGCTTATATCAAGCGGCTGATGGCTGAACGAATAGCTCTGCACAGTGGCCAAGATGTGGATCAAATTCAAATCGATAGTGAACGGGACCGCTGGTTTACATCTGAAGAGGCCAAAGAGTACGGACTCTGCGATCATGTGATCGTTAAACGAGGCGAAATAATCTAGCGTCGCTCAGTCTGATCCTGGAGCAGGGCTGCAGGTGCGAGCCACAAATGCGGCGAGTTTCGTTACGGAGTCCGATAACTGATCTTCGAATTCTTGTTGAGCAGCTCCGATCGCAGCTGATCGTTCTAATGAGTCTTCGAATTTGGTGTTATTAACAGCGTTGGTTAACGCCAATAAGAAAGCCGCTACAAGCTCAGCGTCTCTTCGGATTTCATCGGGTGCTTCTTTGGCTACGCGTGCTGCTTGCGCTGCAGTCTGAGTTAAAGCGCCTCTGGTCGCAGCGTCATCTGAAGGCGAGACTTCTGCGCTGAGCGCATCAACTTTCTGCAATTCCACTGACGCTTCACAGAATGAGGCTTCCTGGTTCGCAGTAGTGCAACCGGCCACAACTATTGTCGCGACGATAGCGACAGTGCAGCGCAGGATTGGTGTCACCCCGACTGGGCTTCTGTAGCTATGCGCCGAAGGTCTTGAACCCCGTGTTCGAGACCCTCTTCATACTTGTACAGAGCACTTCCAGAAACCAACACATTTGCTCCCGCAGCCGCAGCCCCGGAAATCGTTGAAGCTGAAATTCCGCCGTCCACTTCAATATCGACGTCGTAGCCGCCTTTTTCGATGAGGTTCCGCAGCGCGGTTACTTTGGACTCCATGCTTGCAATGTAGGCCTGACCGCCGAACCCGGGATTGACTGTCATGACCAACACCATGTCCAACATATCGAGAACCGAAGCAACTGAATCCAGTGGAGTGGAAGGATTGAGTGCCGCAGCCGGACTGCATCCCAGATCCCTGATTCGCCCAAGGGTCCGGTGAAGGTGGGATGTTGTTTCAACGTGGACGATGACCATCTGGCAGCCGGCCTCAACGTAGTTAGGAAGCATTTCATCAGGGTTAGTGACCATCAAATGTGCTTCGAACATGACATCCACATGTTCTCGACAAGCTGCAATGACGTCAGGTCCAAATGTCAGGTTGGGAACAAAGTTTCCGTCCATCACGTCCCACTGAATCCGATCAACTCCGGCAGCTTCGAGGGCAACGCATTCTTCCCCGAGTCGGGAAAAGTCAGCTGGTAGTACAGAAGGAACGATCTGGATGGGGCGATTCATGTAGTGGACCGTAGTCTGGGATTGATGTCTAAAAGGGTCAACATTTACGATCTAGCTGTTGGAGGCGAAGGAGTGGGCCGTCTAGAAGACGGACGGATCGTCTTTGTGGCTGGTGCCGCAGTTAACGATGAACTGCAAGTTGAGTTGACCCAAGAGAAAAGTAGGTATACGCGGGGGAGCATTCTCGAGATCATTTCGGCTGGAGAAGGGCGACGCGAACCTTCCTGTCAGCATGTTCACAGAGGCTGTGGCGGCTGCGACTGGCAGCACTTAACTGAAGAAGCTCAGGCGGAGGCAAAAATTTCCACCGTTGAAGACGCGCTCGTCAAGCTTGGTTCGGTCGTTCCACCAGATGTCGGATATGTTGCTGGTCCAGCCACGTCGCATTACCGGACGACCTTGAGAGTCGCGGTTGATAATGGGAGAGCCGCATACAGGCGGTCACGGTCGAATGAGTTGGTCCAAATCAATGACTGCTTCGTAGCTCATCCATTGATGGAAGACATCTTGGCTGAGGGCTTTTTCGCCGATGCCGCTGAAGTCACGATTCGAGTTGGATCCCGTACCGGTGATCGATTGGTTATGGGAGAACCCCATGTGAGGAACTTCCGATTACCGGACGACGTCAAGATCGTGGGCAGAAACCAAGCTCGTAAGGGCGCAAACGCCTACATAGTTGAGGAAGCCGCGGGAATCGACTGGAAGATTTCCGCTCGGTCGTTCTTTCAGAGTTCTCCCGAGGGTGCTGAGATGTTGACGGCACTGGCCGCGGAATGGTTTACGGCGCACGATGTTGGTGAGCAGGTTCTAGTTGACCTCTATGCCGGGGTGGGACTGTTTTCTGGCACTGTCGGTGACTGGTTTGAAAAGGTCACAGCAGTTGAATCGTCAGGTTCGGCTGTTAAAGACGCCATGCACAATCTTGGACCACACGTGACTATCCATCGGACTCAAGTTGAACGGTGGGTTCCTGAACTTGCCGATGTAGTAATAGCGGATCCACCGCGCAGCGGACTACGGGCCGAAGGCGTTGATCAGATCCGTAAGACCGAGGCACCACATGTTCTTCTCGTTTCTTGTGATGCTGGTGCTCTGGGAAGAGATGCATCTTTGATGATCGCAGCGGGATATGAACTAGACCAAGTTGATGTCGTAGATATGTTTCCTCAAACGAGCCACGTTGAAGTTGTCTCAGGGTGGATACGCAGTAGCTGAGCAAAAAATGTTTTGGCGCCCACTAGGTGGACGCCAAAACAGATCGTTCATTAAGTGTGGTTAGCTCAACCGCTCAACGATCATTGCCATTCCTTGGCCACCACCAACACACATAGACTCCAACCCGAAGGTTTTGTCGGAGTCCTCGAGGCCGTTGAGCAGGGTTGTCATGATCCGGGCCCCAGTTTGACCGAAGGGATGACCGAGAGCGATTGCCCCGCCGTTCACGTTGAGTTGGTCGACCATATCGATTCCCAATTCATCGGCTGAAGGAATGACCTGGGCAGCAAAGGCCTCGTTGATTTCTACGAGGTCGATGTCGCTCATGGTCATATCTGCCCGAGCCAGAACACGTTTGATTGCCTCAATTGGGCCCAATCCCATGATTTCAGGATTGAGAGCTGACACTGAGCTTGCGATTATTCGAGCTAGGGGAGTGATTCCTAACTCTTCGGCGCGTTTGCGGCTCATCACAACAACAGCGGCTGCTCCGTCATTAAGTGGGCAGGCATTACCAGCGGTAACGCGACCGTCAGGTCTGAATGCGGGCTTTAATTGGGACACCGCGTCCAAGGTGACACCAGCTCGTGGACCATCATCTGTAGAGACGATGGTTCCGTCTGGCATGGTGACCGGTGTGATGTCCATTTCGAAGAAGCCGCGGCTAATTGCAGCCTCAGCCTTGTTTTGGCTCATCACTCCGTACTCATCCATTGCCTCACGGCTCACACCTTTGAGTTCAGCCACGTTTTCTGCAGTCTGGCCCATAGCGATAAACAGGTCCGGAAGGCCTTCTGCAGGAGTCCAATCTCCGTGTCCTCCTTCAGCACGTACTTTTGATCGTTCACCCGGGGCTTTAAATATCGGGTTGGCAGTGTCAGGGAGGCTGTCAGCATTTCCTTTCCCGTAACGAGAGACACATTCAACACCCGCTGCGATGAACGCATCGCCTTCACCGGCTTTAATGGCGTGGGCGGCCATACGGATGGTCTGGAGCGAAGAGGAGCAGTAGCGGTTAACGGTTGTGCCCGGAACATCTCCGAGGCCAGCAAGTACTGCGGTAGCTCGCCCGATGTTGAAACCTTGTTCACCGCCAGGCGACCCGGTTCCCATGATGAGGTCTTCGATCTCTTCAGGAGGAAGTTCGGGGACTTTCTCCAAGACCTTGTTGACGATTTGAGCGCTGAGATCGTCGGGCCTGATCTCGGTCATAGAGCCTTTAAAGGCTCGACCGATCGGGCTACGGGCGGTTGCAACTATGACCGGGTCGGTCGAGGCGTCGGTACTCATTTGGGTCCCTTCATGCGGATTAGCGACTTGGGAAACACTACCCCCACTTTGGAGGTAAATGCCTATTTGTCTGTCTACCTCTACCATCAACTCAATGGTTACGCCCATCTACGCGCATGGTGTCGGCCCGCCAGGTGAATTGCCGATGTCGGTAACGACTTTAGGGTTGGTGGCAGCGGCAGCTCTCATGATCTCCTTCGCGGCCTTAGTGTCGGGATGGCGACAGGCACAGTTCCCAGGAGCAGAACCTGGCCGTTCGTTACTGATGACCAATTCTGTGGCTGGAAGAGTTGGCTTGCTCCTTGGCCGCACACTGGGTGTTTTGTTGCTTGGCACGGCTTTAGCCTCTTGTTTCTGGGTTGCAGATGACACTGTGGTCAATATTGCACCTCGGATAGTGTTCGTAGCTCTCTGGGTTTTTGTCCCCGTTGGATCAGCCTTTTTGGGTGACTTGTGGCGTTGGATGAGCCCGTTTGAAATATTGGCGGCCTTAGGGGATCGTCGGTCTGACGATGGCGGGACCAAAGAGTGGAATCTGCATGCAGCCGCGACATTGTTGGCAGGGTTTCTTTGGTTGGAACTGGCATATCATCGACCGGCCGGTCGGACTCCTTTGACCGTGCTGCTGCTTGTGTGGACCGCGTGGAGTGGAATTGGGGCGTGTCTTTATGGCCGCGAATGGTTGCGATCACATGACCCTTTAGCTGTCTTTGTTCGACTTGTGGCCTCCATGTCGCCGATCCATATTTCTGGCAACTCTTTGCGTTGCCGACGTCCCCTCGTGGGGCTCGGCCAAATACCGGTTCAAAAGGGTTTGGCCGCAGTCGTGCTCATAGTTCTGGGAGGTACCTCTTTTGACGGGTTATCAAGGACGGGTTGGTGGGGTGACATTATTGGAGGTCGCACCGGATGGAACGCCACAGCTTTCAATACCGTCGGGTTGCTGTTTTCGATGTCGTTGGTTACGGCATTGTTTTTGGGTTGTGTCCGATGGATGCAACGACGAGATGGCAACGATGACGCCGATTTCGAAGATGGATTTGCGCTCTCGCTGGTTCCGGTGGCTGTTGGTTACGCCATTGCTCACTACGCAGGAATGGCTGTCTTTGAAGGCCAACAGTTGTTCATACAAATGAGTGACCCGTTCGATCGCGGATGGAATTTGTTCGGAAGCGCTGACGGATACATCAACTATCGCGTTGTAGGGCCAACAGCTATGGCAGCAATTCAGGCGCTCGGAATAGTCGGAGGACATCTTGCTGGTGTCATGGTTGGACATGACCGGGCACTTGTCACATTGCGCAA
>JAYZKK010000046.1:0-4912 GCA_036163555.1 Actinomycetota bacterium
CAAAGAACAGACTTTGAGCGCTGGCTAACCGGTTTCGAGGTGAGCGATCAATCTCTCCTGAAAGCGGTTCACCCGGGGCACGTAATCCTGAGGACTGAGCCACTGCATAACCTGCCGCGATCCCGACAACAGCAATCACTCCTACCCACCACAAGTAACGTTTCGAATTCTGCGATGGTGAGGGGGGTTCAGATCCTGCAGGACTGCGGGTGACGGTGGCAAGGCGGTGAGTGTAATCATTTCGCAGCGTTTCATATTCATTGTCGCTGAGATCGCCATTTGAGTGCTCTTTCTCTAAATCATCTAACGACCTCAAAAGAAACTCTTGTTCTTCGGTCAACTTCGCGCCTCCCGCGGAGGCCGGGGGGCACTCCGTCAAGTTGGCTCCCGAAGCGATGACACTATTTTGAGGTCGTCGTCAGATAGTTCAGCTCCCCTGCCCACCCGCCACTTTCTGAAAGCGAAAACTAAAAAGCCTGCTGAAGCGACAGCTACGAAAACAGGAACTATCCATATCAGTGACGCGATCCCTGTTCGCGGAGGATTGGCATTTACATCCTTTCCGTATTGGCGGGCCATCCAAGCCCGGATTTCTTCGTCAGAACGCCCCTCATACACAAGTTCATCGACTTGAGCTCGTATAGCCGCAGCAACTGGGGCATTCGATTCGAGAACATTTTGGCCGTCGCACACCGGACACAACATCGTTGCCTTTATCTCGTAGGCGCGTTGAGCTTCGGTAGCGGGAGGGTCATCGACCATCGCCGCAGCTACCAGGGCCAACGACGACACGAGTGCGACACAAAACCAAGAGATCCAGTGTCGTTGCTTCATCGGTCAGCGGCTTTCGCTTCGAGATCATTCACAACTCGGTCCACTTCATCAGCCGTTATCTGCCCCTGCCACTTTGCGACGACGATACCGCCGGGACCAACCAAGAAGGACTCTGG
The DNA here is from genome assembly GCA_036163555.1 of Actinomycetota bacterium. Lineage (GTDB taxonomy): Bacteria > Actinomycetota > Acidimicrobiia > Acidimicrobiales > Poriferisodalaceae > MedAcidi-G3. The sequence continues at coordinate 951 of JAYZKK010000046.1, forward strand.
GGGTCGCAAAACACCGAAGGCGACCGCCCACGCGGCATCGCCGTCCATTAATACGGGCCAATCACCTCCATGGTCTGCAAAGAAAGCTCGCGCATCTTCTTCGGTATCACCGAACGGAATGCTGACCACAACTCCATCTTTCTTGTGACGTCGACTCCACTCTGCTAACTGCGGGTGTTCTCTTTCACAAGGCACACACCAAGAAGCGAAAAAATTTATTAGCACCCAACTGTCGGAGAAATCATCCACATCGAAGGTCGCTTCGTTGAGACTCACCCCTGCCACTGCTGGCACAAGTTCTCCGATCAGTGGACTTCTCGAAGCGGTCCCCGTGCCGCTTTCTCTGGCGGCCAGGATGACTACAAACCCGAAAAGGATGAGTCCCATAGCTGCACTTACGAAGCGCACAGTCCGAACATTTCGAGCCGTCACACGTCGACCTCTTCGGAGTCGACTCGAACATGTCTCCTCGCCGGCACTATCGCCAAAAGAGAGCCTCCAGCGATTACTAGACCTCCAACCCACATCCATGCCACAAGTGGTTCCACAAGTACCCGTATCACGACCATGTCACTGTCTTCTTCAGGTATAGCGACCAGACTCAAATAAACGTCGTCAATGAAACTCGTGGCCACAGATGGAGTAGCAATTGGCCTTCCAAAGGTGGGGTATTGGGTGATCGTTGGTGAATAAATACCTCTCCCTTCTACGTGGATTTGTGCTCGTACGACTCGGTTGGGTCCATCCATTTCATCAACTATGTCGACAAACATTATTTGATGACCAGCGACCGAGCCTTGGTCCCCTGGACGCAGTTGAAACTCGCCTTCTTCGCTGAATGAGGTGCTCGCTATAAATCCAAAAGCGAGCAAACTAACTCCGATGTGGGCGACCATTCCTCCACCAGATCGTCCTGTAATGCCTCTCCATCCATTTCGAACAACAGCAAGAACAAGGTGACGCGCCGATGAGCCAATCACGAAACCACCTAGTCCTATACCCATAACGGGGCCTATACCTTCAGCGCCAGCCAGCAAAGCTAAAACCATCGTCGCTGCTCCGATAGCCGCAGGCACCAAAGCCCGGGTCCCCAGAACCGATCCTGCCGTGGATCGCCAAGTAAGTGTTGGGGCTACCCCCATCACCAATAGCAACGCAATGCCAATGGGGAGAAGCATCCGGTCGAAATAAGGTCGCCCGACCGCTAACTGATCGCCGTTAATGGCTTCAACGATCAAGGGAAACACAGTCCCTAATAAGACAATGAACGCAAACAGAGTGAACAAAAGGTTGTTAGCAAGAAACGCTCCCTCACGCGACAGCGGCGAATCGATTGAACCCGGGGAACGAAGTTGGTCTCCCCGCCACCCAACGAGTGCTACCGAAACCACCAAAATCAGTGCGAAGAACGCAAGAAGCAACGGTCCCAAGCTCGAGGCGCTGAACTCATGGACGGAGTCGATCACCCCAGAACGGGTCAAAAAAGTTCCGAAGATGGTTAACGCGAAGGTCGCTAACAGGAGGGAGAGATTCCACACCCGTAACATGCCTCTGCGCTCTTGGACAATCACAGAGTGAATGAACGCCGTTCCAGTCAGCCACGGCAGAAACGAGGCGTTCTCTACGGGGTCCCAAGCCCAGTACCCGCCCCATCCCAATACTTCATATGACCACCACGCTCCGAGCAGTATTCCAACTGTCAAACTCACCCATGCAATAAGCGTCCAGATGCGAGTCAGTAACAACCAACCTTCACCAAGGCGACCCGTCACAAGGGCTGCTACCGCAAACCCGAACGGCACTGTGAAACCGACATAACCCAAATACAGCATCACCGGATGGATAGCCATCAGTGGATGGTTTCTCAGCAGGGGATTCAAACCATCGCCATCAATAGGTGCTACGGACAAGGTGCCAAATGGGTCCGCTGGGCCGACCAGAAGCCCCAAGAAGAAAACGCAGACCGCAAGCATTGTGAGCAATGCCCATGCGACCAGGGGATCTTCGATTCGTCGTCGGAAACTAATAGAAACAGCGGTCACATATACAGAGAGCACAAATGCCCACAGCAACAACGAACCTTCAAGGGCTCCCCACAAGGTCGCAATTTTGTAGAGCATTGGTGTCGCTCGAGTCGAATTTGCCGCGACATACTGCATTGAAAAATCGTCTCGTAGCAGCCCTATCTCCATCGCGGTCACGGCTAGCACGCAGCCACCTGCCATGACAAAGACCCACGTGATTGCGCGTCGGTGGTGGTCTTGGCGTTTGGACGCTAGAGCTGACACCAACGTCATCACTCCACCTATTGCTCCAACGAAAGCGACGGCAACCCCAAGAGTGCCAAGAAGTGCTATCACGACGTAGCTGCCGGTACCTCGAACAAGCATTGATCAAGAAAACCTTCTGGAGGCTCATTCGTTAACCGCTGCTCATTGGCTGAGGCGTACTCGTTGGTGTGTTTCACAAGCATGCGATCACTAGCGAAGTAGTGGGTGTCGCTGCCAGCTACGTTTCGGACTTCGCCAATCAGCCAACTTCCTTCCAGCACCACTGGAATCCAGGGCGAGTTGAACAGTTCGGGAGGATCAGTTGAGTGCCGTATAGAAACGACCGCACAGTCGTGAATGATTTCGAAAGTAGTTACTCCAGATTCACTTTCGACGGTCGACGGAATGACTCGTCCCTGTATTCGAAAACGACGGTCGCCTAACTCGACGCGCTGTTCCACCGCTTCATTGGCGTTTCGAAAAAACAAGGTGGCGTTTCGGAGCCCCTGCGCTGTAATGAAGGCCATAGCCACGATCAATATTAGGGCTACTGCTAACACTGTCCGGCGACGTCGACGGTGCATCTTCTGACGCAATTCGTCCGGGGCTTCAACCTCATGTCGCGGAGTCAAGTCCATTGTTAAAGATCCGTTGTCGCGTCAGCGTCTTTTCTAGGGTCAACCTGCTCCATCTCACCAATACCGAGCTCCTGACCAATGATCTTGCCGCGCGAAACAACCCACATCGAATAGGTAGCAACAACAATGAAGGTAATTCCCCAACCGGTTACAACTGTCGCTACCTCACTCATAATCAGTCCCCATCATCAGTTGCTCCCATCGTCTTTTTTGAGACGAGAAGAAATCAGTGCTGCTAAGGCCTCTTCATCACGTAATTCTTCCAACCGGATTACTCGATAGCGGTGAATGATCAGCCATGCGGCGACAATGGTCACAGTCAATGTCGAGTACAGCAACGTCCAATACATTTCGCCAGTTATTTCCGGTTTACGCCCAACACTAAGACTTGCCTTTTGGTGCAGAGTCCGCCACCAGTCGACGGAATAATGAACAATCGGCACATTGATAAATGAGATGAGCGCCATGACTGCCGCCCGTCGGCTCCGAACCATCGGATCAGCTGGCAACCGCCTCAGCGCTAGATACCCCAGATATGTGACGAACAGCAAGATCGTGGTGGTAAGTCGCGCATCCCACTGCCAATAAGTTCCCCAGGTAACTTTCCCCCACAGCATTCCCGTGATCAGCGTAATTCCCGTGAAAACAACTCCAACTTCGGCTGCGGAACCCGCCAGTCGGTCATAATGCCGGCCTTGGTCCTCTCTACGATTCCTCCCACGCAAAAACAGAACGCTGGAGACCGAAGTCAGGGCAAACGCGCCATACGCGATCCATATAGAAGGCACATGTAAGTACAGCATGCGCACCGCTTCTCCCTGGATTACATCGGCGGGAGAAATCAAAAGCCCTAGGACAGCCATGAACGCTGTCGCTGCCATGGCCAAGACCCCAAGAACGCGGGTTACTGGCGTTGCGGTCATCTTCGCGTTGCTGTGTGTTGCTGACGTCATCAACCCTCCTCCAACAGAAATCCAAAAGCTCCAAGGCCGATAGCAGTATGTACCGCGGCAATTACAAACATCAGGCTGGCCCAGGTCCAACCAGCATCAGC
>JAYZKK010000047.1:0-4031 GCA_036163555.1 Actinomycetota bacterium
GTCAAGTACGAAGTCGCGTACGTCTTGTTTTGTGATGAGTTTGTGGGTAACCAAAAAGGCAGCGAGCTCTTCCCTGTTGTTTAATTCGGTGAGGCATTGTTCTTCGATGCTTTCTTTGGTCCGTTGAATTTTGTTGTTGACCTCTTTGGCTGTGACAGCACCACCGCGTCGTTGAATGCGGGCTGATATGTCGGTCGCTGAGTTTCCGCTGCTGAAACGACTGGGGTAGAACATTGGTGCGCAGAGATGAGCGAGAACTTCTCGTCGTTCGTCCGGCAACTCGAAGTCGGCTGGCACAAAGTTTTGGGTGGCCCCTGATTCCGGAGGGGATAGTTCTGTTCCAGCGAACTTAATGTCGAGTGAATGTTCAAAAAATTTGCCAGGCACAACAACGGTGAACTCTGAGTCGGAGACAATGAGCTTGTCGGTTCGCGCCAAGGAACTAGAACCGATATCTCGTTGCACTTCTATGGGCGCGTACCGACTGGTGTTCTCGATAATTAGCTCGCTTTCGCCAACCCGCTCACTAATCCGAACCGCATCACCAGAAATAGTTGGATCATTCAAACCTGCTGACAGAGCCAGCCCATCATCGGAAGGCTCACGACCAGCCGAAACAGACTCGTTGACAGCTAGTTGATGTAGTTCGCCGTTGCTGGGATCACGATATGTGATTTCGAAAGACACCCGCGCCCTCACTGTTTCAGCTTCTTCTATAGATTGACAGGCAGCTTTGTTCTCTGCCACATCAACTGTCGATCGCACCGTCGAAGGACCCAAAGTTCCAATGTCACAGTCTCGTTATCCGAATTGGGAGGCCCTAAGAGACTCTGACCCGAGCTTCATTGACGAATACGCCCTTGAGGCACGGCTTGGTAGCGGTGGTTTCGGTGTCGTCTACGCCGCTACCGCCGCTGATGGTTCTCCTGTGGCGTTAAAGGTTCTACGACCTGAACTCTCCGACGATCCGGCTTTGCGCCGTCGCCTCGCCAGAGAGGCTGAAGCTTTACGGCGGGTCGAAGGCGATCGCACCGTACAAGTCCTTGACGTCGTTATCGATGATGATCAGACGTACCTCGTGATGGAACGATTGGAAGGACCGACACTAGAAAATCTGGTCAAAGACCACGGACCACTTCAAGGGCCTTCACTCTGGCTTGCAGCAGAAGGTCTCGTAGAAGCTTTGAACGACATCTACAACGCAGGAATCATTCATCGCGACCTCAAACCGTCAAACGTGATCTACGGACCAGACGGCATCAAAGTTCTCGACTTTGGCATCAGCGTTGTCGCAGAACAAACCAGCCTCACCCAAACAGGCGCTTTCGTCGGCACTGCTGCCTGGATCTCCCCCGAACAAATCAGAGACGAAGACGTCACAGAAGCAACCGATATTTTCAACTTCGGCCTCGTCATGGCATTCGCAGCCACCGGACGGCACCCATTCGGTACAGGTCGCAACGACGCGCTCATGTATCGAATCTCATCGGAAGAACCTGACGTTGATGATCTTGCTAGTCCACTCAAAGAGGCGTTATCGCTCTGTCTGCAACAAGACCCTCGTAATCGTCCATCGGTATCGGACCTCACCGAATTTATTGAGTCCAAAGGAGCCACGGAACTAACCGCTACCCCGAAATTGGTGGGCCGCAAACTGGTGGCTGTATGGGCGGTGATGATTGCTATCGCTGCAATCGTCGGCATCGTGGTTTCACGCACCTCCGACACCGACGACGCAACCGCGAACCCACCAACTCCTGCTGTCACGATCATCGATTCCGAAGAACAGGCCGGCGACGCGACAGTCACTTCAGCAGAGTCACAGATCCAACCTGTAGTGGTTCAGCAACAATGTCAGGCCATTTCCGCACAAAACGACGTCGAAATCGAGACCGCGGATAGTCGCTACCGGAATGTGATCCCGCGAGCAGACCACACCTCTGACTTCTTATTCGACAACCTGCGATATGAAGGCAACAACCCTGAAATGAGAACAGCCACCGAGACCGCAGAACCGCAGTTACCGACAGCCGAAGAAGTCGCGGGCAGATGGCGAACTCTGATTCAAATAACTAACGGAATGTTCGTGCTCCGCGATTCCCTGTTCAGTCAGCAAGATCACCCTTTCAAACATGGAAGTCCGTGCGCTCTGATGATGCCGCCGAACTGGATAACTTCAGCGGTACTGGTCCCCGACCCCACACCTATGCAACCTCCCCCAGTTGATGACGAAAAAGCGTGGCAAGAAACTAGAGACGACCCGTCGGCTGTGTTTGGGTCGTTTCCACCCAGCGAAGATCTCCTTAACTACGCCTCCCAACTGTCCACGGGCCAAGACCCAACATTGCGAAACCAAATAATCGCTGCACGCTCCACTATCCGATTGCTTGGTTCTTTCGCTGATGAACTTCTCCGAACCCGCGACGAGTCGGGCGCTGACGCGGTCATAGAGCGTGGAGCCGAGCTAATCGCTGCAGGCGACAACGTCTATTTCGGTGCCGTGCGAGATAAGGCGATCCCGCTTATGGGGGTTCGACCATCTGAAGAGGACACCAACGAAAATAAGGGTTTCTGTATTCAGGGGTTGCAAGCCTTAGAAGACGCATGCGACAAGATCATTGAAACAGTTATGCGGCGGCGACTCGTCGACGGAGATTTAGCACTCCAATACAGGTACCGATACCCGTTCGACCTGTCATCTCCTACGGAGAGACTTCAAGCCGTGACGACACTCTCTCGTGTTATTCCACCTGACGCTCCCCCGGGCGGAGATGTTTGGCTTTGGATCTGGGGCGGCCGCGACACCGATATTTACTCCATCGACGTATTCGAAGAGGAACTCCAGTCCGAAGAGATAGATCTGAACCGTCTCAAGTTCTACGCAAAACCTGCGTCTGAGATCAGAGGGAACAGCGCTGCGGAACAGTTTGAGAGTCTCATCGACAGTTACGACGGCTACGGGGTGGCGCTGAGCGTCAACACCGATGCGTTAGGCGTATCAAAATGGATGCAATAGAGGTAGTTGGCGGGTTTGAAGCTTGGCTGGTCGAATCCCATCAGTGATTTAGGTGGATCGATCGAAGAGACCGCTTTCGAGATACTTCAAACCGCTATCGCAGTTAAAGGTCACGACAGAGGAATCTGGCCCCAGTTCGTTGGCGAGTTCGATTGCGGCACACACGTTAAGGCCTGTAGAAATACCACAGAGCAAGCCTTCCTCAACAGCTAATCGTCGGCACATTTCCATAGCTGCGATCTCGTCCACCGTCCGAATTTCTGTGCAGCGTTCACGGTCAAGGAACGGTGGTTCAAACCCAACTCCTATACCTTCAACTCGGTGTGGGCCTCCCACACCGGTCGTCAATAACGGAGATTGTGCTGGTTCGAGCGCGATCACATCTGGATGAACTCCCTTACCATCAAGCCCGTTGACGGCTCCCATAAGAGCTCCACCCGTCCCAACGCCAGCACAAATGACGTCAACGGCACCGCCAGTCTGCTCAGCAATCTCAACACCCATTGGTTCATATCCCACTAATACGTCCGGGGAACCAAACTGGTCGGTGTAAAAGCAGTCGTCCTGCGAAGCAAGTTCTTGTGCTCGGCTCTTCATGCGACCGATTAATTCAGGTGTGATCGCTCCGCCTTCACTTTCTTCAACAATGACTTCTGCCCCATATGCACGCATCGAACTCAACTTCGCCTCCGAGAACGCGTCGGACGAAACTGCTACAAACCTCAAACCGAGGCGGGTCGCAACGAAAGCGAGCGCTGTGCCGGTGCTTCCAGCTGTGAATTCGACGACCCTGTCACCGGGTTGGACGTCACCTCTTTGAATCGCTCGTCCGAGAACCGCAACTGCCATGCGGTCCTTGTAACTTCCGGTCGGGTTAACTGACTCCACCTTGAGCCACACCGTGCCGCATCCATCGGGAACAACTTTGGTGAGTTGGACCAGTGGGGTCCCACCTACCGAACTCGAAAGGACAGTGTCTGTTACATGCACGGAACCAAATGTAGTGGCGGCCACC
>JAYZKK010000048.1:0-2561 GCA_036163555.1 Actinomycetota bacterium
TGACACCGAGGTCGCGGGTACGACGAAGTCCTGATGGGCAATGTCGCACAATCTCATCCCTATGTCGTGGAGAACTTCAGTCCATTTCCAGCCGCTCGATGATTCGATGGTGCAAATTCCATCGAGAAGGTTGTCGAATACGCAGTCCCAACTTGAGTGAGCGAGGCCTTCATACGCGGTGGAAATGTGTCCATCTTTGACATAGCTCGGTGTCTCACTGATGTCGTCTGGGAACCGATTTGGATGGTCATGCATAGAAACCAAAACAAATTCACGCGTAAGCCGATCAACTCGTTCTTCTTCAGTAGCTGTCAGCGGTACTTCTGTTGGTGGGACGCGATCAAGTTCGCGTGCTAATTCGTAATGCTGGTAGTCAGGTCCTTCTTTGAGGTACTGGAAGGACTGATATTCATCGGTGCGTCGTGAGGTTGCCATATGCCACGCTAACGCGTGTCTGAAACACCGGTCAGGCAAATGTTGCTTGCAGTATCTGTGTGAGCGTCACCGAAACCAACGTCACGGCGAAGAGCGCACCGTCGAAATTTATGTGGCTCTTGTCTTCGCGGAATCAGGTGACGGCAGTAATGAATCTTTCTAAACCCGCGATGTGATCATCGGCTGATTCAAGACCAGAGGGCGGTGTCCCTGACCAGGCTGACGTGACGCTCATGGTATTAACGCACAGGTGAGAGATTGAGGCGTTTCGAGCTTGGTCGGTTAGACCACCCCACTTCTCCGGGCCAAGGCCGTAGGGCATGTTGAACTCGATCGGAAAAGTTGAAGAGTCGCGGCCTTCTTCGGAGATCATCTCTCTGAGTTGGTTGGCAAGCTCAACGGTGCTTTTCCCAGCGCTAGCAAACGTGAATCCGTCGCCGATGCGAGCAGCCCGTCGCATGGCTACTTCGGAGGTGCCGCCAAGCCACACCGGTATCGGTTTCTGTGGTCGTGGAGCGATCCCAGCTCTTTCTATGCGGTGGTGGGAAGTGTCAACGTCGACTATTTCTTCGGTCCAAAGCCGGCGCAGTAGCTCTATCTGTTCGTCGAATAGGCGACCCCGGCCCGCCCATGGAATTCCCAATGATTCGTATTCGACGTGGTTCCAACCGGTACCTACCCCCAGACGTAGACGCCCGCCAGAGAGGAGATCGACCTCAGCTGCCTGTTTGGCTGCGAGCACCGTCTGTCGTTGAGGGAGAATGATGACCGACGTTTCGAACTCAATTGCGCTAGTAACACCCGCCAAGAAACCGAAAAGTACGAAAGGTTCATGGAACGGATGGTCTTGCGTGTAGGGGCCTGTGAGTTTTGGTTCCCTGCCCGCATGTTCTGCACCCAACACATGGTCATACGTCACGATGTACTGGTAGCCAAGGTCCTCTGCTGCTTGTGCCCAAGCACGAATTTGTGCAGGGTCGTTGCCGATCTCACACGTGGGAAACACTGCGCCGAACTCCATTGGTGACCTCCTGCCGTCCCGCTGCTAGAGAAAATGTCTCATAGCACTTAACCGAATCGAATTTATTACGTCATGGGCCACCCGTGCTCTGCACCCAGAACACCTCATGGAAAAAGTCATGGAGAACGGTCTTGTGATCTGGGCATGTCAACTAAAGAGGCCGCTTTCGAGATATTTCAAACCGCTATCACAGTTAAAGGTCACGACAGAGGAATCTGGGCCCAACTCGTTGGCTAGTTCGATCGCGGCACACACGTTAAGGCCTGTAGAAGTGCCACAGAGCAAGCCTTCCTCGACAGCTAATCGTCGGCACATTTCCATAGCTGCGGTCTCGTCCACCGTCCGAATTTCTGCGCATCGTTCACGGTCGAGGAACGGTGGTTCGAACCCGACTCCTATACCTTCAACTCGGTGTGGGCCTCCCACACCGGTCGTCAATAGCGGAGATTGTGCTGGTTCGAGCGCGATCACATCTGGATGAACTCCCTTACCATCAAGCCCGTTGACGGCTCCCATAAGAGCTCCACCCGTCCCAACCCCAGCACAAATGACATCAACGGCACCGCCAGTCTGCTCAGCAATCTCAACACCCATTGGTTCATATCCCACTAACACATCCGGGGAACCGAACTGATCGGTGTAAAAGCAGTCGTCCTCTGAAGCCAGTTCTTGTGCTCGGCTCTTCATGCGACCGATTAATTCAGCTGTGATCGCGCCCCCTTCACTTTCTTCAACAATGACTTCTGCCCCATATGCGCGCATCGAACTCAACTTGGCCTCCGAGAACGCGTCGGACGAAACTGCAACAAACCTCAAACCAAGCCGGGCCGCAACGAAAGCGAGCGCTGTGCCAGTGCTTCCAGCTGTGTATTCGACGACCCTGTCACCCGGTTGGACGTCACCTCTTTGAATCGCTCGTCCGAGAACCGCAACTGCCATGCGGTCCTTGTAACTTCCGGTCGGGTTGACTGACTCCATCTTGAGCCACACCGTGCCGCATCCATCGGGAACAACTTTGGTGAGTTGGACCAGTGGGGTCCCACCTACCGAACTCGAAAGGACAGTGTCTGTTACATGCACGGAACCAAATGTAGTGGCGGCCACC
>JAYZKK010000049.1:0-24979 GCA_036163555.1 Actinomycetota bacterium
ACACCACGACCATGGGCGTCGAGGCAGCACGCAATGCTCTGCGGGGAAGCACCGTGACGCCATCATCTATATGGTTCGCGACTGCAAACCCAGCGTATTTGGACAAAACCAATGCAACCGCCATACAGGCTGCCCTTGATCTACCTCAGGAAACATGGGCTGTGGATGCGGGGGGTGCAGCACGGTCCGCAGAAGCGGCAATAACAGGAGCGCGAGGCACTCCGGGTATTTCCATGGCAGTGATCTCTGACCTACGAACAGGTAACCCGACGAGTAATGATGAAAGTGGTGGTGGTGACGCCGCTGCCGCAATTTTGTTCGGAGACGATGAAGACGCACCAGTTATTGCTCACGCAATTGGACGTGCAGCAGCCACTGGTGAATTCCTTGACCGTTATAGGCTGCCAGGGGAGAGCGCCAGCAAAATTTGGGAAGAACGATTTGGTGAACAGGCCTACCTCACCCTGGCTGAAGACGCGATTGAACGAGCTATTAAAGACGCAGACTTAACGCTCGAAGATGTGGACAAAGTGGTTATAGCTGGTCTTCACGCAAGAGCAGTTAGAAGTCTTTCGAGAATCGCCGGCGACAAATTAGTTGATGATTTGGCTGGGCGCATCGGGAACCCAGGAGCTGCTCAGCTGCCACTACTAGTGGCGTCGGCGTTGGATGACGCGGCCCCAGGAGAGACGATCCTTTGTGTTCACCTGGCAGACGGGGCTAATGCAAGTGTTCTTCGCACTACAGATGCAATAGCTGACTACACACCGTTCGCAAGCGTCGAATCTCAGATCGAAAACGGCAGCGACAATCTGGACTACAACCTGTATTTAACCTGGCGAGGATTTCTTGATAGAGAACCGCCGAGACGACCGGACCCAGATCGCCCTGGAGCTCCGCCAGCATTCCGTTCAGAGGACTGGAAGTACGCCTTCGTAGGTTCGCGAGATCGTTCTTCGGGCGCAATCCATCTGCCCCCAATGCGGGTGTCGATGGACGGTGGCGCCGTAGATGACATGGAACGAGTCCGGATGGCTGATACCCCAGCCACAATTGCTACGTTCACGGTTGACTACCTAGCGTTTTCTTTGTCTCCTCCCACCGTGGCCGTGGTAATCGACTTTGATGGCGGTGGCAGGTTCCAAGCAGAAATGACGGATGTAGATCCCAATGAAGTAAAAATCGGGGATCGCGTAGAGATGACTTTCCGTCGCCTGTTCACAGCGCAAGGAATACACAACTACTTCTGGAAGGCTCGCCCACTCGCTGAATGAGTGAAATTGTTTAGTATCCCTGCAGGGATACGCTCTTATCTACCAAACTGGTATTACACAACAAAGGAAAAGTGACATGGCCTCACATGGCATAAAGGACCAGGTCGCCATCGTCGGTATGGGCTGCACGCCCTTCGGCGAGCACTGGGATAAAGGCGCTGACGACATGCTCGTTGACGCAGCGCACGAGGCCTACGCCTCGGCGGGAGTGAACCAAGACGATATTGATGCCTTCTGGCTAGGAACCATGGGATCAGGAGTTTCTGGGTTAACGCTTTCGAAGCCGCTACAAATTGACTACAAACCCGTCAGCCGTCTGGAAAACATGTGCGCGACCGGCTCGGAAGCTTTCCGAAACGCCTGTTACGCAGTTGCATCTGGCGCATATGACGTAGTTATGGCAATCGGAGTTGAGAAACTCAAGGACAGTGGGTACTCAGGTCTGACAGGCAGCAGACCACCTAGTGATGGAACTGATTCATCCCTGACTGCCCCGGCTACGTTCAGCCTTCTGGCACCCGCATACGCGCATAAGAATGGTTTAGATGACGAAACCATGAAAGAGGTTCTAACTCGCATCGCCTGGAAGAATCACAAGAATGGTGCTCTAAACCCGCGGGCTCAATTTCGTAAAGAGGTAGCTAAAGAGACAATTGCAGGTTCTCCACTGGTAGCAGGACCTTTGGGCATATTCGACTGTTCAGGTGTCAGCGACGGTTCAGCTGCAGCGGTCATAGTTCGCGCTGAAGATGCTCATCGGTACACCGACAAACCCCTGTACGTGAAGGCATTGAGCTTTTCTTCAGGACCTGCGACGGGAGCACTGGATCCGAGCTATGACTACACAACCTTCCGAGAAGTTCGTGCATCAGCAGAAGAGGCTTATAAGCAGGCCGGCATCAGTGACCCCAGAAGCCAAATAGCAATGGCAGAGGTACACGATTGCTTCACGCCGACCGAATTGGTGTTGATGGAAGATCTTGGATTCGCTGACGAAGGAACTGCCTGGAAAGAGGCACTTAATGGAACCTTCGACCTTGATGGAGATCTACCAGTGAACCCAGATGGGGGACTCAAGAGCTTTGGTCATCCCATTGGAGCATCAGGTCTGAGAATGCTCTTTGAATGTTGGTTGCAGCTGAGAGGTGAAGCGCCACCTGAACGTCAAATTGATTCTGACAAAACACTTGGTTTGACTCACAACTTGGGTGGTCAGCCTGGTGCTTGTGTCTCGTTCGTTTCAGTGGTTGGTTCTGAAATCGGCTAAAGGGAAGCGAAAAGAGGAATTCAACGACCGTTCGTTCCAGCCATGTGAATGAACGGTCGTTGCGCGTCCATCAAGCGACACGTCCAAGGCCTCATGCGCAGGCACTTTCCTAACGTTGAATGGACTTAATTGTTTTGTTTATCTGCGCCGCGATTCCCGACGCATCGAGTCCCAGCTCAGCATGCAGCTCGGACTCAGCGCCGTGAGGTAAATAGTCATCTGGGGTGCCGAGTTGAAGTAAGCGAGGAATTGGACCAGAACGCCGCTGCAGAGCATCGGCAACGAGACTTCCGAATCCACCCACCCTGGTTCCATCTTCGATGGTAACCACCAAGGGGAAATCAATGATTGACCGGATCATTTCCTTGTCCACTGGTTTCAACACTCTGGGGTCCCAGAGTGCAGCCATCACCCCTTCTTCGGCAAGCAAATCCGTGGCGGTGGCCGCAGCTGTCAACATCTTGCCCGCAGCCAGTATCGCGACATCTTCGCCATCATGAACCAGACGGGCGTTCATTCCCTGACCAACTTCATCTGATTCGGCAGCGTTGCCTCGCGGCCATCGAATTGCGACAGGCCCATCCTCTATTTCAAGTGCCTGATTCAACATTATGGGTAGTTCTTGAACCGAAGAGGGTGAGAATATGGTCATGCCCGGCACGCGCGCATACATAGCGATGTCGTGAACCCCGTGATGTGATGCGCCGTCGGGTCCGGTAATCCCGGCCCTGTCGACACAGATGACAACAGGAAGGCCATGCAATCCAATGTCGTACATCACTTGATCGAAACCGCGTGCTAGGAAAGTCGAATAAATAGCTACAAAGGGTCTGAGCCCTGCCTGGGCCATACCAGCCGCTGATGTCAAAGCGTGCTGTTCAGCGATTCCCGTATCAAAGAATCGTTCAGGGTAACGATGTTGAAATGGAAGTAATCCCGTAGAACCTGGCATCGCAGCCGTAATTGCTACAACGTCGTCGCGACGCTCAGCAATGTTCATCAAAGCGCTGCTGAACTCCGAAGTGAAGGTATTGCCACCTTTTGACGAAGAGTTACCAGTCACGGGATCAAAGAGCCCGATATCGTGCAGGTGTTTTTCGACGTCCGCTTCGGCCGGCGCGTAACCGCGTCCTTTATCCGTCAGGACGTGGACCACTATCGGTCCATCTTCGTACGAAGAAGCGTCCCGAAAAGCCGATTCAAGTGCATCAATATCGTGGCCATCTATGGGTCCGAGATAGCGAACTCCAAGCGTTTCGAAGAAGGCTGGAGGTTCCCACATTTCGCGCATGGCCGCTGCTGCCCCAGATAAACCGCGTTTGACCTCGTCTCCGAGAGGTAGACGATTGAGAATGCTGGTGACTGCTTGACGGCCTTTCACGTAATTCGGTGATTGGCGTAGCCGAGACATCACCGTAGCTAGACGGCTAACCGTTGGAGCATAAGATCTTCCGTTGTCATTGAGAATAATGACGGCCCTCTGCCCGTAATGACCGAGGTTATTGAGCGCTTCAAATGCCATCCCTCCAGTCATTGAGCCGTCACCGATGATTGCTACAACTTGCCTGTGTTCGTGACCCGTTAGATCGAAGCCAGCAGCGAGCCCTGAAGCCCAGCTAAGCGAAGTTGAAGCATGGCTATTCTCGACTACGTCATGCTCAGATTCGCTGCCGCTGGGATATCCGGACAAACCATGTCGTTGACGGAGGGTTGTGAACTTGTCTGAACGGCCAGTCACGATTTTGTGGACGTAGCTTTGGTGACCGGTGTCCCAAAGAATTACGTCTCTTGGCGATTCGAACACTCGATGTACCGCCAAGGTCAGCTCTACCGCGCCCAGATTGGATCCCAAATGACCACCGGTTCTGGAAACGGCCTCAACCAAAAACTCTCGAATTTCGGTGCAGAGTTCTTGAAGTTGATCGTTATCAAGCGCACGCAGGTCTGCGGGACTTTGGATTTTTTCTATGTGCATAGGATGATTACTGGCTGGCCGGAATACGGGTCACACTACCGTCTAAAGGTCACTTGACATCGCCAGCTAGACGACTCTTGTCAACTGAAACGAATTCTTTCTATCCACCTTGCACATCCCATACCCATACCCAAGACAATTAGCCCCGCCAAACCATCAACCCAATAGTGGTTGGCGGTGACAACGATGCCGAAACTGGTTGCAATGGGATACGCCCACATGACGACCCGGGTCCACCGCGATTCCAGGATCGGAATCAACGCCAAAGCACACCACGCTGCCCACGCGAGATGAAGGCTAGGCATCGCCGCCCATTGATTTGAAATTGCTTGCAGGGTCCCGGAATCGAACGACCAAAGGCCCCCATGAACAGCGAGAGAATCGATGAAGGCAAAGTCAGTCATCGAGCCGCCGTAAGGAGGTGGAGATGACAACAACCTGGGAGGCATCAGAGGAAAAGTCGCAAAACCGATAAGACCTAAGGCAGTCGTTACGGCAAGTCCCGTGCGGTATCTCAGAAATCGTGCTGGGAACTTTCTAAATAAAAATATTCCTGTCGCAATCGTCACGACGAAGTGGAGACTTCCGTAGAACACATTCCAGAACCACAAGAACCATCCCCAGTCAATGAATAAGTTCTGGAGTTGTTCTTCGAAGAACAAACCAAATTTTTTTTCGAGATCAATTATTCGTCTGGCATTGTCTGCTGCTGTGGTCGTAGTAGCGGCGAATAAACCGTTCGAACCGAACTGGTTCCTGATTCGCGCATAAACCAAGTAGAAACCCAGTATGAAAAGAACCTCTTTCCACCAACGCCTCTTATCAGTAGCGGTTTCGAGCGATGTCAAAGCTCACCCTCCGTATTCTGACGGCGCGGACCAAATATGAAGGGCACCACACCCGTGAGGCTTGCGATGAGAGTAACAGCGTAAGTTAGGAGCCCTAAGACCACGCTCTGGCCGCTAGCAATGAAAGAACCGCCAAGAAAAAAGACCAAGGCGGCTTCTCTTACACCCAGTCCGCCGATTGCGATGGGCAGCACCTGGGCAACAAAAACCATCGGGACAAATGCAAACCAAGTTGATGTGTCGAGACGTATCCCGATGGAGTTAGCGATACATATCACAGCAGCTATAAGACATGCCTGAAATGTCACCGCCACGATCAGTAGTCGCAACATCGAACCTGGGACTTTTCTGTAAATCTTGAGACCTTGGTGAACAGCTGCAAGTGAAGCGGTCACACGGTTCTGGCCCTGGAGTCGACCGCCAAATCGAGGGTGTTGTGCAACAAAAATCAGGACAGAGAGCATGGCTAATGTGCTCAGAGCCGCCGCAAACGCTACTGCCCCTCTTCGACCTGACATGAGACTGGGATTCAGAATTAAGGCGCACAGAGTGATAACGGGTAACACCAGCCAACCCGTCAATCGTTCGATTACGACAGAAGCGAAGGCTTTTGAATGATCTTGAATTTCAGTTCCCATTCGAGTGACGCGCAAAATATCTCCGCCCACCGTTGTTGGCAGGAAATTTCCTACAAACTGACCGGCCAGGAAGCAGCTGAATACTTTAGAGAAGCTGATCGTCGCGCCGAGCGTCCTACATACTTCAAGCCAACGTAGGGAGGCGAGACCGAAGGCAGCGAGTGTCGATGTCAAAGACGCACAAATCCATAGCCAACTCGAGGCTTGCCACTCTGGCCACCGTGCCTGCAGATCATCGGCAGGAAATTGAGTCAGCAATAACACCAGCAAGGCTGAACTCGCAATAATGCGAAGCGCAAAGGAGGCCCTTTTCGGCAAACGGAACGAGTAAATGGGTTTCGGTAACACGAGAGATGGAAGATTAGGCCGAAGCGGCGGCCCTGAGAAGTCCAAATCGGTGCTGATCAAGGTACTGTGGCGCCGAAGCCAACTCGGACTCTAGAGAGGTACAAGTGAGCATGAAACCGGATTCTCCGTTACTGGATGGAAACCTGGTCCAAGACACTCTCTCCGAAGCGATGTCGAATGGAGGGGAGTGGGCCGAGATTTTCGTCGAGGACCGGCAGAGTGCCTCTGCTGATTTCGACGAAGACCGAGTCGAGGCGATGGCGTCGAGTAGAGACCTAGGCGCCGGAATTCGGGTGACAGTAGGAGAAATCACAGGATTTGCGCACACGTCTGATCTGACAACGAATGGATTGTTCGAGGCGGCACAAGCTGCTGCAACTGTCGCCAAAGGAGGCTCTCAGGTTAAGCCGGTTGTTCTAAGCGGAAACGGGTCCGCTGAAAGCAGAGCAAGAATATTGCCGGAGTCTGTTTCTAAAACCCGCAAAGTTGAATTGCTGGAACAAACAAATGCTGCCGCCCGATCAGAGAACGCGGCCATTACCCAGGTAAATGTTCGGTATTCGGAAGGACGCCGCCGGATACTGGTTGCAAACACTGACGGTCTCTTCAACGCTGATGACCAAACTCGTACTTTGCTGTCGGTGAATTGTGTGGCTACTGGAGACCAAGGTTTGCAGACAGGACGAGAAACTGTGGGCTACACGGTGGGATTTGAATTATTCGAAGAACACGACATCGAGGCCATGGCACGCCGAGCAGCAGCTCGCGCGATAACGAAATTGGCAGCACGCCCAGCGCCGAGTGGACAATTACCGGTGGTTATAGAACGAGGAGGGGGAGGAGTGCTGTTCCACGAGGCGTGTGGTCATGGTCTTGAAGCAGATCTTGTTAACAAAGGGGCGTCAGTATTTCGCGACCGCGTTGGAGAACTGGTCGCCGCACCTTCTGTCACCTTGGTTGATGATGGGACGATGGGCGTCGAATGGGGCACCGTGGCGATCGACGACGAAGGATGCCCGACGCAGCGAAATGTCCTAATTGAAGATGGAATTCTCACTGATTACATGTGGGATCACTTACGAAGTCGGTCTGCGGGTAGACCAGCGTCCGGAAACGGGAGACGACAGAGTTATCAGCATCTTCCGATGGTTCGCATGACCAACACTTTCGTTACAAACGGAGAAGCTGAACCCCAAGACATTATCGAAGACACCAAAAATGGGGTCTACGTTGCCCAATTGGGTGGAGGTCAGGTCAACACAGCAACGGGCGATTTCGTATTCGGTATGACTGAGGCCTATCTCATTGAAAACGGCGAGATAACTGTGCCGCTGCGAGAAGGAAATCTGATTGGCAACGGTCCTGAGGTCTTGCAAAACATAGAAGTGATCGGAAATGACTTTGCGATGGGCAGCCCAGGTACCTGCGGTAAGGATGGACAAGGTGTCCCTGTCGGGGATGGGCAGCCAACACTCAGAGTCGCAGCGTTAACCATTGGTGGTACTGCAAGTTGAGTGACACCGTTGAACTTCCTGATCTAGCGAATGAACTCGTGTCACTCGCTCGCGAAAACGAACAAATAGAGGTTTGCGTATCAAGAAACCGTTCGACAACAGTAAAGGCTTACTCTGGCGAAGTTGAATCCGTCCGCTCAGGAAAGTCTGAGGCTGTCGGAATCAGAATTATCGTAGACGGGCAGCAGGGTTTCGCTACCGCTGGCTCGCTTGACCGTCGAGTATTGAATCAAGTAGTCGAAGAAGCTCGCGGAAACCTTCAGTTTGCTGAAAGCGACCCGCATCAAGGAATAGCTTCACCCGATGGCGTCGATTCCCCAAACCTTGACTTAGTTGACCCGACCGTTCTTCAGATGAGCGAAGAAGAGAAGTCGTCGCTTGCAATTGAACTGGAGCGGCGATGTCTGTCCGCAGATCCTCGAGTGAGCAGCGTACGGTCGGCAGCATGGTCTGATGGTTGGGGTGAATTTGCTTTAGCTTCAACCAGTGGCATATCGATATACAGCGAAGGCGGAAGCTGCTCAGTGGGTGTTCAACCGCTTGCCGTGGAGGGTAACGAAACTCAGATTGGCTACGCCGGAGACGCAGCTCGTCGACCCGATTCTCTAGACATAGACCGAGTGATAACGGAAGCGGTTGAAGGCGCCACGGGGATGCTCGGGGCGACGAAACCAGTTTCAGAACGCTTAACAGTGGTTTTTGAACCCGGAGTTGCTGCCGCGTTCCTTGGAACCATTGCGGGCGCCCTTACAGGTGACCGTGTCATTAAAGGGCGGTCACCGTTTGCTGAACGGTTAGGTGAACAGGTGGGCGCCTCGATGCTGACGCTATTTGACGACCCAACGAACATTGATTCGTTAGGAGCCGACAATCACGATGGCGAAGGCCTAGCAACTCGAAAAAATATGATCATCGAAAAAGGTGTCCTGTCACAGTTCCTGCATAACTCCTATACCGGAAGACGAATAGGTGCGAGTTCTACTGGTTCAGCAGTTCGCGGTCCTCGCTCCACGCCAAGCGTGGGTGTGCACGCCCTATGTGTAGATCCAGGGATAGGCGACCGAGACGCGCTGTTTAAAAATGTTGTTAGCGGCGTATTCGTGCGTGGCGTGAACGGTTTACACAGTGGAGTGAACCCAGTTAGCGGCGACTTTTCAGTCGGTGCTTATGGGCACAAGATAAGAGACGGTGCACTAGCAGAGCCTTTTAGCGAAGCGACCATTGCTTCTACCCTTCAAAGAATGCTTCTCGATGTGGTAGCGATCGGTGGAGATTTCGAGTTTTTGCCGGGTGGCTCAGGTATGGCATCCATCGCAATAGAGGACGTTGCGCTCTCAGGTATGTAGTTGCCGAAGGCGAATAAAGAGGGACCGTTGATACCCTGCTGCAGTGCCTTCTTTGCCAAAACCAGAAGCGCTTGAGCGTCACCCCCACTTAGCCCAGCCTTGCCCAAAAGACTGGGTTCGAGTCGATTTTCATTCTCACACTATGTGGTCAGGAGATTCGACCACCACGCCAGAAGAACTTCGAGATTGCGTCGCAGCATCTGGTATCGACGTTCTTTGTATTACCGACCACAACGCGATTAAAGGCGCGGTCGAACTAGTTGATGAACTTCCGTGCCGAGTGGTTGTGGGCGAAGAACTAAAGACGCACGCAGGTGAAATAATCGGCCTTTTCTTAGAAGAACGGATCCCGCAAGGCATCCCCCCGGCCCAAGCCGCCCAAAACATTCGCGATCAGGGTGGAATTGTTTATGTGCCTCACCCATTCGATCAGATGAGGAACAATTTGCGATCAGATGTCCTAGACGACTTGGTCGCCGCAGGCCTCGTCGACGGTATAGAGGTTCTCAATGGGAAGACGAGCCTGACAAGCTTGAACCAACAAGCTGTTGCATACGCCAACGAACACGACCTAGCAATAGGGGCCGGTAGCGATGCCCATGTCGCCGAGGCCATCGGAGCCGCGTATCTGGAAATGCCAGATTTTGCTAACCCCGAAGAATTTCTGGATTCGATGCGTCAAGGCCGCGCTGTAGGCCACTACTACGACCCTCCAAGACGTTGGAGACCCCGTATTGTTCCATCAACGGCCGACTGATTCCTTGCCCCGCTACCCGCGGCTTTAACTATGCCAATCTTCCATGCAATCGTATTAGGCGTTACGCAAGGTCTTACCGAGTTTTTGCCCGTCTCATCTAGTGGTCATCTAGGAATAATCCCGTGGCTCTTTCAGTGGAATGACTTTGCCGGTGACACGAGGATGGAAAATACTTTCGACGTGGCGCTTCACCTAGGGACCTTGATTGGATCAGTCGCCTGTTTGTGGGACGATGTCCGGATTTATTCTCGAGCCGGTCTTTCAGCCATAGCCGGACGCAGAAACTGGGACGGGGAAGCAAAATTCGGATGGTTCCTACTCCTATCGGCGTTGCCAGCCGCTGCAGTCGCCGCCCTCTTCGAATCTTTCTTCTTGGCACAAAGCAACCGGGTTGGTTTGATTGCCATTGGCTTAGCTACCTTTGGCCTCCTCCTATGGACGGTTGACAGACGAACCAGAAATGAGTCCTCCATGAGGGACCTATCGCTGTCGCGTGCCGCCATGTTGGGTTGTGGTCAGTGCTTGGCCCTGTTTCCTGGTGTCAGTCGTTCCGGAATCAACATCACCATCGCCAGAACCCTTGGGTACGGTCGACCTGATGCGACTCGAATCGCATTTCTGATGGGGCTGCCGATAATTGGGGGCGCAGCGTTGTACAGAATGCTCGGGGTCGCTTCCGACGGATTAACCAGCGGAATGTGGAACGCTCTCGTAGTTGGGACTGTTACCTCAGCCGTGACTGGGTGGCTGGCAGTGCGCATAATGCTGCGCTGGGTAAGGACCCACAGTTACGCAGGCTTCGCCGCGTACCGCGTGTGTTTGGCGTTAATTATCACGGCAGTGTTATTCGCTCGTTGAACACATCCGAGCCACTGTCACCAAGAGTCAAGATGGACCTCTGGTCGCTCCCTAATCGTTGGTTGTTTTTGATGTGTTGGAGCTGGAAGATTTATCTGCAGAGCCGGAAGATTTGTCTGCAGAGCTGGAAGATTTGTCTGCAGAACTAGAGGACGAAGATTTACTGTCAGACGAAGTACTTGATTCTTTGGTGCCCTCATTAGAGCCCGATGACTCTGAAGATTTGGAGCCACCCGAACGACTGTCGTTCTTATAAAATCCGCTGCCTTTGAAGGCTATGCCGACGCTGCCAAAGACTTTCTTCACTTCGCCACCACAGCGTTCGTTGGGACACGACGTGATTGGATCGTCAGAAAATGATTGACGCAGCTCAAACTGATCGTCGCAAGCGGTGCAGCGATATTGGTAGGTAGGCATGTTATGAGTTGGCTCCTGGCAGCCCTTAGAGGCCGACAGAAATTCTAGCGACGACTTGCTGAGCCGACACCTGCCAATAAGGAACGACAACGAGACCTTATCGGCACTAGATTCCGGCACATGATCCCTATTGAAGAGGCCCGAACCTTCGTTATGGACCACTGCGCGCCTCTAGAAGCTGTCGCGACTGAAGTAGCCGACGCTTTAGGACTAGTTACAGCAGTTGATGTGACTGCAAAGGAATCACTCCCGCCCTTTGCGAATACTGCGATGGACGGCTTCGCTATCCGTTCGACTGACCTGAGCACTATTCCCGCACGATTACAAATCATAGAAACCATTGCGGCAGGTCATAACCCCGTCCGAGATGTCGGCCCAGGTCAAGCAAGCAGAATCATGACCGGAGCACCTATCCCCGTTGGAGCGGACGCCATCGTGATGGTCGAAAAGACTTCCGTTGACGGAGATACAGTCACGATCGAGACACAAGTTGAGCCCGGTAACCATATCCGTCCCGCGGGTGATGATGTAGCTGAGGGTGACTTAGTTTTCCCATCGGGGACCGAACTATCGGCCGGGCACCTAGGGCTCCTCTGCAGCTTGGGTCTACGCGAAATTGAGACCTACCCACGTCTTCGAGTGGGGGTTATATCCACTGGCGATGAACTAGTGGACGATGGAGGAGCTTTAGCACCTGGGCAAATACGTGACTCAAATCGGAGAACTTTACTTTCACTACTTAGCGGAGATGGATTTGAACCAGTCGATCTAGGCCTCATCGCCGATGACGAACTAGCTATCGAAACGGCTTTAGTCCAAGGCGCAGAACACTGTGATGCGGTCATCACCTCCGGCGGCGTGAGTATGGGTGACTTCGATTACGTAAAAGCAGTACTTGATCGGGTAGGGGAGATGAAGTGGATGCAGGTCGCGATCAAGCCTGCGAAACCTCTGGCATTTGGCACGATCGAAGGGACCCCTATTTTCGGTCTCCCCGGGAACCCAGTTTCATCAATGGTTTCCTATGAATTGTTTGCTCGGTCAGGACTTCGTTCGATGATGGGATTTCCTCAACCGATCAGACCCGTTATTCAAGGTGTCGCTGCAACTCCATTGACTAGACGAGCAGACGGAAAAATCCATTACGCGCGCGTACTTGCAAAACACGAAGACGGAAAAACAGTCGTGTATCCGGTGTCGGGCCAGGGTTCGCACATGTTGGCGTCGATGGCACGGTCAAACGCCCTAGCCGTGCTACCTGACGGCGAAGGGTGTGAAACCGGCGGACAGGTCGACGTGCTACTCCTTGACTGACATAAAAGTTGCTGAACAAGTGCCGACCTCAAAGCGTCGCTACCCTTGAAGCATCATGTATGAAGAAACCTCGGCCCAGGATTTAGTAGACCCATTCGGTCGCACAGTTCGCGACCTTCGTATTTCCGTAACTGACCGTTGTAATTTCAGATGTCAATACTGCATGCCCGCAGAAGGGATGCAATGGCTTCCACGAGAGGAAATTCTATCTTTCGAGGAAATAGAGCGATTCGCACGCATATGTATCCAAACGTTTGGATTTAACGGTATCCGCCTCACCGGGGGTGAGCCGCTGGTCCGAGCGCATCTCCCAGAGCTGGTGCAACGGTTGGCTCGCTTAGGTGTCGACGTCGCGCTCACCACCAACGGAGCCACGCTGCGACTCCATGCCGAAGCACTTGCCGATGCTGGGCTGAAACGAATAAACATCAGCCTTGACTCACTGCAGAAAGAACGGTTCTTAGAGTTGACCAGACGTGACGAGCTCGACCGGGTCCTGGATGGCGTCGATGCTGCTATTGATGCTGGGTTGAATCCTGTGAAAATCAATGCAGTCATGATGAGAGGAATAAATGACGACGAAATAATCGATTTCGCTGAATTTGGAAGAGAAAAAGGCGTCACTGTTCGTTTCATCGAGTTCATGCCACTTGAAGCCGGAGAGATATGGAACGAAGGACTAGTCGTTCCCGCGCAGGAAATCATCGAAACAATCGATCAGGCCATTCCCCTAGAGCCAGTGGTCCGCGGAAATGAACCAGCTGAGAGGTGGCGATATAGCGATGGTCGTGGAGAAGTAGGGGTTATTGCTTCGGTGACCAAACCGTTCTGCGGCGACTGTGACCGAGTTCGCCTAACCGCGGAAGGCCAATTCCGCACATGCCTTTTTGCTGTGGACGAATTCGACATGCGTGCCCTTCTTAGAAGCGAAGTTGAAGATGACGCCATTGCACAAGCCATCTCCGATGCGGTAGGAACCAAATGGGCGGGTCACGCGATTGGTCAAGTGAATTTCATTCGTCCCAAACGCACCATGAGCCAGATCGGAGGTTGAACAATGACCGGATCTGAACACCCCGAATTGACCCATTTGGACTCCTCTGGGCAGGCACATATGGTCGACGTGTTGGCTAAGGAAGTAACCCGACGTCGAGCGGTCGCGAAATGTCGTATCGAAATGGACGCTACAACTGCCGCCGTCATTGGAAGTGGTGACCTAACAAAAGGTGATGTTTTAGCTGTAGCGAGAGTCGCTGGAATTCAGGCTGGCAAGCGAACTTCTGAATTGATTCCTCTGTGCCACCCTCTGATGATTGGATCTATTTCGATCGAATTCGAAATAGAAGAAACTCACGTAGCGGTCACAACCGAGGTTGAGACTCTTGACCGTACGGGAGTCGAAATGGAGGCGTTAACTGCATGTTCTGTCGCAGCATTAACTATCTATGACATGTGCAAATCGGTCGACAAGAACATGGTGATAAGCGAATTAGCGCTCTGGGAGAAGACCGGGGGAAAGTCCGGTCCCTACAGTCGGGAGTAGCTTCAGTAAGAACTAATTTCCGGTTAATGGAAATGAGGCATTGCATCAAGGGCATAGGGTCGCAATACTTAGTTGGCTGTATCTAGCCTTAGATGTCGCTGCGATTAGGACACTCTCACCTGTGTCGGAAATTTTCACGGCTACATCGACGGCTAACTGCCACGACGATGATTAGGAGGATAAGTCAACTTGACCGAAATAGTTCTCCTTGCATTGGCTCTCGTCTGGGCGTTAGTGCTGGTACCCGGATGGGTTCGTGCGTTCCTTAATCGCGGCGGCCGTCGGACCCCGATGGTGGCCTGGCAGCGGCAGTTGAGCACATTGTCTGACTCATCGCCCGCGGCTGGAATGCCAGCGCCTTTTGGAGCTCGTGTTGCCACAGTTGATCGGCGAGGGGTTTATCGACGTCCACGAAGTTCGGTTCCCAATAACAGTCGCGAGGCAGCAGTGCGACGTCGTGATGTCTTGCGCCTTTTGACTTTGGGTTCGGCTATGACTCTGTTCGGTTGGATCGCGGGGGGTTTAGCAATTGTTGGAGCGACACACCTAATTTTTGATGCCGCCCTAATTGCATACCTCGCACTTTTGAATCAGCGACGTAAGAAAGAGATTGAACGACTCGCTCAAATCCACTATTTGAAGCCACAAATAGCTATAGCTGGAGAAGTTGCAGACGATGCCGCAGGGCGAAGCGCCACTAAGTAGCTTTAGCGCCCAATTTGAGTCGCCACCTCAATCATCTGTATTGACCCGTTTTGCTGTATCGTCCAAACGTCCCTCTGGGGGTGTAGCTCAGTTGGTAGAGCGCTTCGGTCGCATCGAAGAGGCCAGGGGTTCAATTCCCCTCACCTCCACGTCAGTTAGAACGGTGTCATGCTGCCGCTATATCCTCACTGTTTCACTAAGTGCTCTGGCACTGCTCTGGTTGACCGCAGGATGCGCTGGGAATTCCGATGAACGTCTTTTCTCAGGGCTCGAGGTGGATCAGCCGCAGAGAATGCCGGACTCCGTGCTCATTAACACCGAAGGACAACCGTTTGCTATGCGTGCCGATACGGAAGGGTCGGTGCGACTTGTCTACTTCGGGTTCACTTCTTGCCCGGATATCTGCCCAGTTCACTTGGCACAACTCAGTGACGTTTTAGCCCGGCCGGGTATGCCTCCCAACATCAAAATTTTGTTCGTCACGGTTGACCCAGACACCGACACCCCTGAAGTTATTAGAGACTTTCTCGATCAATTCAGTGTTGAGTTCATAGGTTTGACCGGGACGAAAGAGAAGTTGATTGAAGTGCAACGGCAATTTTCGGCGTTAGTAGCCTCACCGGCGGTCGACGAAAATGAAGAAGCTCAAGATATAGGCCATGACGGTCGAGTTTTTGCGTTTGCCCCGGATGGTCTTGGTCGAACCCAGTACCCGCATCCAACTCGACAGACAACATGGACACGTGACTTACCTATCCTTGCAACCCTGCGGTAGCGTCCCAGTTTGATACCGGTCGTGGCGACGAGAAAAGGCTGATCCTTTGAGATTTTGGTGCTCAACGCTCGAAGAGCCATGGTCCTGGAGCTTTCGGGCCTATCCGGGAGTATGGCTAGCAATAATGTGCCTGGCGATTCCCTATTTTGTTTTTCAACGCAGGGCACCCAAAGGAATCGAAAACGGAAAATCTCAGAAACGATTCTTCGTGCTGGGTGTACTTCTTTTGTGGGTAGCAACTGATTGGCCGTTGGGACTCTTGGGTGCTAGTTACTTAGCCTCCGCGCATATGTTGCAATTTCTCATCTACACGATGGCAGCGGCACCACTCTTGTTGTTAGGAATGCCTGAATGGATGGCCAGGCGCCTAGCTGGTCAAATGCGTTTGTATCGACTCATGGGTCGATGCACGCAACCAGTCGTTGCTGGATTGCTCTTCAACGGCATGTTGATCTTTAGTCATTCGCCCTGGACAGTGGACAATTTGCGAGCCAACCAGTTCGGTTCCTTTGCGATGGACTTGCTGTGGTTAATCGGAGGGCTTCTGGTCTGGGCACCGTTAGCATCTCCCATCCCTGAACATCGAATGACCAGCTACCCAGGCCGGATGGCGTATCTCTTCCTAGCTTTGGGCGTCATACCAGCTGTTCCGGCTGGCTTCTTGACTTTCGCCAGCTTTCCGCTCTACGCGACCTACGAGTTGGCTCCTCGAGTTCACGGGCTTGACGCAACTACCGACCAACAATTAGCCGGTCTCGTAATGAAACTCGGAGGAATTCCCATTGTGTGGGGCACCATTCTTGCTCTGATGTATCGGTGGAGTGAAACCAGTCGCGCTGAAAGCGCTGACGTCAAGAACCCAAATAAGCCGATCTCCCCATCGGGCGACCTGCATCAATCAAGCACTGATCCCGACCAATAGATGACAGCCCAGACCAAACCGAATACCACCACCACTGAAACTAAGGATGACCACAGGGTGTAGCGGGGGCCCAGCTTTCTGCGGGTGGGACGGCCGAACATGTCTTCATTCTGGCAGGCAAACTGCCCAAATCAGAATCAGCGTCCGATCTTGGTGCCTTCTCGCTCGCGAAGCGCAACGTTGACACCCAATTTCTCTAAATGTTGATCCAGGGTTAGCTGTCCTTGCGGAACTGGATGGTTTTCGAAGAAATCGCGAATCTGTGCGGCGAGCAGGGGAGTAGACAGAGAACGAATCCCACCCACCATTCTTGGGATCGAATTTTGGGGAAATTTATTGTTCAATTCTTTCCAACGATCTCGAATGAAGTCCCAAGCTAAAGCGCCGTGACTGCGGTGGCCCATCGCTGCTCCCAGAAGGTAGGGGGCATTCTGGGTTCGAACCTCGTTCGTAAAGAGATCGAGAGTTTGTTTGAAGAGCCCGCTTCCTTCGACTTCTAATAGTGCCATCAAATAACGAACCTCTAGTTGCGGAGTTGGAGCTTCACGGTAGAGAGCCACAAGTTCGGAGTGGGTTTCTTCGGTGCCTGCCGACGCCACAACTCGAATCGCAGCAGCAGTGAGGTTCGGTTCGGTGCTTTGGTCAGTTTTGCTCGCGGCGAAAATAGATCGAGCTAGTTCCTGTATGGAGTTGTCGTTACCGGTGGTACCTGCTGCTGCGAACAGCAGAGCACGCAACTCTCTATCTAAGTCGGGTTCAGCATCCAACGGCTCTAAACCTAAAACGCCCAGCGCAGTGGTCGACAGATCTCGGATCAATACCTGCAACCGAGTCCGGCCAACTTCGTCAGCGATTGAATACAGATGTTCAAGTGACGAAAGCATGCGTTGCCACACGGCTAGATCGGTTTCCGCTGCCAAGCCAGTTACCAGCGAGAGGTGTGTTTCGGCGTCGATTTGGCCTGCGAGGACAGATGCCCAAGTGTCATCTACGAGTCCGTAACGCTCGGATGGAGAAAGCACATCAAGAGCCTGGGCAGACAAGGCCTGCAGGAGACTCGCTTCATAGGCGACGCGGTAAAATCCATGACCCCCCGCATTTACAACTACCCAATCAGGTTCGCCGCCAAGATCGATTGTGGCTTCACTGTCTTCGAGGAGGAACCGACTTTCCACCTCGGTTGATCCGACTTGAGCACGAACAATTATGGGAACATGCCAAGATTTTTGTTCGATGTCGGTATATCCGAACCGTGTCTGCTTGACCATGACTCCTTCAGCAGACTTCTGAACAAAGATGACCGGATGCCCACCTTGAAAGATCCACGTGTCCATGGCTGCTCGGACTGGTATCCCAGTGGCTACTTCGAGAGAGTCCCAGAGGTCTGTAGTGGTGGTGTTGGCATAACTATGGGTAGTCAGATAATGCTTGACGCCGCTTCTAAAGTCGTCCGGCCCCAAGAATTGTTCGAGCATTCGGACGACAGCGGCACCCTTTTCGTAGGTCAAGATGTCATACATTGCTTCAGCATCTTGCGGTGAAATAACCTCAAATTCGATAGGCCGAGTAGAGGCGAGGGAGTCAGTATCGAAAGCTGCGCCACGCTCCGCGCAAAATCCGTCCCACCTTCTCCAGTCAGGTCTGAAAGCATCTGTGGTAGCAACCTGCATAAACGTTGCAAAAGCTTCCTTAAGCCATATCCCGTTCCACCAGTCCATGGTCACCAGGTTGCCGAACCACATATGTGCTATTTCGTGAGCAATCACATCGACGATGCGAGTTAGCTCAGCCTGGGTTGTCCGCTCAGGATCTGCGAGTAAAAGAGTTTCCCTGAAAGTGACGCACCCTAAGTTTTCCATGGCCCCGAACGCAAAGTCAGGCACAGCTATGAGGTCTAACTTTCCCGCTGGATAAGGAATGTCGTAATAGTCCACGAGCCACCTAAGACTGAACTCGCCAGCCAATAATCCAAATTCAGTTAAGTCACCTTTGCCTGGGACGTGCACTATCCGGAGCGGGACTCCATCAACATCAATCGCCTCAGTAGCTTCAAGCTCCCCGACGATGAAAGCGACCAGGTAGGTGGACATGACCATGGTGTCAGCGAAGCAATCTTCACGAAGACCATTCTCAAGTTGGGTAGAGCTCACCAATTCACCACAACTTACGGTCATCAATGAATCCAGAACGCGTAACGTCACGCCAAAGGTGGCCTTTAGATCTGGTTCATCGAAGCAAGGAAATGCCCTACGCGCATTGGTTGACTCGAATTGAGTCGTAGCGATCACGTGGTCGTTACCTTCATCGTCTTTCCAAGTAGACCTGTAAAAGCCCCGAAGCTTGTCGTTCAGAATTCCTTTGAAGGAACAGAAGAGTCGAGCATTTCCGGGCTGGAGAACAATAGGAAACGCGAACTCAGCTCGTTCGAGATCCTCATTCATGACAATCGAACTTGCGGGTACGGAGTCGCCTTGTTCGATTTGAACGTCTTCGATCTCTAATTCAGCCGCGTTTAATACGATCACGTCTGTCTCGGTTACGACTTCAAGATCAATTACAACTTGACCATCGAACGAGCCGTCGTCCAGGTTGGGTTCCAGTTCGATCGTGTAGTGCTTGGGTAGTACATGCCTAGGGAGTCGATGGGGATTTTGAGCTGTCACAGGCCGAACCCTAGCGGTCGAATACAGACTTAAAGAAGTTGAGTCGCTAGGGTGCTCTGCAGCCCACTTAGAAAGGACCCATGAGCACTCCTGAATCGCAGTTAGACCTTGATGTTGTCGGATTTGGTAATGCTCTTGTGGACGTGTTGTCTCATCAAGAAGACGCTTTCATTGATCAAATTGGCTCGACCAAAGGCGCGATGAACCTCGTTGACGCGAAGCGCTCAGCGGAGCTTTACGAACTCATAGGACAACGAGTAACGATCTCAGGCGGGTCAGCCGCCAATACTGTGATCGGCGTCAACTCTCTTGGGGGTACTTCTGGTTATGTCGGGAGAGTGGCTAACGACGATCTTGGTGACGTGTTCACTGCAGATATGGGCCAGTTGGGGATAGAACACACAACCCCCCGGGCGCCAGCTGATGACCCAACTGGGCGCTGCCTAGTTTTCATCACACCCGATGGTGAGAGGACACTCCATACATTTCTTGGAGCTTCCAATGGACTGACATCGTCAGATGTTGACCTAGAGCTAATTGCGAGGGCGAAACTGCTGTTTTTAGAGGGATACTTATGGGACCCACCTGATGCAAAGGTCGCAATGCGCTATGCCGCGTCAGGTGTGAGCGAGGGCGCTCGGGTCGCCCTCACACTCTCCGACCAGTTCTGCGTCGAACGGCACAGGACCTCTTTCATAGATCTAATAGATGACCATGTTGATGTCCTTTTCGCCAACAACCATGAGGTGATGTCTCTATTCGAAGTTGAACAACTCGACGTAGCACTGGACCTAGTCCAAGAACGGGTCGAGCTGGCGGCTATCACTATGGGAGCAGCCGGTTCTGTGCTCATCACTCCTGATGGACGAACGATAATTCCAGCTGATCCGGTCGCTCGCGTCGTGGATAAGACGGGAGCTGGAGACCTATACGCCTCGGGTGTGCTGTATGGGCTAGCTAGAGGGTACGACCTAGAGCGATGCGGGAAGCTGGGATCGTTAGCTGCAGAAGAGGTGATTGCCCATATCGGGCCCAGGCCAGAGATATCGCTCAGAGAGCTGGCTGGAGAGCTTGCCTAGTCGGGGTAATTAACCGAACCAAGACAACGCCGTATCTCCGAGCAACTGCAAATTCTCAGAACACGACGAGCGAAGTGCTGCTAGGTCGCCAACTGGCTTCGAAACCGTCTGCTCCAAGTAAATTTTCACCTTCGGTTCAGTGCCGCTGGGACGGATCGCGATTCGAACGCCGTCCGTTGATCGAAACTCAATCAAATTCGTAGCAAGGGGAGGGGGCTTCTCGAGCCAATCGGTGATGGTGGCTATTTGGCTTCCATTGACTTCCAAAGGTGGGTCGGCACGTAGAGCATCAAGGACTGACTGGATCATCATGGATTCAAATTGTCCGCTCGCCTGATGTGTCACGAATAAACCAATTTCAAGAGCCAACTCATCTAGTCGTTCCAACGGCCCCAGATGCCTGGACTTGAGATCTTCAATCATTTCTAGAAATTTGACCGCAGCAGAAATTCCATCCTTATCCAAGACCGCATCGTTAACTGAGTATCCGAGGGCCTCCTCGTAACCGAAGATCCAATTCCTGTCAGGCCTTGACACAGCCGGCTCCATAATCCATTTGAAGCCAGTGAGCGTTCGAACATGTTCGACGTCGTGGATAGCGCACAGGGCAGCAACCGCTTCGGAAGACACAACCGAACTTGCTGTCAGCCGATCGTTTCCAGTGGTCGTATTGAGTTGGTGATCGCACAGCAACAGACCCAACTCATCACCGGACAATTGATTCCAGCCATCTGTAGTTCGTACAGCGACCGCTAGTCGGTCTGCGTCGGGATCATTGGCAAGAACCAAATTTACGTTTCTTCTATCAGCGGTCCTAAAAGCCTCAGCTAAGACCCCTACCTCTTCAGGGTTAGGGAATGGGAGGCCCGGGAAAGACCCATCTGGATCAAACTGAGTATCAACTCGTATAGGAGAAGAAATACCGACTCGAGAACAGGCAGCCTCCAACGCGACGCCTCCGACACCACACAGCGGCGTGTATACCCATTCCATTGAATCTCTAGAAATAGGTGGTGCGTCCGATTCAGGAATAACTGCTTGAACGTAAGCAGAAATCGAAGCCTGACCACTTAAGCGAGAAACTTCATCGGAGGTAGCGAGGTCTGTCTCGGTGGGCAAAGAATCGAAATTCATCAATAACTCGATCTCTTCGTCGAGTGGGGGCCTGATTTGAGTTCCGTCCGGGCCATAGACCTTGTAGCCACTATCACTTGACGGGTTATGGCTGGCAGTGACCACAATTGTCCCAGCGGAGGATCGAGCCATTTGATTCCATACGACAACAGGGGTGGGGCAGGGCTCATCGATCAACCAACACCGAACGCCTAATGCGGTCAACAAACGAGCTGAATCAAGTGCATAAACATCTGAGTCAGGTCGAGCGTCGTAGCCAATGACGACTCCTTTTTCGGCCAGTCCACGATTGAGTAAGTAGCGGCCGATTGCGCGTGCCGCCACCCGAACCGATACACGATTCATCCGCGATGGCCCCACGCCACGCTCAGCTCTAAGACCGGCCGTGCCGAACGAAAGTTTGGTGTTGAAGTGAGCAGCCAGAAGATCGGAGTTAGCAGACAACTTCTCGATAACGGATCGCGTATGCGGGTCCGGATCCGCGTTAATCCAGGCCTCCGGCTCTACTAAAAGTCTTGATGAACCATCGCGCACTAAGCCATCCTGCCTCATCCGGCACGCTAGCGTTGCCCTTTCACCATTGATAAACAGATGCTTTTCCCCACACTGGCCTTCGGCCTGTTCTTCGTAGCCATATTCCTCCTCAATTGGTTGACGCGCCCACAGCCATTGATCTGGAAGATCACGATGTTCTGCTCCAGTCTCTTCTTTTACGGATGGTGGAATTGGCGATTCGTTTTCCTCCTGTTGTGGGCTATTGCTTCCAACTGGTTGGCAGGAACCCAGATAGACAAGTACCTCCAGCTTGGAAGCAAAGACTCGGCAACAAAATGGATGCGCGTTGCGATAGTCGGAGACCTCGTCCTACTAGGGGTATTTAAGTACTACGACTTTTTCGCGGTTGAACTGTCCAATCTTTTGGGTAGTTCAACCGCAATCCCGTTGCTGGAACTGACGCTGCCGGTGGGGATTTCCTTCTTTACGTTCCAGGCGATGAGCTACGTGATCGACATGCATCGACAGATCATCAAGCCAATGCCAATCCTCGACTTCGCTGTATATCTTTCCTTTTTCCCACAGCTCGTAGCAGGGCCGATAGTTCGGGCCTCTGAAATGGCGCCGCAAATCAGTCAACGGCCAGATCCCCGACAGGTTGCCTCCGGAGAGGCGTTCCAACTGATACTTCGGGGCTTATTCAAGAAAGTTGTTATTTCCAGTTGGTTGGCGAGCACCATAGTCGACGATGTCTTCGCCAACCCCGAGGCTCACAGCAGCCAAGATGTGCTCCTCGGTGTCTACGGCTATGCCATCCAGATATACGCTGATTTTTCCGGTTACACCGATATAGCGATCGGCGTAGCACTGCTTCTGGGGTTTCGATTCCCAACCAACTTCAACCGCCCCTACAGCGCTCTTTCATTAAGAGATTTCTGGAAAAGGTGGCATATAACACTGTCGTCTTGGTTGCGTGACTATCTCTATATTCCCTTGGGAGGCGACCGCGGCAAGCAGGCGGATACATATCGCAATTTGCTCATCACCATGGTTTTGGGTGGCTTATGGCATGGCAGCACATGGAATTTCGTAATTTGGGGAGCTATCCACGGTGTAGCTCTAGCGGTCGAACGTTTGCTGCCGAAACGGCAGATCCACCCTCTGGTGCGTTGGATTGCAACGTTTCACGTTGTGTGTTTTGCCTGGATTTTCTTCAGGGCAGAATCCTTTTCCTCCGCCATGGACGTCCTCAAAGCAATAGTTATCTCATCAGGTCCCACAGAACTCTCCAACGCCCTGTTGATCGTTGTTCTGGCCGCCATGTTGCTTGCGCAATTCATTCCAGAGTCCAGATCTGAGGACGTGAAGCAGTGGATGGATAGGCGCGGAATATTCGTCCAGGGTTTGGCCTTCGGAGTCGGTCTCGTCTTAATTGACATGTTCGGACCCGACGGAGTTGCGCCCTTTATCTATTTCCAATTCTGATGGCAAACAACACCGGTACCGAAGTAACCCAGGAATCGAAGGCTGGTGGGTTTCCCGCGGGGCAAGTCTTCCTGAGTGGCATAGCGGGTTTAACTCTCGCCGCGTGTCTCAACTCTTCGGCGCTACTAACCGACGCCGAACGTCTTCCCGACGGCAGGAGCCGTTCGCTGTCAGTCGCTATATGGACCCCAATCGAAGCAGCGGCTTCAACACTGAAGTTGACATGGCCAAGAACAGTTGGTGACTCTCTGCTGGGTCGATCAGACGACAACGGACAAATACGTCTCCGCCGCGAACAAATCGAAGTGACGTCTGAATCGCAAACCGAAGAATGGCGAGTTTTTTCAGTTGAGGAAGAGCAGGGTCCTGAACCCGAGTTGGATGAAGGTGTGACGGACACTTCTGAGTCAGTTTGGGACCCTAAAAATCCCTTCACCATTTGGGTGTTAGGGGACTCAATGGTCCAATTCTTTGGTGAGACCTTTGTGATGATGGCTGAGAAATCTCCGTCGGTCTCGGCTACAGCCGAACCTAAATTAGCCAGCGGATTGAGTCGACCCGACTACTTCGATTGGCCAGCGCGAATTTCCGAAGTGATGACTACCCATGACCCAGACGCCGTGATCCTGATGTTCGGCGGAAATGATGCACAAAACATTAGAGCCGATGACGGTAGTTGGCTCGATCGATTCAGCGCGCAATGGGAAGCGGAGTATCGAAGACGAATAGCGCTTGTCATGGATCTCGCGACGGCTAAACCAGAACGGCTTGTGCTCTGGGTTGGTCAGCCCCCAATGCGCGGGGAAGGGTTTGACTCGCGTATGGAGCAATTGAATGACCTGTATCGGGCAGAAGCAGACGAACGACCAGGCGTCCAGTATCTCGATCTTCGATCATTATTTACCGATGAGTCGGGGAACTATGCTCGGTATCTTCTTGACTCCTCTGGGAAATTAGTGGATGTGCGACTGACTGACGGAGTGCATTTGAGCCACTGGGGCGGTGAGTGGCTATCGGAGTTTCTTCTAAAGGAAATTAAGAAGTCTCCAGACGTTGAAGAGCTCTGGAACCAGTGAAATACCGGTTCGTTACCTGCGTTGTCGGTCTCTTGGTGATGAGTTTGATTGTTGGGATCGCGAGCGTCGCTGAAGGAGAGGAGGATGACTCGTCGTTGCCGGTCACCGATGAGGCCCCTAGGTTCGACCCTTGGGGCGCCCCTCACCATCGATGGCCTGACATACATGCTTCATACTTAGGTCACGAGAAGGCTTATTACCACTGGAGTAGAGAAGACCGAAAGTCACTCTTACCTGAAGCTACTCAGACAAGACCGCTCAACATCTGGGTTGGTGGTGACTCCCTCGCTGGAGGAGCGGCACTGGGTTTTAGAGAATTGACCAGAGGAGAGAGTCGATGGCGTTACACCGAGGATGTTCGAAAATCGACCGGCGTGGTTAGTGATTGGTATTTCGATTGGATCGAATATTTGGAGGACGAAGTAGCCGATGGCCCCTATCAGGTCATAGTGCTTTCGATAGGTGGCAACGATTGGCAGGGTTTTCGTGGAGGCCCTTCGGACAAAGGGAGCGCCGAGTGGATCGCGCAATATCAACAGAGGGTCG
>JAYZKK010000050.1:0-4004 GCA_036163555.1 Actinomycetota bacterium
CACTGCGTTGCGAAGAGCTGCGACCAAATGATCTTGGCCGATTACCTCAGAAAAAGTTTGTGGCCGAAAACGTCGGTACAAAGACTGGTACACCATTAATCGCTGATGCTACTTGGGTGCCGCTGCGCTTAGGGGCAAGTAGCCTAAGAGCGCATCATCGTTCCACGTGGCGGCCGGGTCCTGTGCAACAGTGGCCCGTGAATCGAGTCAGGGCCGGGAGGCAGCAGCTCTCAGCGGATTCCGCTGTGTGCCGCAGATCACCTGGTCGCCTCGTGGGACGATGATCGAGGAGAGTTGCCAGAGCGGACGAATGGGCTCGCTTGGAAAGCGTGTGAGGTCTAACCGGCCTCCGTGGGTTCGAATCCCACACTCTCCGCCATGAACGACGGTGAAGCCATGCGTCTCGCTCTACAAGAAGCCGAAAGCGCGATTCAACATGAAGATGTGCCCGTAGGTGCGCTAGTCATAGTTGATGGCGTAGTTGTCGCTTCTCGTCACAACGAACGCCAGTTGACCGGTGACCCAACCGCTCACGCCGAAATTTTGGCCTTGAGAGACGCAGCTTCTCATTTAGGGACCTGGCATCTCGACAACTCGACTCTCGTAACGACTCTAGAACCATGCCCTATGTGTGCAGGAGCGGCCCTTAACGCGCGTGTTGCCCATGTCATTTTCGGGGCTCACGATCCAAAGGCGGGTGCTGTTGAAACGCTGTACAACTTGCTGGATGACCCTCGAC
The DNA here is from genome assembly GCA_036163555.1 of Actinomycetota bacterium. Taxonomy (GTDB): domain Bacteria; phylum Actinomycetota; class Acidimicrobiia; order Acidimicrobiales; family Poriferisodalaceae; genus MedAcidi-G3. The sequence goes on from JAYZKK010000050.1 coordinate 740, forward strand.
TCAACCACCAAACAAAAATAACGAGCGGTGTTCTGGCTGCCGAATGCGGCGAAATCCTTTCGCAATTTTTCGCTCAGCGACGATGAAGTCTTGGCTCACCACTGTTTTGTCACAATCGAAATGGCGGAAGGTGTGGGATTCGAACCCACGGTGACCCGGAGGCCACAACGGCTTTCGAGGCCGCCCCATTCGTCCGCTCTGGCAACCTTCCGTTTCTGATCCTATCTCTCGTCATAGCTTCCAACATCAACATGAACGGTCATATCCAAGCGCCATCAATGGCCCAATGGCTCTTCCCGCCTAAGGTCATCTTGTGATGTCGGAACCTTCAACTTCGTCTACTTCTTTCCTTCACCCACACGACCCATCATTCGCGAGGTCAGTGACGAGCTCGGCGTCGGAAGTTGAAAGCTGAAAAACGGTGACAGAGACACACACTTGGTCTGTCGGAGACCTATGTGAAGCCATTAGAGATACCTTCGCTGCCGTATTTCCTGAGGAGATATGGCTTGAAGGCGAAATTAGTGGTCTCAAGTTTCACTCCTCAGGGCATGTGTATTTCGATTTGATCGAACCAGACACCGGTGGCAATCGAATCGACAAGATGTCAATCGCTTTGTGGAAAGGACGCCGCCAAGCAGTGGAATCGGTCCTAGACCGTGCTGATGCGGGTCCACTAACTGAAGGAATAAAAGTCCGCATCAAAGGTGAATTGTCCTTCTATGCACCTCAAGGTCGAGTGCAAATACAAATGACTGCAATCGATCCACATCACACGCTCGGACAATTATCTGTAGACAGGGAACGGGTCTTGCAGTCGCTCTCCAAGGCCGGTCTTTTGGAAACCAACTCGTCACTTCGGGTTCCCATCGTTCCTCTCCACATTGGGTTAGTCACCTCAGATGGGAGCGCCGCATACAACGACTTCGTCAATGAGATCTCGTCGAGTCAATACCCGTTCAAAATTTCACTCGCACATTCGTCAGTTCAGGGAAGCGAAGCGGAAATCGGCTTGGTAACAGCCATACAGCAGCTGATAGACACGGATGTTGACGTGATTGCAGTTGTGCGCGGCGGAGGAGCTCGAACCGACCTGCTTGCATTCGACCTCGAAAGCGTCGCCCTGGTTGTAGCTCAAGCCCCCATCCCAGTCTTTTCGGGCATAGGTCATGAAATCGACCGATCAGTTGTCGACGAGGTCGCCCACACAGCATTCAAAACACCAACTGCTTGTGCCGCGGCGTTGGTTCAAATCGTGACCGTGTTTGACCAACAGCTCCATGACTCTGCTCGTCGAATCGTCACTCTTGCCAATAGATGTCACGACAGGGCCGCTGAAATGATTTCCTCTTCTGCTCGCGCGATTAACGACCGGACACGTCGAACACTCGATCTGAAAGAGGGGCAGTTGACCGCCGCTGGTGGTCGCTTGCGAGATCTGTCATCAATGGCAATCGACCGCAACGTTGAAAGATGCAACCGGGTCTTTGACTTACTGCAAGCACTCCATCCAAACAGGGTGCTTGCTCGAGGATTTTCCATCACCCGGGACGAAGCGGGAAACGTGATCCGAGACGCTGTACCCAACGGCACAGCAATAGTGAGCGAAACCTCTACCTCTCTGATCACAAGCACAGTTACCGAGTCAGAACTTCGGGACCATAAGGAGGAAACATGACCGATGAAGATCTCAGCTTTCAAACAGCCACCGAGGAGTTAGATGCAATTTTGAAGAAACTCGACAGCGACGACGTAAATATTGATTCGCTAACCGTTGATCTGCAACGCGCGTCGGAGTTAATCGAATGGTGCAGAGGGCGTCTCGAAACTACGCGACATGAGGTCGAACGAATCGTTTCCGACCTAGATAAAGATTAAGGCGCAAAAAATGTGAGCCGAGGGGGTCGGTGGGTACTCCCTCGGCTCACGGAACGCCCTCAGATTGGTGGGAAATCCGGAGCGCATGCCTCAAGACGCCCATCAAGATGGGCGTCAATTCTATTTTCGGACAAGCATGTGCATGGCTTTGTTTGCCCGAATCCTCATTTCTTCCGTGCAGGATCATAGTCAAGGGCTAGCGTTGATTAGTCCATCTTCAAAGCATTTTTGAGGTCAAGTTGAAACAGGATCAACCCTACGGCAGTTGGCCATCGGAACTCACCTCTGAGGAACTCGCTAGCGGGGCAACTCGTCTTTCTGAGCCTCGCGTTTTCAATGACGAGGTCTTGTGGTTAGAGGGCCGGCCCGAAGAGTCGGGTCGGACGACAATAGTTAAATTTGATGGCGTTGACACCGTCACGGTCGGGCCAGATGACCTCAACGTGCGCACGTTGGTTCACGAATATGGCGGGGGTGCGTGGCTTCCCACCAACAATGGAATCTTGGTTTCTCGTTTCGAAGACCAAAGGCTTTGGCTAATCAATGATGACTTCCGCCCAGTAACTGTCGAGCCATCGTCCCCGAAGGGGCTGCGGTACTCAAACGGGGTCGCTGTTCCTGACAGCGGCGACACCATTTGGGTTATCGAACGACATCAGAGCGGCGGTGTCCATCCTCAAAATTTCTTGGCCACAATCACTACGACCGGCGACATGCTTGAAGTCGCTTCGGGAGCGGACTTCTACTCTTCTCCAACCATTTCTCCCGACGGCCAATTGCTTGCATACTTGTCCTGGGATCATCCTTCAATGCCCTGGGACCACGTGCGGCTACATGTGGCGCGACGGCAGGCGAGTGGGTGGACGCAACATCGGGTGGTGCTCGACGGCCCCGCGTTACAACAACCACGGTTTTCACCCGACGGTCAACTTCACGTCATTAGTGATGCAACCGGTTGGTGGAACATCCACGAAGTTGACATACACAATGACCTGTCTCACCCAGTTGTTCAGGCAGAAGTTGAGTTCGGCATTCCTAGCTGGGTGTTTGGCCAAAAAACCTATGACTGGTCCGGCGATGCCCTCTGGTGCACTTGGATTGATGAAGGCATCGGCCATGCGGGCCAAATTATCGACTCTCAATGGATCGAAATTGAGAGCGGTTTAACCGAATTCAACGGTTTGGAAATCTTGACGGACGGAAGAGCAGTCACAATTGCCGCTAGTTGGGAAACAAGCGCTGCTGTCCGCGCGTTACACACCGACGGTTCAACCGAACAGATAAGCACGTCACGTTCGCTACCTATCGGTCAGGAAGAAATTTCGGTTCCTGAAACTATTGAGGTCACGGATCCATCGGGGGAAGCTACTTTCGGCTTTCATTTTGC
>JAYZKK010000051.1:0-4895 GCA_036163555.1 Actinomycetota bacterium
TGGTCCATTGATGGGCACCAGCAGCGTTGAGTTTGGTGACAAACGCGTCGTAGCTGCCGGCGGAGCCGACGTTCCCCGCCCCGAAATCAACGGCGTTGCTGAAGTAGCCGGTGATATAGACGTTGCCGGAACCATCCACCGCCACCTCGCGGCCGTAGTCTTGGCCGGTGCCGCCAAAGGTGTTGGTCCATTGATGGGCGCCAGCAGCGTTGCGTTTGGTAACGAACACGTCGTAGCTGCCGTTGGAGGTGACGTTCCCGGCCCCGAAATCAACTGTGTTGTTGAAGACGCCGGTGGTGTACAGGTTGCCGGAACCATCCACCGCCACCCCGTGGCCATAGTCGGTGGCGGTGCCGCCGAACGTGATCGACCCATAATTCGTGTCACTACCAGCAGTCGTATCCCAAGCTGAAGCAGACGAACCCCACCCCACAACCACCAACACACAAACAGCAGTCAGTCGCAACAAGTTCCGGAACACTCCGACAAGCTAGAGGCCAAACCAAAAACAACGAGGGATTGTCAACCTAAAGAGGCGTCTCGGTTCCCTTTTCGTGGTTTGTCCCACGTCGGGCCGAGTTAGTTTTACGTTGGATCCCACTTCCTGTATCGCCCACCCTCAACTATTTGAGTGACTTCAGGTGGCGTCGATCTGGTTCGATGAAAACGAGACGGAGTCAGGTCTTCTATAGTCGCTCTTATCGAACAGAGCATTGGAGATGTCATGGAGCAGAGTGAGCTTCGTAGTTGGGTCGAACACCGAGCGGAGATGCTGTGGGTGTGTCTGAAGTGTCTCGTGTTGATGGTCGTAGGAATAGCTTTAGCTATTTCGTGGGGTTCGTTGAGTGATAGTGCCGAGCTGGCGCTATCAATAGCGGTCGCCCTGGTTGGATTGTTTCTGTGGTTTGGTTCCCATGGAGCGATCATGGATATCGCTGCGATGCGGGCCGATATGGACGAAGGTCTTGCCTCAACGGCGTTTGGCACCAATTTCAACAAAGCACCGTTCCCTATTTATTTGATCCTCAATACCTTTGCGATGCTTGGCAGCACAGTGATGCTCGTCATCTTGATTAACGCTTAGACGCGGAACAACAAAGACCTCCCTCAAGGGACGCCATTTGTCAGAGTGATGCTGTTGTGCGTTGGCGAGTTTGACTGCTTTTCAAACCTGACTGACTCTGATTAGAACCGGGATGGTTTGTGTTCTGACTTTCCTCGGGAACGCTGCCGATAGAAGCCACGGAACTCCCATACCCAAGCACTTGCCTCCTCGTGGGTCATTTCCCGAGGGTTGATCTTGTGGTTAAGGGGCCTCACATCTAGAAAGCTACAAGCGGTTGTCAGGTAAACCCAGTTAGGTCCCCGCAATGTTGATCCTTATACGGCCGGTCGAATGGAGTGAACAGAACCCCTCAATGGTCGCGGCTTCGGCAAATCTTGTGTCGAGCCGTTGGCCTGCCGGAATAATGAATGGACCGATCTGATGGGCCGTTGAGTCTTCGTTGATAACTGTCAGCCGATCCCGAAGCCTGAAGTCAAGGTCTGTAGGAATGATGCTGACATCTTCTCCTGAACTGAGGCGCATAGCGGTCCCTGCTGGGATAGTGATCAGATGCTGTTCGGGCTCTGGCTGACCGGTAACCCTGCTGAGAGTCACGCTTCCAACGACCATTGCTATCGCAACGATCAAGAACAGGAGCAGAAGGGTCTTTGAGGGGCGATCCGAGCGACTGTTAGAAGTCGTGCCCCAGGAAGCGTCCACGGCCCCAAACCTAATGGGTGTTCGATAAGGTTTCAGGGCTTTGCTGCATCGGCAGCGGAATAACCGATTGGAGCTGCGTGACACAGGTTGACGATCCAGTCTTGGGCGGTGGCGAACAAGTTTCGACAGCTCACCCGGATGTGGAGCGAGTGCAGCGCCGGACAGTTCAAACGCTGCTCGCTAGTCAAATGTGCGGCGGCATCGGATTGGTGGCTGGCTATTCGGTCACAGCTCTACTAGCGGACGACATCACCGGCTCAAAGACCTTGGCAGGCCTTGCCGCGGCTTCTTTGTCGATTGGCGCAGCGATTGCATCCTTTCCGTTGTCACGGATTATGGCGCGAAGCGGGCGACGGCCCGGGCTGCTAACGGGTTATGTCCTCGCCTCTATGGGTGCGTTTTTGGCTGTGTTGGCGGCAATCACCCGACAATTTCTGTTTCTGCCTCTCGGCGTAGCTCTGGTCGGCGTTGGAAACGCGACCAACATGGCGACTCGCTACGCCGCAGCTGACCTCGCCAAGCCTGAGCGCCGAGCTTCGACGATCGGTTTGGTGGTTGCCGCCACGACCATTGGTTCAGGTTTTGGGTCGTTGGTTTCTCTTTCGGTGTTCGATCCCATTGGGCGCAGGGTTGGACTCCCCGATTACGCGGGTTCGTTCCTCACAGGCGCCCTGCTCTTCCTCGTAGCAGCTGCGATTGTAGAGATTCGATTGCGGCCGGACCCCCTAGTAGTCGCAGGGGGTGTGGGTAGTGGCGACCAAGACACAAGACTGCCCTTTAGGGCGGCGCTGGCACTCATCCTCGCGAACTCCAAGGCTCGATTGGCGGTGTTCGCGATGATGGTCAGCCAAGCAACGATGGTCGCCACCATGACGCTCACGCCGCTACACATGAACGACGGGGGACAAAGCAACGGCGCCATCAGCATCATGTTGTTCAGTCACATCCTTGGCATGTATGCCTTCAGCCCATTGGTTGGTCGCCTCGCTGATCAAGTCGGGCGTTTCCCGATGTTGATCTCCTCGGGGGTGCTCTGCGTAGCTGGCGCATTGTGGGCAGGATTCACACCACCAGAGGGGTTTATTGGCATTACCGGCGGCCAGACCGTGATTGGTTTCGCTTGGTGTTTTGGTGTAATCGCTGCAAGTGGACTGCTAACGGACGCGTTCCCAGTTGAACAACGCGCCAGTGTCCAAGGTGCAGGCGACATGTGCATGATGGCGTTTGGGGCAGTCGCCGGTATTTTGGCTGGCGCCATTGTTTCGTATCGCAGCTACCTCGATCTCAACCTCGCCGCTGCGCTACTTGGCGTAGCCCTAGTGTTTGCGGCGCTGTTCAGTGCTGCTACCAGCAGCCGTGCCGGTCAAAGGGGGCAAACTGTGTTCGTTGTCACACCGGTGGCCGGTAAAGAAGTGTTTTGACATCCTTAAGCTCTGACCTAGTGGCCGGACAGTTTGACGGAGACGAGCAAGCTGGCCTAGTCCGGGGTTTGGGGCCAATCCGTCTGACCGAATTCAACTGTGCTGAACTAGTGCCAGCACCAAGTTGAAGGACGAAACCATGTCGAATCCTGAACGACCATTGGTCTTAGGAGCTACCGCAGCGGACCCCAAGAGAGCGATCTTAATTTGGAACGCCATACGCAAGTACTTTGTGGAGGCCGGGTTTCCTGTTGAATACGCCCTTTTCTCGACCTACGACGCGATGTCCTCGGCACTCCTTGCCGGCCACATCGATATTGCCTGGAATGCTCCGATGGCTCACGCCCAATTACTTGAGCAGAGCTCTGGCTGTCGCACGCTAGCTATGCGTGACACTGACGAAGACGTGACGAGTTTGCTAATTGTCCGTGCCGACAGCGATATTGAAACAGTCGAAGATCTTCGGGGCCGTGACCTTGCGCTCGGCGTGGAGACGTCAAGCGAACTATGGCTCCTACCCGTTCAACAACTGCTCGCAGAAGGATTAGACGTTAGAAGTGAGTGCTCATTAGTTGAACTTGAGCCAACCCAATACTCTGACCTGCAACATTGGGTCGACGACCGAACCATCTTTGAGGCGGTTGTAAATTATTCAGCTGATGCCGGAGTGATCTTTGAGCCGTGGCTGCAGCCTCTTTTGCGAAAGCATGGACTTGAAGATGATGACATTCGAACCATTTGGCGAACTCACAACTATGCGCATTGTGCTTTCACCTCAAGCCCCATGCTCAGCGATGGCAACGCCCACGAATTCGTTGAGCTTCTGTTAGCGATGAGTTCCGATGACCCCGCGATAGCAGAAATGATGCGGATGGAACATCTGACCAAATGGGTCCCTGCTACCGACGATGGGTGGTCAGCGCTTCGCTCAGCCATCGTCGATGCCGACCTAGTGGGAAAGGTCTACTAAGTCAGAAAACGACGAAAGGCCGCCCCGAAGGGCGGCCTCTTACCGTATTGGCTTGGATTAGCCGATCACCCGGAACATGGCCCTACCGACCAGCTGTGAGTTTTGGCCAGCCATCCTTTGCTGGATATCAGCATCGGCGAACATCGCAGCGCTTGCCGCCATCAATTCGTCAGCCGAATTTGCTGAAGTTAATGCTACATAGAGGCCATTGAGTGCACCGGCAGCGAGGCCTCGGCACCACATGATGCCGTTAACTCCGCTTTCCATATGTGCCCAGAAAGCATCGGCATTGGCTTCCATTGTGGCTTGGTCGACTTGATCACCGCTTGCCACCAACAAACTTAGAAATTCGCCCTCTTGAACCCCCCGCTCAGCGTCGATGAGCATGAGGCTGCGACGCAGTGTCTGAACGCCAGAAGCTTGCATCGTGTCAATCATTTCCTGCTTCTTTCTGAGGTCGCCGGGTGCTCGCATTGCTAGGTCGAGTGAGTCCCAAGTGCAGGCGATGTTTATCTCACCCGCTTGATCTCCACCCATGACGTTTTGGGCGACGCGAGCGGTAGTTGCACCAGATTCCAGAAACATCTCGCGAGCGAAAGAATTCCAATCTTCCTCAAATCTGTTCTGATCTGAGACTCGAACCACCAAGCCGCTTAGATAAGCCATAATTTCCACCTTTCATCGTGAATGAACGCGAATCCTAACCCACCCATCTCACAAATAGATCAACGAAGACACA
>JAYZKK010000052.1:0-47334 GCA_036163555.1 Actinomycetota bacterium
GTCGATTCGAGGAATCGGTCCGTGGTGGAGACGTCTTTATCATCCAAACCCACGCAGCTACCGAAGATATGAGTGTTAACGACGCGATCATGGAGCACCTGATAATGGTGGACGCGGCGCGACGAGCTTCCGCGAAGCGAATAACAGCGGTCGCGCCTTTCTACGGCTATGCCCGACAGGACCGTAAAGCTCAAGGCCGTGAGCCTATAACCGCTCGGTTAGTCTCAGATCTTCTGCGCCAGGCCGGTGCTGATCGTCTTGTCAGCATTGATTTACATAGTGGCCAAATACAAGGATTTTTTGAAGGACCGGTTGACCACTTAACAGCGGCACCAGTGCTGATTGAATATTTGGCATCAATGATTCCTGAGGGCTCAGTCATCGTTTCCCCTGATACAGGACGGGTCAAGGTCGCGGAGCGATACGCGAAAAAACTTGACTGCGAAGTGGCGACTATCTACAAACGGCGCTCGCTTCATGCGACGAATGAAGTAGAAGCACTCGGGGTGATGGGCGATGTCAACGAACGAACCTGCGTGATCATTGATGACATGGTGGACACAGCGGGGACGATTTGTGCCGCGGTTGATACCTTGACCGCACATGGCGCTGCCGACGTATTGTGCGCCACAACACACGCGGTTTTCTCTGGACCGGCAATCGAACGTTTGGAGAATTCCGCCTTGAGCAGAGTTATTGTCACCGACACTGTTCCTCTGCCTGACGCGAAACGGTTTGAAAAATTAGAGGTGTTGAGCGCTGCGGGTATCCTCGCCGATGCACTCGAGTCAGTCTTCGAAGACACTTCGGTGTCTGAAATCTTTGATGGCGAAAACCATTCATAGTTAATTAGGTACTTATCGGGGTGAGTGATGAGTAGCCATGGGCCCTACAATGGTCAACCCTTCAGGACCGTCTCAGAAGACTGGTCCCAATCAGTTGTATTTCCCAGGAGTCATCAGCGATGTCGTCAGATCTGAAGCTTGAGGCTGAAATTGGCCGGAACCAGGGCAGTCGTGCTTCTCGACGTTTGCGACGTGAGGACAAGATTCCCGCTGTTGTTTACGGTCAGGGTTCTGAGCCCCTGCCGGTGACCTTGGACCGACCTAAATTTCGGGCTGCACTGAACGCTGCTGGTCCTAACGCCGTCATCACCCTTGATGTGGGCGGTAGTGACTATTTGACAATTGTGAAGAGTATGCAGCGTGATCCGATAGCCAACCGCGTTACTCATGTCGACTTCATGCTTATTGACATAGATCAACGCCTGGTTGTCGACGTCCCCATCACACTTGTTGGTGACGCTGCTTTGGTTCGACAAGAGGGAGCTGTGGTGCAGCAGCAGATGATGACAGTCACTGTTGAGGCGCCAGCAGGCAACATTCCTCAGCTCTTCGAGGTTGATGTGTCCGAAATGTCCATCGACAACCCGGTGCGAGTCTCCGACTTGGAGATGGGGAGTGGTGTTGTTGCTCAAGTTGAGGATGATTCGCTCATCGCTATCGGTCAACGCAGCCGCGCTTCAATTGCAGCTGAAGAGGCTGAAGGTGAAGAAGTAGACGAACTCGCCGAGGGTGAAGAACTTGCCGAAGGTGAAGAAGCAGCGGATGGCGCCGGTGAACCCGATGAAGGCGCTGGCGAAGATAGTCAAGCTGACTAGCCGTGTCGGTGTTTCGCCGTGCCGCTCAACGGCGCGGCACCCCGGCTGAGTACCTAGTAGTAGGGCTTGGCAACCCAGGCGACAAGTTTCTGGGAACTCGACACAACCTTGGCTATGAGGTCGTCGAAGAAATGGCTAAACGCCAATCAACCTCGCTAGATACCTCCAAATCCAATCGCTCCCGAATTGCTGTTATCAATCATCTAGGAAATCGCGTAGTTCTTGCGTGCCCGACGACTTTCATGAATTTGAGTGGAGAAGCCGTCGCATCGTTGATCCGGCGAAATGGAGTCGAAGATGTTAGTTGCGTCATCGTCGTGCATGATGAGCTTGACCTGCAACCCGGCCGAGTCAAGGTCAAACAGGGAGGATCCGCAGCTGGCCACAATGGTCTGAAGTCCATTCGACAACATGTCGGCACCGACGATTTTGTGCGGATCAGAATAGGGATAGGCAAACCCCCAGATCCCCAAAATGGGAGAAATTGGGTTCTTAGAAGGCCGTCTTCGGAAGATCGTTCGCGGCTTGACGATGCAGTCCAGATCGGGGTCGACGCAATCGAGATGGTCTTGACGAATGGCGTCGAGCGGGCGATGAATGACATAAATGGTCTTCAATCGTGACTTCGGATGGCGCCTTAGCCGGGTTGCCGCGTCAACTAATCGATGATCCAGTTCTTCAAAAACTACTCGGCCAAAAAAACGCGGAAGTAGCAGTAACCGAGGCAGCCCGAGCCTTTTTTGTTGCAGGACTTGCTGATATAAGCAGCCAGACCCCAATTGTGGTGGTCACGTCAACAGTGAGCGAAGCCGAAACACTGCGTGATGATCTTGAGATTTGGTTGGGAAAGGGACGAGTCCGGTATTTCCCAGCCTGGGAAACGCTGCCATTCGAACGAGTAAGCCCAGCGACAGAGACCATGGGAAAACGTCTCGAGCTGCTGAATCTACTCCAATCTCAAAACCCTCCTGATGTCGTAGTGGTGCCAGTGCGGGCGCTTCTTCAGCGAATAAACCCAGAGGTGCGAGCTGTCCAACTCTTGGAGTTGCGCCGCGGATCCAGAGCTGATTTATCAGAGCTTTCAGACTCCTTAGTGGGAAAGGGTTATCGGCGGGAATTTCAAGTCGAACATAGAGGCGAGTTTGCTATCAGAGGTGGGATTCTCGATATTTTTCCGTCAACCGGCACTTTCCCGGTGAGAGCTGATCTATGGGGCGATGAAGTTGAACGTTTGAGCGAGTTCTCCATTTCCAACCAAAGATCGACCGCTGAGATTCAGTCAGTGATTATTGCTCCGGCACGCGAATTGCTACCAACTGGACAAGTTCGAGAGCGGGCCCTTGAGCTATTGGAAACAGAACCTTGGGGGCGAGAACAATGGGAGCGTCTGGCCAACGGAGAGTTTTTTGACGGTATGGAATCGTGGCTGCCGTGGTTGACGAGTGAGGAGCTAGTTCTTGGTGACATGCTCGACTCGAAGGCACTCGTCCTATTGCTTGAACCCAAACGATTGAGAGACCGTTCATCGGAACTAATAGCGGAAGAGGAGGACCTAGCTCGGACCCTCGCAACTACCTGGCAAGCATTAGACCTAATTGGCAACCCTCAACCGTTTCCCGGACTCCATGTGCCCTTTGATCGTGTTCTAAGTGAATGCGTTTCCAACGTATGGACCGTGACTAATACAGCGTCAGGCCCCACGAGAAATAGGTTCGAAACGATGCCTTGGGAGACCATCGTCGGCACCCCGGAACGCTTACTTAATCAGATTAGAGATCTATCTGTTCAGCCTGGTCAGCGGCTAGTTGTTGCGGCTAGTGGTCAAGGGTCTGCTCAGAGGATGGCTGACACGTTGCGTTCAGAAAATATCGAACTCCAGGTACATGAAGCCGGCTTGTATATGGGACAAGCCGGTGGCCATGTGGTGGCGGCGCCAATCGAGAACGGTTTCATCGCGCCGAGTCTTTCGTTAGCGGTGTTGACTGAGCGGGACATAACTGGTCGGCGAAGAACTCATCGAGCGGTGCGAACGACACAAGGTTCTCAGCGCACTTTTGAAGATCTACAAACGGGCGACTACGTCGTCCACCACCACCACGGCGTTGCCCGGTATGCCGGCATGAAACACAGAACTCTTATGGGCTCTGAACGTGACTATTTGGTTCTGGACTTCAAAGGCACAGACAAGTTGTATTTACCGAGTGATCAGATCGAACTGATTCGCCCCTACATAGGAGGCGAAACACCGACGCTGAGCCGTATGGGCGGAACTGATTTCGCCAAACAAAAAGATCGTGTTCGCAGTGCTGTAGCCGAGATAGCTCAAGAACTGGTGGTGCTCTACCAGTCGCGGTTACATACAGCCGGGCATTCTTTCCCTGCTGACACACCGTGGATGAGGGAACTTTCTGAGTCGTTCACTTTCGAAGAAACGCCCGATCAATTAGCTGCTATTCGAGACGTCCTTTCTGATATGGAATCGCCGCATCCCATGGATCGCCTGATTTGCGGCGACGTAGGTTTTGGAAAGACAGAAGTAGCTATGCGAGCTGCCTTCAGTGCCATGGGCGAAGGCAAACAAGTCGCAGTGTTAGTCCCCACGACCCTTTTGGCACAACAACATCACCAAACCTTCGAAGATAGATTTGCGGCACACCCAGTGAGGGTCGAAGCTCTGAGTCGCTTTCTCACCCCTGCACAACAGAGAAAGGTTGTGACCGAAGTTGCGGATGGGACAGTTGACGTACTGATCGGAACTCATCGACTGCTATCAGAAGACGTAAATTTCAAGAACCTCGGACTTTTGGTCATTGATGAAGAACAACGATTCGGTGTAGCCCACAAGGAAGCCATCAAAAAATTTAAAACTGACGTAGATGTGCTGACTCTAAGTGCAACTCCGATCCCACGTACCCTGGAAATGAGTCTCACAGGCATAAGAGATCTTTCTCTATTGCAGACCGCGCCAGCCGAACGGCTTCCCATCCTCACTCACGTTGGCGAATACGACGAGAGAGCCGTAGTTGAGGCAATTCGCCGGGAGCTTCTTCGTGAAGGCCAAGTGTTTTTCGTTCACAACAGAGTTGAAGATATTTCCGACGTAGCGGAGCGACTGCGGGAGATGGTCCCAGAAGCGCGGATTGGGGTAGCCCACGGCCAAATGGATGAAGGCTCTCTCGAACAGGTGGTCATAGATTTCTGGGAGCGAACCTATGACGTTCTGGTGTGTACCACGATCATCGAATCAGGTATTGATATGCCAAGTGTCAATACGCTTGTCGTAGATAGAGCAGACTTGATGGGACTTGGCCAGCTGCACCAGCTTCGCGGCCGGGTTGGAAGATCTGGACAGCGGGCGTACGCATACCTGTTCTTCCCAGCGAATCGGGTCTTAACCGAAAAAGCTTTTGAAAGATTGAAGACAATCGGAGAATCGACTCAGCTTGGTTCAGGTTTCAGAATCGCGATGCGCGACCTTGAAATCAGAGGCGCTGGCAATTTGCTCGGAGGTGCCCAGTCAGGTCACATTGCGGCAGTCGGCTACGACCTTTACTGCGAGATGGTGACTGAAGCGGTCGCCGAGTTGAGAGGCGAAGGCACCCGGCAAGTCCAGGAAACAAATATTGATTTGCCGATTAGAGCGTATTTGCCTGATGACTACGTAGAAGCGGAAGAACAGCGTCTCGAGGCATACCGGAGGCTTGCCAACGTCAGCGAACTCATCGAAGTTGCAGACATAGAAGCAGAATGGATCGATAGGTACGGTCCGGTTCCAGACCCTGCAGAGACGCTTCTTCACATAGCGTTGCTCAGATCTGAGTGTGTTCGTTTAGAAATAACCGACGTCAGCGTCACCAACCGCAACCGGATCAGAGTCTCCCCTCTAGAGCTAACACAAAGCGAACAGATTCGTTATAAGCGGCTAATCAACGAGGGCCCGTATAACGGCGGCGCGTACAAAGACGAATTTTTTGAACTGACAATTCATGCAGAGAACGTGGGTTCGAGTCTGCCTGGAGAGATCTTTAACTTTCTTCGCGAGCTTCGACCCACCAAATAGGACATTCAACCCGTACCATTTCGGGCGTGGTAGTTAATAGCGGCAAAAACCTAAAAGGCGCAGGACTACTGTCGGCCTTTGTTTTACTCATAACGCTTTCGGGTTGTGGCGATAATTCCGCTTCGGTTACCGGATCGAGCCGAGACGAAATTTTCGACCGAATCGACCAAGACGGTGATGGTGTCGCGCTCCGCAGTGACTACGAAATGGCGGTTTCACTGAAGGACCGGACGAGAGTCGTAGCTTCCTATCCGGGGGGAGAAATCACTATCGCTTCGGTGCTAGTGAGTCTTGCTGAGTCGCCGCCCAGTCGCCTTGCTGATCCTGACAATCCACCGACCGAGATCTTTCTCGCACGTTTAACGTCAATGCTGCGACTTCGTTTAGCAGCGGTGGTCATAAACGACGCAGGATTTGATATCGATTTTGAGGTAGATGACGAAAACTTGAATGCCCAAGTTCAGGAACGCATTTCTGGCGAATTCGAAGAGTGGGCGCAAGAGCACGCTCTTGCCGCAGACCCTCGTCTAGAAAAGTTCTCCACGCCACATTGCATCACTCTCATAGCGACTGAAACTGAGACTGAAACCAAGGTCGCCAAGAAAAGGCTTGAGGCAGGGGAGTCAGCCCCGGTAGTTGCTTCAGAAGTGAACGCGCAAGGCGCGACGCGATGGCCTAATGGCGACGTCGGATGCGCGGACTTGCTTACATGGGCGAACACATTTGGTGAAAGTGCAGCGCCTCTTGGAGAAATGGAAGCGGGAGATATATCTGAGATTGTCTCAATGCCATCAGACTTCAGTGCGACAGGACGTTTGTGGCTGGTTTTCTATGTCCGAGAACTCCGAAACGAAGAAGCGAACCCGGCGGCACTTGGTCCTTTTGCCCAAAGGGTATTAGCGGACTTAGTAGTTGGATATGACGTTGCGGTGGACCCAGGAGTAGGTAACTGGGACTCCGAAGGCCTATCTGTAACCTCGAGCGAGTAGTCCTGCCTTGCCTGAGATCGTTGTCGGTGGACTGGGCCCCGGTAGTAAGGACCTGGTGTCAGATGCAGTTCACCAGCTGACGAAGACCCACACCACATTCTTGCGCACACGAAAGCACCCAAGCGCTGATGCATTCGGCGACTTGGATTCTTTCGACCACCTATACGAATCTCACCAATCAGTATCAGAGGTTTATGAAGCCATAACCGAGCGGTTGGTGTTGGAAGCAATAGAACGAGGAAAGGTTGGCTACCTGGTGCCGGGTTCGCCGTTAATTGCGGAACGAACCGTCGATCTTCTCCGTCAACGTAAGGAAGTGACTGTCGAGGTCCTTCCTTGCGTTTCCTTCCTCGATCTTGTTTGGGAAAGACTTCATGTTGACCCCGTAGGTCGAAGAGTTACCATCGTCGATGGACAAAGGTTCGAGACTGAAGTTGCGGGATTGACTGGCCCTCTGCTGGTTGTGCAATGCGATAACAGATTTGTACTTTCAGATATCAAACTTTCAGTTGAAGTGGAAAATTTGCCGAAGGTAACAGTGCTTCAGCGTTTAGGGCTCGACGACGAAGCAATTTTTGAAGTCGAGTGGGAAAACCTAGATCGGGAATTTGAACCAGATCACCTCACGTCTCTTTGGATCTCGGAGCTACCTCTTTCGGGCCCAGTTGGGTCAATGGTGGAGTTGTATGCCCTGGTTCGTCGACTTCGCTCAGAGTGTCCTTGGGACCGGGATCAAACTGCTTCTAGTTTGATCCCTGGACTTTTGGAAGAAGCGAACGAGGTCGTGGAAGCCATTGAGTTGATCGAAAGTGATGAAGGGGTTCTAGACGGTTTGATCGAAGAGCTCGGTGATTTGCTGTTTCACATAATGATGCAAAGTGCAATTGGGGAAGAACGACAAACCTTTGACATAGGAGATGTGGCCATCGGGATTAGAGACAAGATGATTCGACGGCATCCACACATATTTGACAGAGATCCTGATATGCCGATGCCGTCCAAAGAACAATTAGCTGAGCAGTGGACAGCGATTAAGGCAGCTGAAGTAGCTGAAGCAAAAAGGGCTCGTGGAAGTAGAACCTAGAGATAGGAGTTCCGTCGCGGGGGAGAGGCAGGTAGCCAAAGCCGACAAAGCCTGAAAGGTGCAGCCTCTATTGCACCCACTCGGAGCTACCATTCAATCTTGACATTGTGAGTGCCTTTCAGTTCGAAACCTTGCTTGGAGAAGTTCCGTGAGCAGAATCATGAATGTGTTAGGCCGAGAGATCATTGACTCCCGAGGAAACCCGACTATTGAAGCTGAAGTCCTCTTAGAAAGCGGCGCTCAAGGAAGGGCTCAAGTCCCTTCTGGGGCGTCAACCGGGCAGTTTGAAGCTGTCGAGATGCGCGACGGAGGTGAACGTTTCCATGGGAAGGGAGTCCTCAAAGCAGTCAAATATGTCAACCAAGAGATTGCTGAAGCCCTAGTAGGGACTGATGCTCTAGATCAACGCGTTGTTGACGCGAAAATGATTGATTTAGATGGAACCCAAAACAAAAGCCGTCTTGGAGCTAACTCAATCCTGGGGGTTTCCTTGGCTGCAGCGCACGCCGCCGCGATGGAGAGTCAGACTCCGCTATACCGCTACCTCGGAGGAGCAAATGCTCATGTGCTCCCGGTCCCGATGATGAACGTCATCAATGGGGGCGAACATGCTGACAACAATGTTGACCTCCAAGAGTTCATGATTATGCCCGTCGGAGCGGCTTCGTTTTCTGAGGGCCTGCGTTGGGGGGTTGAGACCTATCACGTCCTTAAGTCAGTACTCAACGATCGTGGGCTTTCAACGGCAATAGGCGATGAAGGTGGTTTCGCACCGAATCTAGCTAGCAATGAAGAAGCACTTGCTTTGTTGGTCGAAGCAGTCGAGCGAGCTGGATTTAGGCCAGGAGACGAAATAGCTCTGACTATCGACGCTGCTGCAACGGAGTTCTATATCGACGGAAAGTATCAACTAACGGGTGAAGGCCGAAGCCTCGATTCGAGCGAATTTGCTCAGTATCTCGCAGACCTGTGTGATCGGTACCCAATTGTTTCTATAGAAGATGGGATGGATGAAGAAGATTTCGAGGGCTGGTCCGCGTTGACGAGGATGGTCGGAGAGAAAATCCAGCTGGTCGGAGATGACCTATTCGTCACGAACAGCGAGCGTCTTGAAGACGGGGTGAGACGCGGTATTGCCAATTCCATTCTGGTAAAAGTTAATCAAATAGGTACCTTGACGGAAACCCTTGAGACCGTGCAGCTGGCGACTGCTAGCGGATACACAAGTGTGATGTCGCACCGTTCCGGAGAGACGGAAGACACGACGATTGCAGATTTGGCCGTAGCTACCAATTGTGGGCAGATCAAAACCGGAGCGCCGGCTCGTTCAGACCGAGTTGCCAAGTACAACCAACTGTTGCGAATCGAAGAAGAGCTAGGTGAAGCAGCTGCGTATCTGGGCCAGAAAGCGTTGGCGCTTGACTAACCCTTTCGCCAAAACGAAGGAAAGCACCTCTGGTAATGAACAGCCGAGGAGGAGGTTGACTCCATTTCCGAGAGTTGTTTCGATCGCCACAAAATTTCGTCTTGGGCGACTGGGACGGAGGACCTTAGTCGTGGTTGTCGCAGCAGCGGCGGTAGCGCTTGCGGCCGCGATTTTTCGTCCATTTGAGCAGTACAGAGAACAAGGTAGAAGTATTGAACAAGCGAAACAGGAGTTGTTTGAGCTTGAACAACGACGTTCAGATCTTGAGGCGCGGTTGGAACGGGCACAAGACAAAACAATTATCAAACGAGAGGCTCGAAAACAGATGTCCCTCGTAGAGCCCGGTGACGAGCTTTTTCGGGTCGTGGTCCCAGCTGACGTCATTGAATTGCCGAAAGGCTGGTATCTCCCAGGAGTCGAGTATTTAATAACTGGGAAGTCGGACTAAGAGTTTCGTTTTATACATCGCGCATGACGCGAAAGGCTCGCTCCACCACAACTTCTCTGTACTTGTCAGGGTCGACGCCACGTTGTTCGAGCGAGAGTCTGATGATGCCAACAGCCCCAGCAGCGCGCATCCTGTCCTCAACCGAAGGGTCGGCACCAACCAAGTAGGTGTAAAAGTCGCGGGCTTGGCCCCGCAGTCGCTGTCCAATAGGGCTGTGTTGAATAGCCGCGTCGTTATAGACCAATCGAAACACATGGATGTCATCAGCGAGCAAGTCGTAATACTGACTGAGGGCTTCCCGCATTGACTCAGGGCTTTGGTCAAAATCTCTGATTCTTTTCAGTAAGTCGTCGCTACCGTCGTGAAGCTTGGCAGCGAGGCCCTCAAGGACCTCGTTTTTTGAGGCGAAGTGGTAATACAGAGCCGCTGGGGTGATATTTAAGCTTGCGGTCAATTGACGAATTGATGTGCCGTCATAGCCATGTTCGGCGAATAGTTCGCGGGCGTTCTCCAAAATTTGGTTCTTGGTATTCGCTGTCTGTTGGTGATCGGTTTCAACCGCTGACATGGGTAGAAACTTATCTAACTCTCATTTGAAATAGATGTTCATAGCCCCCAAAATCAGTAAATATTTGTAGTGGGAATTTTGAGAGCGAAGTTCAATGGTCTGTAGAGAAGCTTCGTTGTGAATCCCCGTCTCTATGATCTTTGTGAAATGAATCGAAGAAGTGTGGCGTTCGGTGAGGCACTAAGGTCCTCGATAGGGCATGATTGAGGCCGACCTAAAGGTCGCCCTGCTGTTGGAGGAAGGGAACAACTGTGGAACTCAGCGTCACCGTAAATGGAACGGGTCGTGTAAGTGAGGTCGAGCCCAGAACGTTGCTCGTCTATTACCTGCGCGATGAACTTGGGCTTACTGGTACGAATGTGGGCTGTGATACGTCCTCGTGTGGAGCATGTACGGTCCACGTGAATGGCGAGTCGGTCAAGTCCTGCACGATGTTGGCGGTTCAAGCTGACGGCCAGGAAGTTACAACGATCGAGGGTCTTGCTCCTTCATCTGACGAACTTCACCCGATGCAGGAGAGCTTTCAGAATAACCATGGCCTGCAGTGTGGATACTGCACCCCTGGCATGGTGATGGCAGCCTGTTCGTTGCTTGATGAAAACCCTGCACCTACCGAAGACGAAGTTCGAGAAGGACTCGAAGGAAACCTTTGCAGGTGTACCGGGTATCACAATATTGTCAAAGCGGTCCTGGCCTGTAGCGGCCAAGACGCGAGTTGAAAGGCTAAGTAAATGATTCCAGCTGCCTTTGACTACAAAAAAGCCGGCTCATCGGAAGAGGCGGTCGCTCTGATCGTTGAGCATGGGGATGAAGCGAAGTTTCTTGCGGGAGGTCATTCCCTCATACCGATGATGAAGCTGCGGCTTGCCGTACCTAGCGTCCTCGTCGACATCGCCGGCGTTGAAGACCTTAGTTACATAGAAGATCGTGGAGATCAGATAGCAATTGGAGCGCTGACCAAGCATCGCAGTTTGGAAACCAGTGATCTTTTGATAGCGGAGTGCCCACTTCTCGCTCACGTCGCGAGCAAGGTTGGTGATCCTCAGGTTCGACATCGCGGAACACTCGGTGGTTCACTTGCCCACTCCGACCCTGCATCAGATTTGCCAGCCGCCGTCTTGGCTTTAGGAGGTTCCCTTGTTGCTGAAGGACCTAATGGCCAACGCGAGATTGCTGTAGCTGATTTCTTTACTGGCTACTTTGAGTCAGCTCTGTCTGATGACGAGATGCTTACAGAAGTACGAGTTCCGAAAGCACCGGGACCTTCGTGGAGCTATCAAAAGTTTAATCGGCGAGCACAGGACTGGGCGATAGTGGGAGTGGCCGCGGTTGAAGTTCAAGGTGCGGCACAAATCGCATTGGTGAACATGGGTTCAACACCCCTCCGGGCTGGAGCCGTTGAGGCGGCGTTAGCGGGAGGAGTTTCGGCGGCGGAAGCGGCGGAAGCGGCAGCTGAGGGAACTGATGCTCCCACTGATCTCAATGCCTCGCCCGAATATCGAGACCATTTGGCTCGTGTTCTAACCAAGCGGGCCTTGGAAGCTAGCGGTATCTCCTAAGCCTCAAGGTTGTTGGTGGTGCAAGAAGGCAGTCAAGTAGAACCATGACCCGGCGGCGAACCTGGTCAATCTAGAAGCCCGGATGCTTGGCCTCCGTCAATGAGTAGTCCGGTCCCTGTGATGAACTTTGCCTGTTCTGAGCAGAGGAACGCCACCGCTGCGCCGAAATCGTCAGCGTCACCGGTGATTCGAGCCGGAACCGCCGATGCAGCAGTCTCTCTATCTGGAACGATCTTTGCGACGCGATCGGTCCAGTGTGTTCCTGGTTGCGCCGAATTAACAGTTACACCATCAGCGGCGACCTCGCGGGCTGTGATCTTCAGGAAACTAGTGAGGCCCGCTCGAGCAACCGAACTGGCCATCAAATATTCGATTGGCTGTTTCACTCCGACACTTGTGATTGCACAGACGCGACCCCAGCCGCGCTCGCGCATCGCAGGAATAGCTGTCCGACACATTTCGATCATTGCTCGACAGTTCATATCGAAGGCCGCCTGATATGAATCCAAGTCAGTATTTTCGAAAGTACCTGGAGGAGGCCCACCTGCGTTGGTGACCAATATGTCCAAATGACCCAATTCGGCGATGGCTTGTTCGACAAAGGTTCGCCCAGATTCTGGGCTTGACAAGTCCGCCTCAATGGGTACGACGTCTCCACCGATAGCGCTCACAGCTTCGGCGAGCTTTGCGCCATCTCGGCCACAGATTGCGAGGCGAACTCCCTCCGCTGCAAGAGCTTTCGCCGTGCCTAATCCCAGACCCGCCGAGCCCGCCGCCACCGCGGCTGTCCTTCCGTTAATACCTAGATCCATTTCCCAAAATCCCTTCAAATGTCTCGCGGCAACATATATGGAAAGAGGGTCACTCTGCTGAATGAAGGCTCAGTGAGGGCTAATTCCGATATAGCCCGTATTCTGATTAGCGCATGTTTAACATTCCTAACTCTCCTTCAGAAGTTTCGTCAGCCTTGGCTGACCACAACTATTTGACCGATGAGGGTCTCGCGACCGTCGTCTACCTGGCGATAACCATGCAGCGACCCCTATTTCTCGAGGGTGATGCCGGCGTCGGCAAGACGGAGCTGGCAAAGGTTTTGGCTGCATGGACAGGTGGTGATCTAATTCGACTTCAGTGCTACGAAGGTATTGACGCTTCCCAGGCACTGTATGAGTGGGACTACACGCGACAGTTGCTCCACCTCAGAGCGGCAGAGGCGTCAGGCAGAGCACAGCAAGACTCTCAAGCGATCGAAGACGAGCTCTACTCAGAGCGGTTCCTTATTCGTAGGCCGCTGCTTCGCGCAATTGACTACGCCGACCAGCGACCAGTCTTATTGATTGATGAAGTTGATCGAGCAGATGACGAGTTTGAGGCTTTCTTGCTCGAAGTTCTCTCAGATCACACGGTAACGATCCCGGAGTTGGGAACCTTTGGTGGTGAAACACCTCCTCTGGTCGTCGTTACCTCAAACCGGACACGGGACGTGCACGATGCTCTCAAGCGACGATGTCTGTATCACTGGGTTAATCACCCTGACCTTGAACGCGAAATCGAGATCATTCGATTGAAAGCTCCTGAAGTAGATGGCGAACTTGCGCGGCAGGTAGCGCTTGCAGTAGATGCAATGCGGGGCATGGGTTTGTATAAGCCACCAGGCGTCGCTGAAACCATTGACTGGTCAACGGCGTTAGGAAAGCTTGGGGAGTCGGTCCTCAATGAGGAAACGATCACAGCGACGCTGGGCACCGTTCTAAAATATCGAGAGGATCAGGACCGGGTTTCGGCGCAAGGTATTGAGATGATCATGGCTGCCGTTACACATGAATGAAACTCTCTCGGTTGAGTCGGAAAATAGTCCCGCACGAATAGCGGTCGGCTTTTGCCAAATCCTTCGCGGCCTAGGGTTAGAAGTCTCGGTGAGTCGCGTGATGCTATTCGTTGAGGCTCTCGGGCTGGTGGGGCTGGATGAGCGAGATGCCGTCTATTGGGCAGGGAGATCAACTCTCGTTGCTGACCCCGAAGAGGTTGAGGAATTCAACCGTGCATTCGCAGTTTTTTGGGAAAGAAAACAATCGTCGGGCATTGAGGTCGAATTACCACCTATCTCGGTGTCGATCTCGACAGATAGTGCCGAAGATAACGACGATCTTCCGGAAGATGACACACCACCTTCTGGGCCGACGCTCCAAGTCCGTTACAGCGCTCTAGAAACGCTTAAGGAAAAAGACTTCGCAGAATGCAGTGATCGAGAACTGAATGAATTGAGAAGACTTATAGCAGGCCTCCGCTTCACATCGACTACCCGTCCTTCCAGAAGAAGGTTGCCGTCGAAACGTCAGACAAGGAATCCTGACTTGCGCCGGATAGTGCGTGCTGCCTTAGCAATGGGTGGCGAACCCATACATAGA
This sequence comes from Actinomycetota bacterium, assembly GCA_036163555.1. GTDB lineage: Bacteria > Actinomycetota > Acidimicrobiia > Acidimicrobiales > Poriferisodalaceae > MedAcidi-G3. The sequence continues at coordinate 14,203 of JAYZKK010000052.1, forward strand.
AGGTTTCTCCAAAGAGACCACCGTCCCCGTCGCCTGGTTCTGCTGCTTGATGTGTCGGGTTCGATGGAACCGTATGCGAGAGCGCTTATCAGATTTGCTCATGCAACAGTTGTGGGAAGAACGCGGGTGGAGGCGTTTGCGGTAGGTACGCGATTAACCCGTATCACTCGCGAGCTATCGTCTCGAGACCCAGATGCTGCCCTTCGAGCAGCTGCGCATGCTGTAGCTGAGTGGTCTGGTGGAACTCGCCTTGGCGCGACGCTAAAAGAATTTAACGAATTATGGGGCCTTAGAGGCATGGCGCGCGGAGCAATAGTGGTATTGCTCTCAGATGGATGGGATCGCGGAGAGCCGGAGATATTGGCTGAGCAAATGGAACGGCTACACCGTGTTAGTTACAGGCAAATTTGGGTGAACCCACTCAAACACACGCCGGGTTATGCACCGTTAGCTCGTGGAATGGCGGCTGCGCTACCTCACACGGATGAATTCATTGAAGGGCACTCTTTTGAATCACTTGAGCGACTTGCTGAGACTGTCTCGGCATAAACATGGGAGCATTTAGTTATGGATGAAATCTTCGATGACATCGAGAGATGGCTCGCATCTGGGGAAAAGGTAGCTATTGCACGAGTAGTGGATATCGAGGGCAGCGGCCCTCGCGACCCGGGTGCAGCTATGGCAGTCAATGCTCGCGGGGAGGTTGCTGGATCGGTTTCGGGAGGCTGCGTCGAAGGTGCTGTGGTCGGAGAAGCTATTGAGCTACTTGAGGGTCGAAGGAAGGCGGGCATCACCTCCTTCGGTTACAGCGATGATGAAGCATTTGCAGTGGGATTGACTTGTGGTGGGACGATCCATCTCTTTATCGAGGAACTTGACTGGTGACGTCGATATACGAACGTTTCCGAGATTCGATTCGCTCGGAAGTACCGGTGGCGCTCGCCACATTGATTGAAGGACCAGAGGCTGGTGCCAAACTATTAATCGAGGAATCAGGGTTTGCCCTTGGCAGTCTCGGAGGAGAGGCACTGGATCGTGTTGTAAGCCGAGACGCTATAGCGATGCTCGAATCCGGAACTAGCGAAGTTCGACATTACGGGCCTGACGGTGAAGCGCGACAACACGATCTCAGTGTCTTTATTGAGTGTCATGCGCGACGACCGCGTCTAGTGATATTTGGAGCGGTTGATTTCACCAGGGCTTTAGCGAGCCAAGGAAAACTTCTAGGTTTCCGAGTCACGGTCTGCGATGCCCGTGAAGTATTCGCGACCCGGCGACGTTTCCCAATGGCAGATGAAGTAGTCGTCGATTGGCCAGACCGTTTGCTAGAACGAATAGGTGACGATCTAGGCCCTCGAGACGCTGTGTGTGTTCTGACTCACGACGCCAAATTCGATGTACCAGCGATCATGGGAGCCTTACCGACGAGAGTCGGCTACCTCGGAGCTATGGGTTCTCGACAAACTCACGAAAAACGGGTTGAAAGACTGCTTGAGGAAGGTGTCACTGCAGCAGAACTTGAGCGAGTTAGATCACCCATTGGTCTAGATATTGGAGGCAGAACACCTGAGGAAACTGCGGTCTCTATTGTCGCAGAGATCATCGCATTGCGAACTGGCCGCGAAGCTCCGAGTTTAAGTGAAGGTAAAGGGTCGATTCACTGAGCCAAGTGGCTCGTTGCCCACTACCGTTCGCAGTATGGATTTTTCCTCATCTGAAGATCACGAAGCTATTCGTGAAGGTGTCCGACGAGTTTGCGCTCAGTTTCCCGACGAATATTGGCGGGAAAAGGATGAGCAACATGAGTTCCCCTGGGACTTCTATCAAGCGATGGCTGATGGAGGCTGGATAGGCATTGCCATTCCGGAGGAGTTCGGTGGCGGAGGCCAAGGAATTACGGAAGCATCGATTGTTCTCGAAGAAGTTGCCGCAAGCGGTGCAGCAATGAACGGCTGCTCAGCGATTCACTTATCGATCTTTGGTATGGAGCCGGTGAGAAAATATGGGTCACCTGAACTTGCCAACGAAATTCTCCCCAAAGTCGCGGATGGGTCGCTTCACGCAGCCTTTGGAGTCACAGAACCTGACGCCGGAACCGACACCACATCAATAAGAACTCGAGCCGAACGAGATGGGGACGAATATGTGATCACCGGTGCAAAGGTGTGGACGACCAAGGCACCGTACTGTGACGTCTGCTTGCTGTTGGTAAGGACTACCCCGAAAGAACTGTGTGATGGACCGACTCAAGGCATGACGCTCCTCTTGGTCGATCTACAAGACCCTGCAGTGGATATAACGCCGATCCCGAAAGTGGGACGTAACGCCGTTGTTTCCTGTGAAGTTCGCTATGACGGCTTACGGGTGCCGGTGAGTCGTCGGGTAGGCGAAGAAGGGGAAGGCTTCCGATACATTTTGGATGGGCTGAACCCGGAACGAATCCTTATTTCGGGAGAGGCACTTGGTATCGGTCGCGCTGCTTTAAAAAAGGCGGTTGACTACGCGAACGATCGAGTGATTTTTGGACGCCCAATAGGTCAGAACCAAGGCTTAGCCTTTCCCTTGGCCGATAGCCACGCGCGACTCCATGCAGCGGAGTTAGTCATCAGGGACGCCTCGTGGCGTTACGACAACGGACTTGACTGTGGAGCACAGGCGAACCTTGCGAAGTACCTAGCTTCGGAGGCTGCGTTCGAATGCGCCGATAGGGCGATGCAAACTCACGGAGGCTTCGGGTATGCCAAAGAATATGACGTTGAACGGTATTGGCGTGAAAGTCGCTTGATGAAGATTGCCCCGGTCAGCCAAGAAATGGTTTTGAACTATGTGTCTAACAAGGTGCTTGGCCTGCCTAGGTCCTATTGACGTTATGAAAGTAGCTGGAGCTCTACTCGCCGCCGGAAGCGGGTCACGTTTCTCGGGACCAACTCATAAGCTTCTTGCTGACATAGATGGCGAAGCTGTGGTTACTCATGCGGCGCGTTCTATGGTGAACTCTGGCTTGTCTGGCTACGTGCTGGTGGCAGGTGCTGCTCAGTTGGCTCCGGCGCTCACAGAGTTCTCTGAGTTAGCGGTTGTCGAAAATCCTGCATTTGAACAAGGAATAGCAACATCGCTCAGTGTTGCAGTGGACTGGGGTGAAGCCGCTGGTTTTGATGTCCTGATTATTGGATTGGCTGATCAGCCGGGAGTTCCAAGTTCGAGCTGGAAGCGGTTGAGTAACAGCAATGCACCTATAGCGGTCGCTAATTACGATGGTCGTGCCGGAAATCCAGTTCGGCTTGAGAAATCAGTGTGGCCGCTACTTCCGCGATCAGGAGACGAAGGAGCTCGGGTTTTGCTGCGTACGAGGCCGGAACTGGTTGAGCAGGTAGCCTGCGAAGGCTCTCCCGATGACATAGATACTGTGGAGGATCTCGGACAATGGAGTTGAAAAATGAATTCCGAGTCGGTGTTCCGATTGAACAGGCATGGGGCACTTTGACGAATGTTGAGTACATCGCGCCCTGTATGCCTGGTGCACAACTGACAGAAATTGACGGCGAAGAATTCAAGGGGCAGGTGAAGGTCAAGGTTGGGCCTATCACTGCGCAATATAAAGGTGTCGCTAAGTTCAAAGAAAAGGATGAGAGTCAATACCGACTGGTCCTGGATGCAAGTGGCCGCGATACTCGCGGGGCAGGAAATGCTGCGGCAGAAGTAACAGCCGAGATGACTGCCGATGGTGATGGAACCAAGATCGTTATAACCACCGACTTGAAAGTCACAGGCAAAGTCGCTCAGTTTGGTCGCGGCGTGATGGCTGACGTATCAGAAAAGCTGATCGGGCAGTTTGTCGAAAGTCTCGAACAAAAACTTCTTGAATCAAATGAGCACGAAGACGGATCAGAAAATAGATCTGAGCAAGGCGATTCGACGACCAATGACGAGGATGACTCTGGACCGCGAAAAATCGATATGCCGGAACCGGAACCGGTTGACTTGCTTGACACAGCTGGCGCGCCTCTTTTTAAACGATTTGGCCCCTTTGCTCTAGTTGCTCTGGTGTTAGTTCTTCTGCGTCGCCGCAAGCGGTAACAGCAAAGTCGATAGATCATGGTTATCGATGCCGCGAAAGTGTCCTCGGTTGCCCGACCGTCACCAGTTGACATCGCGAAAGTGGCTGAACTATTGGGTCGACGACCCGAGGTCGATTTTGAAATAGTTGTGGTCGACAGCGGAGGAGAACCCGTTGTAATCCGCAATGGACCCATAATGAAAAACGGCAGGCCGATGCCCACTCGTTATTGGCTTGTGGGTCGAGAACTTTCTCGTCGTGTCGCACGACTTGAGGGAGATGGAGGAGTTCAAGCAGCGGAACTAGCAGTGGATGCCGATGACTTGACGGCAGCCCATGAGCGCTACGCTGCCGAACGAGATGCCCAGATCCCTACGGGGCATGTAGGTCCACGACCAACAGGTGGAGTAGGCGGCACTCGACAGGGTGTCAAATGCTTACACACTCACCTAGCGCATCATTTGGCGGTTGGCGATGACCCCGTTGGTGAGTGGGTTGTCCAGCAGTTAGAGGCAACAGACCTTGTCTGATGAGGCGCCCGTCGCGATCTTGGATTTTGGTACTAACACAACCCGCCTTTTGATAACCAATGGCACCTCTGTAGAGGTACGGGCTCATCGCGTTACCGGGTTAGGTCGAGGGCTAGGCAAAACGGGCCGACTCAGCGAACAGGGAATAGGGCGTGTTCTAGATGCAGTCGACGAATTCAAGTCACTTATTTCGGAGAACGGTGCTCAAAAAATTAGAGCAGTGGCCACAAGTGCCGCCCGCGATGCGGTGAACCGAGACGACCTATTCAAATCGGTTTCGGGAGCTTTGAATCATGAACTCGAACTCCTGTCGGGCGAAGAAGAAGCCCGTTATGGATTTTTGGGAGCGACCGCAGGCTTGGCTTCGACTGATGGGCCGTTCCTCGTCGTCGATATAGGAGGAGGCTCTACTGAATTCTCTTACGGAACTCATGCCGCAGAAATATATCGATCCGTTGACATGGGATCCGTGCGCTTTATGGAACAGTTCTTTGTTAGCGACCCTCCTAAACCCGAAGAGTTAAGTGGAGCTATCCAGGTTGCCCGCTTACACCTAGACGACATCGACAGAGATCACCCAATCATGGGAAAGGCAAGATCTCTCGTGGGAGTTGCCGGAACAATTACCACCATTGCGGCGGTTGAAATTGGGTTGGAGCCCTACGATCCACAAATCATTGATGGCTTTGTGCTCAGTCGAAGAGCTGCGGAGGACGTATTCAGAACTCTGGCGACTGAGTCGCTCGAAACACGAAAATACAATCCTGGTCTAGAAGCTGCACGAGCTGATGTGATCGTCGCGGGATGCTGCATTTTGGTAGCTGTCATGCGCCATTGGGAACTAGACGACTGTCTGGTTCGCGAATCTGACCTCTTAGATGGATTAGCGTTCGAACTGCTACAGGTTGAATAGAGATGGCCTAGGCGGGCTAGTGTTCCGACTGTGAATGATCTGCACACCCCACGGCTGCTGTTACGCGGTTTGCAACCCCATGATTTTGCGCAGTGGAGCGAAGTTCGTCAGCGTTGTGTGGGTTGGTTGACTAAATGGGAACCCGAAGTTGTACCGGGCGCCCCCGATCCGACACAAGATCCTGCTGCATTCGCGGCACGCTGCAACGCTCGAGACCGTGAACGTCAGCTTGGAACCGGATTTGCATGGTCTATGTGGCACCGAGGCCACTTCTGTGGAGAAATCAACGTCAACAATGTCGCTAGAGGTGCATTTCAGAGTGGCCATGTTGGTTACTGGGTGGATGAACGTTGGGCCGGACGAGGATTTGTGCCAGAAGCGTTGGTGGCCGTCTTCGGACATGCTTTTGATCGAGCAGGACTGCATCGCCTCGAAATATCGATCATTCCTAGAAATGAATCGAGCCTTCGGGTTGTGGAGAAACTCGGGATTCGTTATGAGGGCCTTGCCGAGGGCTATTTGAGAATCGCGGGAGTTTGGGAAGACCATATGCGGTTCGGCATCACTTCTGAGGAATGGGAAGAGCGCCGCGAAGAACTTTGGCAGTTAATTTCTGATGTCGCTGTCGGCGTGTAGAAATCGCTTGCACAACTCAGTTCACCAGGCCCCACCGCCTCCGGCCTCTTCCAACCAACTTTGGCCAGGTCGACAATCCGCCGCAATCGGACACCACCTGCAAGATCCACTTGGTCGCCTTTCCGGTTGGACTTCATTGAGCCGAAGCTGAACTAATCGCCTAACGCAGTTAGCTGTGCGCCTGATGGCTGAACGCAATAGGTCCTCGTCGACAGCTTCGACCTGAACTGTCCCTGCATCGACATAAAAACTTGCTAGGAGAGACGGGGGAACTCCGACGACGACCGTTTCCAATAATGCGTAGAAACGCAGGTCGTCTAAGTGGTGAGGAACTGCTCGACCGGTTTTTAGTTCCAGGAGAACGCGACCAGCAGTTAGCTCATCTGGTTGACCCACTGTTAGGTCAAATCTGCCTTGTAATACGATTTTTCCTCGGTGTAGTAGGACCTTTCGGGGTAACTCAGTAGTGGGGGTCCAGGCAGGTCGAAGAGGGGGGAAGGTATCGAAGAAAGTCTGCAGAAGAGAGGCGACATCGCTGCGTATTTCTGCCCTTTCGATGTCGCTCAAATCGAGTAAAAAGTTAGCTAAACCATCACCGCGGTTCATGAGGCTCACCAACGCCTCGTCGACGAGTTCGGGAGCAGTTCTTGGAGGGGAAAGGTGCATAGAGAGCTCGATGCACTTGTGAAATATTTGACCGCGCGTCATCGGAAGTTTCCACTCGAAGGGTTCAACTTGTTGCGCTTCATAGAGGGCTTCGCAACTGGTGACCGCTTGTAACTGACGTTTAGATACCCACAAAGGTTCGTCAATTTGATCGACGAGATCGACCGTCTCTTTTTCTAGCTCCAGTTGAATTTGAGCTCGGAGCGTTGATTTATGGGTGATGCGCTCGTCAGCTGGTAATCGAATGAGATCGAGAGTTGCCTGTTGTGCTGGTGTGAGAGGTGGGTCATTCGACTTTGGCGTGTCGGAGAGGTTGTCGGCGGTGTCCACAGATCTACGGTAGCTCCGAGCGTGAGGCCTTGATCGACACTCAAGCCATAAGTTGAATAACAAAACCGCTGCCACCGGTCGTAACCCGGCCGAAGATATCGAGCCTAATGTCCCACCCCTATTGGATTCTTAGTTCGATGGAAATCGCGATCAATAAAGTCGACAATCCGAATTTTTGTTCTGGCGCGCCTGCGGACAAGAACCCCGGGTCTGTGTCGACGATTGAAAGTGCTCCATCGGTCCGATTTGCGATCGTGGCCAAGACCATCACCCAGGTTGCCGCCAGATGTGGTCTCGAAGTTCCAGGATTCAAGACCCCTCCGCGTTCGGGTGATTTAGATCGAACTGTGCGCCGCCAGAGTTGCGGAAGTATCGTCGCCGTTCGCATAAAAGACAGGCCTTTCGAGGCGGTAATTGCAGACATGATTGAAGGAGTAGTTCTCTGCAACGACATGTCAATAGAAAAGGCAGGAAAGCTTCGAAACCTATTGTGGGATGCTGCGATGCAAACTGGCCGACACCAAAAGCCGACGTCGAGAGTTAAACGAACTGTCGTGGTTCATCACCCAACGGTCGACGATAATATCGAGGCCGCGTAACAAGGCGTCGCAACCGATCTTGGGGCGTAGGCTTACACCGATATCTATACCGGCCCGGGTGGCGGAAAGGCAGACGCAGAGGGCTTAAACCCCTCGGCTCTTAACGGGGCGTGTGGGTTCGAATCCCACTCCGGGCACTTCAGACTGCAGCTGATCGTAACGAGGCGGTCGTCTCCGAGCCCGGAAGCAGTAGGTTCTCTGCAGCCGAGACACAACGATCCCTTAGGACTCGATTAAGTGGGGTCGGCACACGATACTTTTCTCCCAGCCGCACGATGGCGCCGTTGAAGTGGTCCACTTCAACTCTTTTTCTTTGAGACGCGAGATCTTGCCAAGTGCTTGGATATGACCTGGTTGTTTCTGTAACGGCAGGCCTTGCCGGCCAAATACCAGGTTCGCGAAGGCGGGCAATTTGTTCCCGTAAGTTTCGTTTGCCGACCATTCGAGCTGAAATTTCGGCAGCCTCCAGTACGTCTGCTGCTTCTTGGTTTACATCGGCGATGAATTGACGGTCTTGAGGATGACAGGAGGCCTCTTGAACTGACAAATCTGTTAAAGCTAAATAAGCGTTGGCAAGATTTCTGACGAGCTTCCCCCATTTGCCATCGATAATTCGTTCGTCGATTGTGGCATCCATTCCTGACGCGTCTAGATCTGACACCAGCGATAGCGAGATCTCATCGCTCCCCGACGGCCAATTACCAATTTCTAAGAGCTTTCCCCCCGAATGTCGAACAGTTCCCGGGTGGGTGATCTCCGCGCCAACCATGACTGTGCATCCATATGTGTTGAACCCCCTTGCGTAAAGCCATTCTTCGTTTGTGACCCCGTTTTGACAACAGACCACGGGTAAATCTCGGTAGATCGACGAGTGCTGTTCCATCGCATCGAAAGTGTCATCAGTTTTCATTGCGAGCAAAATGACCGTTTGGTCATCCAAATCAAGTTCGTGGGCAGATTCCTCAGCCGGAAGATCCCAAGTTCCCTCGGTATTCTGCGTCACAGTCAACCCTTGCGTCTGAAGAGCTTGAAGGTGGGGGCCTCGAGCAACTAATTGCACCTTGCGTCCGGCTGAGGCGAGTCTGCTCGCGATTACACAGCCGATGCCGCCAGCCCCATGGACTATGTAATTAAGTGCCATCATCCCCAAGACCCATTGCCGGCGGGTGCGTTCCAAACCTCTATGATTCGTCCGTCGCGGACGGTAAACATCTCTATGCCGCAGATAGTTGATAGTTCTCCGTTTTCGCTCACTAAATCTGCCTCGTATGCAGCAGCCACTGATTCTTGATCTTGAACGATCTTGCGACTGCTGAACCTCATCGAACGAAATTGTTGATGAAATGAAGCGATGCGAAGCGTGGCCTCTTCAATAGTTAGAGCTAGACGGGTTCCATCAGGTTCGTGACGGATCATGGGATCAGCCAGGAGCATGTCTAGAGATGTCAGGTCACGTTGGTGGTAAACCTGTTCTGTGTATTGGTCGACTATCTCAGCTGGGCTCATTTTGGAATTTGTCACAGTCTCATGCTTTCAGAAGTACGAGTGTTAGCGTCGGAGTATGCGGAGATGGAATACGACGCACCCTAATTTGATGGATCCGCATTATTGGCTGCAGCCGGCGGCTGAGTGTGATTCGGGCATCGCTCAGTTGCATGCTGAAGCACCTTTGGATTGGTTTGAGGAACCCCTGCCTGACAATCCTTACCTTCAGGCAGGACCCGGATATTGGTGTGTTACGCGTCATGAGGATATAGCGACGATCTCTAGGAACCCCGATATATACAGCTCAGCTCAGGGAATCACCATCACCGATACTCCTCCGGAGTTTCTTGAGTTTTTCAGTTCGATGATCGCGATGGATGACCCGCGTCACGCGAGGTTACGTCGCATCGTCTCGAAGGGGTTCACTCCGCGCATGCTTGGTGCCTTGGAAGACTCAGTGCAGAGCGTGGCTGCGGGCATTGTCGATGGAATTGCTGAAAGAGGTCAGTGTGACTTTGTTACTGACGTTGCCGCTGCATTGCCGCTCAAAATCGTTTGTGACCTCATGGGAGTACCAGATTCTGCGTACGAAATGGTCTTCAAGAACACGAACATAATTTTGGGTGTGGGAGACCCGGAATTCGCTCCTGAGGGTGTTGATTTCGTGACCGCGTTACTTAACGCAGGCGCCGAATTAGCTGAGTTAATGAATGAAGTTGCGGAAGCTAAAAAGGGCGGAGATGGCACCGACTTAACGAGTGTGCTGGTGAATGCTGAGCTCGAAGGAGATCACTTAGACCAAGCCGACTTGGCAAGCTTTTTTGTGTTGTTAGTAGTAGCGGGTAACGAAACGACGAGAAACGCGATCTCGTGGGGGCTCAAATATCTGACTGATCATCCGGACCAGAGAGTTATTTGGGTGAATGACTTTGACGGTGTAGCCCCCACTGCAGTTGACGAAATAATCAGACTTGCCAGTCCCGTTTCTTATATGCGTCGGACAGTAACGCAAGACACGGTCTTGGCGGACCACGAGTTGTTCGAAGGAGACAAGGTGGCCATGTTCTACCTTGCTGCTAACCGCGATCCAGCTGTTTTCGATGACCCGTATCGTTTCGACGTGCAGCGTAGCCCGAATTCTCAATGCGGATTTGGTGGTCCCGGACCCCATTTTTGTTTGGGAGCCCACTTGGCTCGTCGTGAAATCACAGTGATGTTTCGAGAGCTTTTCCAAAGATTGCCTGACATAGCAGCGGTTGGGGAGCCAGATCCTCTTCAGTCCTCATTTATTCATGGCGTCAAACACCTAAGGGCGGAGTTCACCCCGACGAGGTCGGGCTGATGGCTCGGGCATTAGTCGGAGATATAGAGCTTGAGTACGAGACCTTCGGGTCTCCCCATGACCCTGCCCTCCTGCTCGTTATGGGGCTAGGCGCGCAGTTAATTCACTGGCACACAAGATTTTGTCAAATGCTTGCTGACGGAGGCTTTCAGGTCATCAGATTCGATAACCGGGATGCAGGCCTATCCACCAAATTAGATGGCGTCGAAGTTGATTTCCTTGCCCTGGTAGCAGCGGCGCTTGAAGGTCAGGAGGTATCGGATACCCCGTACGACCTTTCCGATATGTCAGATGATGCTTTTGGGATTCTTGACGATCTTGGAATAGAGAAGGCACATATCGTTGGAGCGTCCCTTGGAGGCATGATTGCTCAGACCATGGCGATTGAACGACCCAGTCGGGTGATGTCGCTCACGTCGATCATGTCTGCTACTGGTACCCGAGAAATAATTGGCATTCCCGATGATTCACTTGCTCTTTTGTTAGCGCCAGCCCCGACAGAAAGATCTGCGTATTTGGAATACTCAGACCAATATTCGATTTGGTGCAGCAAGAAATACTTCGACGCGGAACAGGCAAGGGAATACGCGGCGGCATCCTATGATCGAAGTCACTATCCGGATGGTTCTGGACGGCAAATTGCCGCACTATTGGCTAGCGGAGACCGTGAACCTGATTTGGCGGAAATGAACGTCCCGACCTTGGTGATTCATGGTCGGGATGATCGGCTTATTTTGCCGTTGTTAGGAGAACGGACAGCGGACGTTATTCCTGGATCAAATTATTTGTTGGTAAGTGATATGGGTCACGATCTTCCTGAACCGCTTTGGGATGTTGTGGTCGACGCGATACTTAGCCATCTGAGACATTCGGTTTCCGGACAGGACTAGGGCCTGAAATTTTTTGAGGCAGATGTTTACGTCTCTCTTTTATTTGGCAGTTTGAGCGGCTTGAGTTGCTTGTCGTAGAAGTGCAGACACGAGTTCCGAAGCTGCGGGGTTGACCAGATTGCTGTCTCGGGTGGCGGCAACTAACGCACGTTTGAGGAGAGGCGTTTTTTGAACGGGGATAAGAGAAGCGGGAGGCCGTTCGGCTTGGATACGGGGGAGCACGGTCCAGCCCATGCCTATCAAGACCATCTCACTGAGTACTTCTGGTTGGTTGGACTCGGCAACAACAGAAAATGTTGATCCGGCGGACCGAAGAGCCTTACCGATGAGGTCCCTCGTCAAAGAACCTGTTGGAAAGGTCACCCAAGGTCCCCATTCTTCTGGTCCGGAAGGTCTCGCCCCTGGCGGGGCGTAAACGTAAAGGTCTTCTTCCAAGAGTTCGACACTCGAGAAGTTGGGATCCTGGGGGGCGACACAAATAGACAGATCTAAATCGCCGCTGGTAAGGCCTTCTAAGAGTTGGCTGGAGGGGCCGACAGTTACATGCAGATCTAGCTGTGGTCTGTCCTCTCTGAAACTTCTTAAGGTCTCGCCGAAATGGTCGACCGCTGCCGCATCAATCATTCCCACACGGAGTTTGCCGGCGGAACCGGCACGAATTCGGTCACTCCACCCGGAAAGATCGCTCGTCAATGCAAGTATTCGCCGTGCGTGTTCAGTGATTTCATCTGTAGAGGATGCTGGCATGCGCCTGCGCCCATTCCAGGTGAACAATTCGATCCCTAATCGACGTTGAAGTTCGGCTAGTCCTTGAGAAAGCGCAGATTGGCTCACGCCTAAGGCTTTCGCAGCGCTTGCCCACGTGGCGTTTTCTTGAACAGCAACTAGATACCGCAGTTGGGTTATAGAAATGTCAGGGAGCGAGGATTGAACCGGGGTCATTAGATCACCATCACAAAACTAAAGATTAAAATTACTTAACATAAAGGTACAAAAGTAATACAACACTTATGATTTGGGTATGACTTCAGCCGACATAGCGCCCGCTAACGGAAAACTTGGTGTTCTCACCCCCGGAATGGGCGCCGTCGCGACGACCTTTATCGCCGGAGTGCTTGCCGCTAGGCAAGGCTTAGCCGCGCCGATTGGCTCGGTATCACAGATGGCACATATTCGTCTCGGAAAGAAAGATGATGTTCGAAATCCACTGATACGGGACTTTGTTCCTTTAGCAGGGCTCGACGATCTTGTTTTCGGCGGGTGGGACCCCATCACCCCTAATGCTCTAGAAGGAGCTCAGGCGGCAGGAGTTCTTGAAGAACGAGATCTTGCCGCGATTTCAGGTGAACTCGAAGGAATTGTCGCAATGGACGCGGTCTTCGACCAGAAATGGGTAAAGAAACTCGACGGCAATCGCGTTAAGGCATTGGACTCAAAATTGGATCAAGCCCAAGCTCTAATGGCGGATATCGAACAGTTCCGAACCGACAATGACTGTGATCGCCTCGTCATGGTGTGGTGCGGCTCTACTGAGGCGTACCAAGAGGCAAGCGCTGCCCATGAAACCCTCGAAGCATTTGAAGCCGCGCTCGAAGCAAATGATGAGAATATTTCGCCAAGTCAGATATACGCGTACGCGGCGCTCATGAGCGATGTTCCCTTCGCTAACGGAGCGCCCAACCTGAGCGTCGACCTGCCGTGCATGATTGAGTTAGCTGAGCGTCGAGGTATCCCAATTGCCGGTAAAGATTTCAAGACTGGTCAGACCCTCATGAAAACGCTTGTAGCCCCTGGGCTCAAGGCGAGAATGCTCGGATTGCGGGGGTGGTACAGCACAAACATTTTGGGTAATCGAGACGGAGAAGTACTTGACGACCCAGAGAACTTCAAAACGAAAGAAGTGTCCAAACTGGGAGTCCTCGACACCATTCTGCAGCCAGAGGTTTACCCTGAGCTCTATGGCAATATCGACCATGTAGTGCGAATCAACTACTACCCACCGCGCGGAGACAACAAAGAAGGCTGGGACAATATCGATATCTTCGGATGGCTTGGCTATCCGATGCAGATCAAAATCGACTTCCTGTGTCGTGATTCGATTCTTGCCGCACCAATTGTGCTCGACCTTGCCCTGTTCCTAGATTTAGCCCAAAGAGCGGGTGAATCAGGTGTTCAAGAGTGGTTGTCGTTCTACCTGAAAGCGCCGCAGTCAAGCAGTGCATCAGGCCCCGAACACGACATTTTTATTCAACAGACCAAACTCAAAAACACGCTTCGCGAATGGATGGGCGAAGAACCCGTTACACATTCTGAAGCTGGATGATTTTCGCCAATAGTCACAACTGTTAGTAGTTGTCGTTATTGAGGGCGTAGTTGGTCGCTCTTTCGAAGTTCATCCAGCATCGAACGCAGAAGAATTTCGTCGTCGGGATTAGCAACCGGAATACTGAACTCGATGCGATCGATCAAACTGCCAAATCGCGCATTCAGTAAAGAAGCAATATTCTCGTAAGTTCCGACAGTGGCAATTGTGTGGAACATTTCGTCATCGACTAACGCCGGGATCTCATCCCATCTTTGTTCTCGAGATAAAGACGCTGCCTGATCAACCCGATCGCCCCAATCATGAACCTCGAAGGCCGCTTTATAGGCTGGTGTTGCTAGATAAAATCCCACTCGCGCCCTAACGCTTTCAGCGACACTTTCTAAGGTGACTTCATCATGGGCTGTTGCAATCAAGGGTTTCATGCACCAATCAATTTCAGTGGTAGCGCGTTCGTTTCTTGCTGCACCACGTGAGACTGCTGGAACCATCACCTCCTCAATGTATTTAGGAGAACAAACCGGGTGAAGTCTGATCCCGTCAGCGACTTCACCCACTACGGCACACATGTTGGTGTTGATAGCCGAAATATGGATTGGAATTTGAGGATGATCAATCGGCCCTGGATCGAAAAGAGGAACCATCAGATCTAGCTTGTAGTGGTCCCCGTCGTGCTGCAGCGGCTCTTGATATTGCCAACACCGCCACACAGCTTTCATTGCCAATATGTAATCGCGCATACGTGGTGCAGGAGCCGTCCATTCCATTCCATACCTGCGTCGAATATGGCCGCGAACTTGCGAGCCCAGCCCTAGAATCAGTCGCCCTTCCGATGCCTTCTGAAGTGTCCAAGCTGACATAGCAGTAATGGTCGGGGATCGCGGGAACGCCATAGCGATTGATGTCGCAAGATCTAGCTGCTCCGTACTTAGCGAAGCGAGCGCAAGCTGTTGGTATGGGTCATCCTTACATTCCTCAACCGCGATCCCGTCGTAGCCCAGGCCTTCAATCTGCGCTGCTCCCTCGGCAATGGTTCGGACATCAAGTGGAGTGTCGGGTTCTCGGAGTCCTGGATCGACCTTGCCGAGAGGAAGCATTGTTTCGGATTTCATTTTCAGATCTCCAATCGCAATTCGCGGCCCTCAAGATAAGCGTTCAACTGTTCGATAAAAACGTCGTCACCACGTCTCATTATCCCGGATCCAGCTCCTGCAAGATGAGATGTGAGAGTCAAACCAGGGTGACTCCAGAGGCTGCTAGTGGTGTCCAACGGTTCTCTTTCGAAAACGTCCAAGATTGCTCTCTGTGGACCTGTGGAATCTAAGGCCTCCAACAGATCATCAGTATTTACGACAGGCCCTCGAGAAATATTCACAAGAATCGAACTGGCTTTCATTTGTTTCAAGAAGTCTTTATCTATCAAGCCGCGTGTTTCATCGGTCAAAGGACATGCGACAACAACCACGTCTGCAGAGGGCAGCACATCGGCCAGGTCATTCATGGTGACCATACGATCGGCCCTAGGATCTTCCACCTTGGTTCTGCGAGCCCCGATTATTTCTACCCCGAACGGTTGAGCTCGTCTTGCGATTTCGCCTCCAATTGAACCGAAACCAACTATCAACCAGGTCCCTCCGTTTATCTCGGTCCAACCTTTCTGAACCCAACGCGCCTGTCGCTGGTCGTCGCCTCGTTGAGGCCATCCGTGAACAACATTCATCACTGCCGCCATCACGTATTCGGCTACTCCCGCGTTGGGAGAGTCACTATTACTGAGACGAATTCCTGATGAAAGAATTTTCTGCAACGGCGGAGCATCTGCGCCTGCGAGACACGACTGCACCCACTGAACGGTTCCGGACTCAAGTAGGGAATCGACGAAGGAAACGAAGTCTCCACCGGGCATGCCGGTGGATTTTTCTGAGAGCAGCAGGTCAATAGGTATCCACGCAAGCTCCGGCTGGTAGTCAGAGGCAGCCACTTGAGATCCATCTGGCCAAGTGATCCCTGAAGATGACCAGCACACAACATCGAGTTCACTAGGACAAGCCTCAAGCCGTGATTGAATTCGGTCGTAGACCGTTAGAGGAATGAGAACTTGACGCTTGGACATAGTCGATCAGCGTAGGGTGCTAGCCGTGCCGCTGTCCGATGGTTCAGAGATTTCGTCGAAACCTGCTAGCACTACTTTGTTAATAGCCATTTTGATGCTGACAATGGCACTGGGTGCGTTCCCGATCGTAGGAACAGCGGTCGTCGCCACCGCTCTTGCCGAAGACCTAGGAATGTCTCTCACCCTGTTTGGAGCGGGGGTAGCAGTGAACACGCTTTTCGGTGCCGTTTTTGCGCCACCATCGGGTCGGTTCAGTGATCGCTATGGGGGGAAATGGTCGTGTGTTCTCGTCCTGGTCTCTTCGGGGTTTGGTTTGCTAATTCTTGCCCTTGCTACGTCGCCTTTCGGATTCTTATTGGGTCTTTTGGTGTCGAGTTACGGACAAGGAGCTTGCAATCCAGCAACCAACAAACTTGTGGCCGAAAGAGCAGCTCCTGGGCGCCGAGGAACCATGACAGGTATCAAACAGTCCGGCGTTCAAGTGGGAATTCTCCTAGGGGGGTTTACTCTGCCAGCGTTAAGTATTTGGCTTAATTGGCGATTAGCTATTGGTCTGTACGCAGCAGCAGCTCTACTCTCAGCGGTTGTCGCCGCATTCGCGCTTCCAGATAGCCGCGAGCAAGCAGCCGAAGATAGCCCCGGGATTGAAGCCTCAAAAAAGACGTCTCTGCCGCGTTCGGTTTCGCTCTTGGCGCTATATGCACTTTGTATGGGGTGCGTTGTCGGAGGAGTAGGGCGCTACACCGTTCTGTTCGCCGAAAACGCGTTGGCCATGTCGAACGTTAAAGCAGGGCTCGTAGCCGGTCTTCCTGGAGGCCTTGCTATAGGGACACGAATTATCTGGGCTCACCTAGCTGAACACCGAATAGCGCCTCCTCGGGCACTTGCCGTTCAGTCTGTTCTTACAGCGCTCGTCATGCTGATGCTCTGGGTCGCAGTCACAGTTGGCTCTTGGATCATGTGGCCCGTCGCAGTTCTTTCCGCGGTAGGTCTCAACGCTTGGAATGCCGTAGCGATGCTCTCTGTAATCATCGGAGTGCCCCCGCATCAGTCAGGTCGTGCAAGCGGCAGAGTCGTCATGGGTTTCATGGCAGGGCTTACCGCAGGCGGGTTCTTCACAGGCCTCATCGCTGATACAACAGGCGGCTACGAGACCGCTTGGGCGGCTCTTTTCCTCCTATCGGTCGTAGCGACGTTGCTTGCGTGGCGAAGTAGCAATGAATGGCGTTTGAATCGCGTCGCCTAAAATCGAAATCCAGACGCGGCATGGCTTGTTGGAAGCCGATCCTCCCCGAAGAGCTTCTTCCTCAGACTGCCTTCGGAGTAGTCACGTTGGGTGAGGCCTCGCTCTTGCAAAATAGGTACAACTCCTTCAACGAAATCAACGAAAGTGCCTGGTGTCACTGTGTATGTCAGGTTGAATCCGTCTATGCCGCTTTTGAACCGGCGTTCCAGCTCATCAGCAATTTGTTCAGCTGAACCCGCCAGCCAAGCACCAGCCAAATTTGCCTTGATCAAATCGCCCATAGTTCTTGTCCCAGGAGGAGCGGAGTCCAACAAATTCTTGATGAAACCTTGAACCCGCTCCGTTTGAAAATTTTCTAAAGGTTCTTCGGGATCAATATCGCCCAGATCTGCACCAATATTCCCGCTGATGTGAGCCAAACCTGCTTCAACGGAAAGACTTTGTTCGTACTCCTCTCGTTTTGCTAGAGCCTCAGCTTCAGTGCCCCCCACGATGGGCGCGACCCCGCCAATCAACTTGAGATCAGCGCGCAACCTGCCATAGGAACGAGCGCGCTTTTGGAGGTCAATTCCTAACGCTTCCCCGCTTCGAGAAGAGCCCACAACGAATACGCACTCGGCATGCCGGGCAGCAAACTCCCTTCCGCGTTCCGACATTCCCGCTTGAAATAGCACGGGTGTTCTCTGCGTAGACGGCGCTGAAAGGTGAGGTCCGGCAACGTCGAAATACTGACCACGGTGGTTTATCTCTCTCACACGACGCGGGTCGACGTAAATCCGTTGCTCACGATCGTTGACGACAGCGTCATCGGCCCAACTCCCTTCCAAGAGCTTGTAGATCACTTCCAAATACTCTTCCGCTATTGCGTAACGATCTTCGTGAGGAGGTAAACCATCGAAACCCAGATTGCTGCCCGCGTTAGGTAGATAGGAAGTAACTATGTTCCAAGCGACACGACCGTTAGTTAGGTGATCCAAAGTAGAAAGCTGCCGGGCAAAGGTGAATGGATGTGCCTGTAACACTGAGCTAGTAAACGCGAAACCAAGGTTTTCGGTCACAGAAGCCATAGCTGGAATGAGAAGCATTGGATCGTTGACTGGTACCTGCATAGCTTCTTGGAAAGAGGTATCTGATCCTCCTTTGTAGTTGTCGTATAGACCAAGAACATCCGCTAAGAAAATCGTGTCAAAACAACCGCTCTCAGCTACACGAGCCAGTTCCATCCACGGATCCAGAGAGTTGAATTCAGTCTGACGAGTGTCGTCTCGGGTCCACATGCCTTGCTGGATGTGACTGACACAGTTCATGGAGAACGCGTTTAAGATCATCCTCCTCGGTTGTGAACCCTGATCCATACAGCGCAGTCTCGCAGTAAAGCGTCGTTGGTGTCCTGAAGCTGCAAGAATCATGGTATGGACGCAGCAACATTCTCTCAGCATCTCGACACAATCGAAGAGCAGGGCTACTGCATCATCGAAAATGCCATAGAGCCGGACCTGGTGGAAGAGGTGCGAACATCGGTGGCGCGGTTGGAGGATGAGTTAAACATCGAACCGCGAGGAAACCGAGCTGAGGGATTTGCCACGAAACGGATGTACAACCTCCTAGGCAAAGACCGAGTGTTTTGGAACCTGCCTGTTCATTCCAATGTCCTTCCGTTCGCAGAACATCTTCTGGATGAGGAATGTCTTTTGTCCGGCACCACATGCATGCACATAGGACCTGGTGAAGTCCACCAGGGGCTACACAGTGACGATGGATTAGTGAATGTTCAAAGGCCGAGAATTCCGTTCATGGTTACGACCATTTGGGCCTTTAGCGACTTCACTGCCGACAATGGAGCAACCCGAATTGTTCCGGGTTCTCACAAATTTGACCATGAACCTCGCAAAGGTCAGGAAGTCGAACACATACCCGCTGAGATGGAGACAGGTTCAGTGTTGGTAGTCAATGGCGGAACTTGGCACTGCGGGGGAGCAAACAACACAGATAGTGATTGGAGACTGGGAGTCAGCGTCCAATACTGCCAGGGGTACATGCGGCAGCAACAGAATCAGTACTACAGCCTGTCTCCCGAAGACGTGAAAGCGATGCCTCAAAGATTGGCAGCTTTGTGCGGCTTCACGCTCTACAAGGGGATCATGGGTCACGTGGATGGAGCTAGTCCCGGAAGGTTCTTAGGTGCAGGCCATGCAGATGAAATTGCATACGCAGCAATGAGAACCAAGAACGGAGTTGCTGAAAGTTGAGCAACGCATAGCACTCCCGATCTAGGTTCAAGTTATGGAAATTAAGGACCGAGTAGCAATCATTACCGGCGGAGGTGGTGGTATTGGCTCCGCCACGGCTCGCAAATGGATATCCGAAGGTGCACGAGGAGTCGTGGTAGCCGATTACAACTCCGAAGCAGCGCTCTCAGTTGCAGCGGAATTGGGTTGCGTTGGCGTTGGACTCGACGTTACTGATGAAGCAGCCGTAAGCCAGCTGGTTGAAGAGACCGAAACAACGATTGGGCCAGTCGACATCTTCTTCTCCAATGCTGGGGCAGGAGCAGAAGGCGGCGTAGAAGCTCCTAATGATGCCTGGCAGTCGCAGTGGGAGTTACACGTCATGTCACACGTGTATGCAGCGCGTGCTGTCTTGCCCTCGATGACAGCTCGCGGCGAGGGTTATCTGGTCCACACAGCGAGTGCAGCTGGTCTCCTAGCAGCCGTTGGTTCAGCACCCTATTCGGTGACGAAAGCGGCGTGTATCAAACTTGCCGAAACGTTGGCGATCACACACGGAGACGATGGCATACGAGTTTCGGTTTTATGTCCGCAGGGAGTCAATACAGCGATGGCACCGCGACAACTTGGCGACGGCGGAACCGACGGGATAGTAGAAGCAGACTTCGTCGCAGACAAGATCACCGAGGCGCTTAGAAACGAAGAGTTTCTGATCCTGTCGCACCCCGAGGTGCAAACTTATACGGAACGAAAAGCTTCAGATCCCGATCGATGGCTCAAGGGCATGCGCCGTCTTCGTAGGAGATCAATGGATCTTCTTGAGGGAGCGTGAACCGGTACAGCGGAGCCGATCTGAAATCTGCACAGGCCTCCAATAGGATCACGGTCGTTCTAGTCGTTGTGACTGCGTTGCTGATCGGTCTCAACTACACAGTGATGAAATGGGCTTTGGACCACACCACACCCTTGGCCCTAGCCGCTCTTCGAACAAGTGTCGGCGCTCCATTCCTTCTAGCCGTCGCTTTTCTGCGCGGTGAGCGACTCCCACAGACTCGGCGACAATGGGTCGCAGTCTGGTGGATCTCACTATCTATCACTACCGTGTCTAGCGGGTTTCTCGTACTGGGAATTTCACGGTTATCCCCGGGTTTGGCAGCGATGCTGTCGGCAACGATGCCGCTGTTTACCGCAATCATCGCAGTAGCAGCTATAGCTGAGTTTCCCGGTCGACGAGGCTACTTCGGCTTGTTGATTGGCCTACTCGGAGCAGTATTTTTGGCCATTCCAGCCTTCGGTTCAGGCAACACAACTCTTGGCATAGCGTTCTCACTCATTTCGAGCATCAGTTGGGCTGCTGGAGCAGTCTTAAATAAACGGCTTCCGGGAGCTTTAGAAATCAGTCCGCTGATGTTGGTCGCTTTGCAGATCACGTTTTCGGCAGTCTGTTTACATCTAGCGGTTCCATTTTTCGAAGATTGGTCGGAAACCTCGTTCAATTGGGGATTGGCCATACCCTTGCTGTACGCAGGAATTCCGTCTTTAGCGGTCACCTTTTATCTCTTCGCTAGCGTATTGCGCCGAGCACCCGCTATACAGGGCGCCGCGGTTGCTTACCTGACACCTTTTTTCGGGGTTCTCTTCAGTTGGCTGCTCGTGGGTGATCGGCTTGGAGGCATCGAAATAGTCGGTGGCTTGCTCGTAATTGCAGGTGTCGTACTTCTCTCGGTCGATCGTCGATCATCAGATCTGCAATCGAGCAACGAGTGACGTAGCCTCTGAGCTATGGCAGACAGCGACGTTAAAGCAATGACGGCCAACCTTGATGTAGTCGAGTTTGAAGAGACAGCTTTCACAACCCCGGTTCAGTTGAGCGAGGCGAAGGTAGCGATCGTCACCTCGGCTTCTCTCCATCACCCCGAGGACGAAGACTTTTCCCCCATGGATACTGGATATCGAGTTTTAAAATCTCAGCCTCGTGACTACGTAATGGGACACTGGAGTCCAAACTTCGACGCGACAGGATTCGCCTTAGACATCAACACGGTCTTTCCGATAGACCGCTTAGATGAACTGGCTGCGCAAGGAAAAATCGGTTCCGTCGCAGATGAGCACCTGGCTTATGCGGGAAACCAGTTTGATCTGTCCGCGATAAGACTGGATAGTGGACCAGCGGGAGCAAAATTCTTGAAAGAGCAAGACGTCGACGTCGTCTTACTCACCCCCGTTTGACCGCTTTGCACGCGTACCGTGAGTACGCTCGCACACATCTTCGAAGCGGAAGGCCTTGCCACGATTGCCCTCGGCTCCATCAAAACCCAGATAGAAGGCACCGCGCCTCCGCGAGGTCTTTGGTGTGACTTTCCTCTTGGACGGCCACTTGGAGTTCCCTCCGACTCAGAATTTCAACACCGAGTACTCGGCAAGGCCCTGGAATTGCTAGATAGCCCAGAACCGATTTTCGCTGAATACGACGTGAGTATTGTTGATGATGGGACTGAAGTATTGGCGTGTCCAATGCCACCACGTCACGACCCGGACCTTCACCCCGCTATCGATGAGGCAAATGGAATTCGACCTGCCTACGAACGCGCCATTGCGAAATATGGGAACCGCGTCGGAGCTGGAAGGACTGTCCAAGCAGATGACATAACGACGGCGATAGACGCCTTCGTAAGGGTTGCTAACGGGATTCCATGGAAAGAGGCTGGGATACCGGGGATCCCAGCACGGGTTAGTCAAGACATACGCGGATATTACGAAACAGCCGCGTTGGCGTTATCGGACCATGCTCCGTCAGCGTGGGCTGGGACTCGCTGGTTCTTGGACCATACCGAAGCCGGCAAAGTAGTTATGGCAGCTAGGCAAGCCATGGCTGATGCAGGCGAGATGCAGCCCATCTGGTTTTACATGGCCCCTGGAGATCGCTAACAACAGCTGTGGTCTTTTCGGTCCAGCCAGTTGAACAACGGTTTTTTGGGTGGCGCATCGTCGCAGCTGCCTTCACAATCCTGTTTGTTGTATACGGAATCCAATTCAGTTTCGGCACCTTTGTAGGGGATGTAGTTAAAGACACTGGATGGTCGGAAAGTCGACTACAGCTCATATTTGCTATTTACATCGGGCTGTATAGCGCGCTGTCAGCCATAAGTGGTTGGCTGACAGATCGCCTGGGCCCACGACCCATCGTGGCAGTTGGAGCACTATTACTCACAACCGGATATTTGTTGTGGGCAACAGCCAACAGTTTGATCGTTGTCGCGATCGGGATGGCTGCAGTGGCTCCTCTGGGAATGAGTTGCTCTTGGGTGCCCTGTAACGCCACCGTTGTGCGATGGTTTGTAGTGCGCAGGGGTTTCGCGACAGCAATAGCAACTGCGGGTGGAAGCTTGGCCAATATTCTGGTTCCCCCGATTGCGGCGGTGCTTGTCTCCGCCTACGGCTGGCGACTAGCCATTCTGATCATGTCGATCGCAGGCGGCACCTGCATGTTGGTGAGTTCAGTTGTTCTCGAACGAGACCCTGAAGGGGTAGGGCAGCAACCCGATGGGCGAATTAGAGCAACAGTTGATGTTGAACTGGAATCACTCGAGGGAATGACTCCAGCTCAAGCGTGGAGGGACCCTAATTATTGGAAAATATTTGGGATGTATGCCCTGACGTTTCTGGCGGTCTTCGTGCCCTTTGTTCATGGCGTCCAATTTGCCCAGAGCCTTGGAGCCTCGTTACAAACTGCCTCGACAGTGATCTCGGCGATAGGGATCGGTGGACTAACAGGCAGGCTCGTGATGGGTCCGATTTCTGATCGCATTGGAAGAAAGAACGCAGTCATGTTGGCCCTCTTCGTTGAAACCATTTCGTTTCTCGGGATGGCGAGCAGTAATACACTTTGGCTTTTGTATCCATCGGCGGTGGCTTTCGGTTTCGCATATGGGGGAGGAGTGGTCGTCTTCCCACCATTGGTCGCAGACTTGTTTGGACGAGCCCACGCCGGCTCAATAGTCGGACGTATCTTTGCGACGGCCGGGGCGATGGCAGCCATCGGGCCATACGCGGCCCAAATTCTCCACGATGCCTTAGGCAACTACAAATGGGCCTTCTTGCTTGCAGGCTTATCTAACGGACTCGCCTTCGTGCTAGCTACTCGACTTCCGCGATCAGTAGAAACCGCCTGAAGATCAACCATTTATGGTCTTTGGGATATAGGTAGGCACCGGTGCCCTCCTCGCTACTAATCTGGAGGAGAAGCAGGAGGGGACACCATGGCTTTAGCTGACTTCAAACTCGAGGATCGCTTCGCGCGTAGTGAGGGCGACGTTGCGATGTCCGGAGTCCAAGCGTTACTTCGGGTCTTATTAGACCAACTTCGCGCTGATCGACGCGACGGGATGAATAATGCGGCGATGGTCTCTGGTTACAGGGGCTCGCCCTTAGGAGGCATTGACGCCCTGATGCTCGGAAATGCCCAAGAATTGGTTGATAACAACATTGAGTTTGTTCCCGGGTTGAATGAAGATCTTGGAGCCACAACTGTTTGGGGATCACAGCTCGCCAACCGCAACTTTGATGGCAAATTCGATGGTGTATTGGGCATGTGGTACGGAAAAGCCCCGGGAGTTGACCGTTCTGGAGATGCCATCCGACATGCAAATGTTTGTGGGGTAGACCCCAAAGGTGGGGTGCTACTAGTCGCAGGCGATGACCCTGCTTCTAAATCCTCAACGCTGGCTTCGGAATCAGAATTTGCATTGCTTCACTTTCAAACGCCGATCCTTTATCCGGGCACCGTCCAAGAGGTCGCTGACTACGGTCGGATCGGTTACGAACTTTCTCGATATAGCGGCCTTTGGGTGTCACTGAAAATTGTCACCAACGTCGCTGACGGCTACTCGACCATCAAAGTCGGACCGGGACGAGTGCAGATGAAGCGTCCAGACTTTGAATGGGATGGTGTTCCCTGGCAACACACGCAGCAAGATGCACTGTTCGGTCCGTTTGCTGTGCGTCAGGAACTTGAAATTCATGAAGGTCGGATGGAAGCTACAGATGCTTTCACTCGCCTAAATAGTCTCGACCTAGTAAGTGGTGCCACCTCAGACGCTCGGATAGGAATTGTCGCAGCTGGCAAAACCTATTACGACCTTCGTGAGGCCCTAGATCGAATGGGTCTAGATGAAGCCGCGCTCAAACAGCGGGGAGTGCGACTTTATAAGCCAGCCGTCGTATGGCCACTCGAAGCTCAAGGAGTTAAGGAATTTGCACGTGGGCTCGACACTGTTGTTGTTGTGGAAGAAAAACGTGCATTCATTGAAATGTTTATGCGCGAAATCTTGTACGGCTCGTCAGAGGCTCCGACCATCCTCGGCAAGCGCGACGCGACCAATGCGTTCTGGTTCCCCGGCCATGGAGAGATGGACGCCGATCTCATTGCCCGCAAGATTCGGCCATTTCTGGTCGAATGCTTAGGAGAAGATGCTGTTGGCCCCGCCGTGCGCGAACGAATAACAATTCCCGTCTCGCTTGGCAGTCCAGACAGCAAGAAACAGTCAAACCGAACCCCTAATTTCTGTTCTGGGTGTCCGCACAATCGATCGACCTGGGTTCCGGAAGGCTCTGAAGCCGGGGGAGGAATTGGATGTCATGGAATGGCATCAATGACCCCCACAAGAAATGTGAAAGGTACTACCCAGATGGGTGGCGAAGGAGTCCAATGGGTCGGAGCCGCACCATTCGTCACCATGGACCATCGCTTCCAAAATATTGGCGACGGGACCTTCCATCATTCAGGGTCCCTAGCGGTTCGACAGGCGGTAGCGGCAGGTACCAACGTCACCTACAAGATTCTCTACAACGCGGCGGTAGCGATGACAGGAGGACAAGACGTTGATGGTGGAATGACAGTTCCTGAACTGTCGCGGTCGCTAGACGCAGAAGGTGTCTCAAAGATCATGGTTCTTACCCATGACACAGAAAAATATGGAGAGGAAGCACACTTCGCCGAAGGCACGGAAGTTTGGTACCGAGACCGCCTTGATGAAGCTCAACGAATGTTGCGAGACATCCCCGGATGCACAGTGCTCATCTATGACCAGCCCTGCGCTGCAGAACTTCGTCGTGATCGTAAACGAGGCAAGGTCGCTGAACCCGCAATGGCTGTTTATATAAACGAAGCGGTATGTGAAGGATGTGGCGACTGTGGCGAAAAATCTAGTTGCCTTTCCGTCCAGCCAGTTGAAACTGAATTCGGTAGAAAAACCGTCATACATCAGTCTTCTTGCAACAAGGATTTCACCTGTCTTGACGGTGATTGCCCAGCCTTTATTGAAGTAATACCAGGTGGGGTTGTTCCCGAAAAATCGGCTCTGGCAATAGCTGAAATTGCTGAAGGTCAAATGGAGCCCGATCGACTCGATGAAGGCAATGTCCTTATGATCGGTATTGGAGGAACCGGGGTAGTGACGGTCAACCAGCTCCTAGCGACGGCCGCCCTACTAGATGGCAAAGAAGCTCACGGACTAGACCAAACCGGCCTCGCGCAAAAGGGTGGCCCAGTTGTATCTAACCTCAAGATCCGGCGCCCCGATGGCGAACTGGAATTAGGCGAAGCCAACAAGATCGCAACCGGAGAAGCCGACGCATACATCGTCTTCGACCTGTTAAGCGGTACCAACCCAGCCAACCTAGAAAAAGCCATGCCCGGACGAACGGTAGCGCTTGTTTCGTCAAGCAAAGTACCCACCGGAGCAATGGTCCGTGACACCTCGGCTGAATATCCCGAATGGTCAGCCCTTCAAGATTCAATCGATAGCGCCACTATCGCCGAGAAGAACGTTTACTACGACGCAGGCAAGTTGTCAGACAATCTATTCAGATCTCACATGCCGGCGAACATCATCGTTCTCGGTTCCGCCTATCAGAGTGGCGTCGTACCAATTAGCGCAGTGGCGATAGAGCGAGCGATTGAGTTGAACGGTGTAGCAGTCGAGATGAATACCCAGGCATTCAGAATCGGCCGCCAGATCGTTCTTGACCCCAATTTCATCGAATCATTAGGAATCGAAAGCGAAGAAAAAGCCAGCCAGCAAACCAAAGTTTCAGCTGCGCTAGAGAGCCTTATCCAAACGGTCCCGGAACCATTCGAAGAACTTGAGAGACTTCTTAAGATTCGGGTGGCAGAACTTGTCGATTACCAAAACAGCAATTACGCCAAGAAATATGTGGAGAAAGTAAGCGCAGTTCGAAAAGCGGAGGCAGCAGTGGGTGAAGACACTCGCCTATCTGAGGCCTATGCGCGGTACCTCTACAAACTCATGGCCTACAAAGATGAGTACGAAGTGGCTCGCCTACACCGCTCAAAAGCTTTCCACGCGGCTGTGCGCGAACAATTCGGAGACCGCAGCAAGGTTACGTACAAGCTGCATCCACCCTCGATGAAACGTTTGGGACTGGAACAGAAAATAGGGTTAGGCCGCTCTGGAGATGTTGCCTTTGCAGTGCTGCGCAGGATGAAGTTCTTACGCGGAACACCATTGGATGTATTCGGCAATACAGCCCATCGCAAGATGGAACGGGGCCTAATCGACGAATACCAAGAGATGATTGATCAAGCGCTAACCGATCTTCGTCCTGAGACCTATGACAGAGCGGTCCAATTGGCAGAACTTCCAGACATGATTCGTGGCTACGAAGGAGTCAAAGAAGCAAACGTTGAGAGATTCCGTCAGGCAGCCAACGAAATTTTGAGTTGACGAGAACAACAGAGCCCAGCTTTTGGGTATCAGAACAGTCATATAGGTAGAGGCGAAAGCTGATCTTCAGCGATTCCTAACTGCCTTTAGATCTGTTGATTAACAGTGTGAATATGACCGAAAACGACCAGACTAGAGGCATGGACATGCGGGACTTAGATGTTGCCGATTCGGTGCTTGACCTCGTAGGAAACACTCCGCTGGTGAAACTGCCAAGAATCGGAGAAGAATCTCCCTGCCCCATAGTCGCAAAGCTTGAGACCACAAACCCTGGTGGCAGTTCCAAAGATCGACCAGCAATAACCATGATCGATGAGGCAGAAAAGGCCGGACTCCTCAAACCAGGAGGCACCATCATTGAACCGACCTCTGGCAACACTGGAGTGGGGTTGGCCATAGTCGCCGCTCAACGTGGCTACGACTGCATTTTTGTGATGACGGACAAAGTGAGCAGCGAAAAAGTCACTCTCTTAGAGGCCTATGGCGCCGAAGTAGTCGTTTGCCCGGTAGCGGTAGCGCCAGAAGATCCACGTTCGTATTACTCCACTGCAGAACGACTGGTCCAAGAGATCCCCAACGCGTACCGGCCGAACCAGTATCACAATCAAGCAAACCCGAAAGCACACTATGAGTCCACAGGTCCTGAAATATGGGAACAGACCAAAGGGCGGGTGACCCATTTCGTTGCAGGAGCAGGCACCGGAGGGACAATCACCGGCGTTGGTAAATTCTTGAAAGAACAGAACCCGGAAATACAAATAATTGCAGCCGACCCAATCAATTCCGTTTATTCAGGAGGTAATGGCCGCCCATATCTCGTGGAAGGTGTTGGTGAAGACTTTTGGCCCGATACTTATGACCCGGAAATAGTTGATTCAACTATTGCGATAAGTGATGCCGACTCGTTCTCCATGGCGCATCGAGTCACGACCGAAGAAGGAATTCTCATCGGCGGCTCCGGAGGAACAGCGGTTGCGGCGGCACTGGAAACAGCCAAGGGCCTGACAGCAGACGACTTGGTGGTAGTCCTCATCCCCGATAGTGGCCGTGGCTACCTGAGTAAAGTTTTTGACAAAACCTGGATGGCGAACATGGGTTTTTCAAAGTGTGAGGGAATAAGCGTTGCTGAGTTACTCGAACCCGGGTCAGTCGACGACCCGGAATTGATCTACGTTTCCCCTCAGACCAAGGTTCGGCATGCAATCGAAACGATGCGGAAGCATGAGCTATCTCACGTTCCGGTGGCGAAAGGCGAAATGCCGATAGCAGCTGCTGAGGTTATGGGGTCGGTATCGGAAGACTCTCTGATGCAAAAATCTTTTGATACTGACGACATCCTCGACCAGTTTGTTGAAGAAGTGCTAGAGCCGGCCTTGCCTGTTATCGGGCTAGGAGAATCAGCGATCAGCGCGGTAAGTAAACTAGAGATTTCGCCGGTTCTACTCGTGCTTGATGCCGGAAAGCCACGCGCCTTACTGACAGAATCACATGTAATGAACTCTGAGATCGCTAAACAACATTTGGAGGTGGACGCGAAATGATGGGTGGTGATCCTCTCCTCTCGGGCTTCGAAGACCCGGATGAATTCGGCTTCGAAACCCGTGCAATTCGAGCTGGTCAACCTCACGATCAGCGAACCGGCGGTGTAGTCACTCCAATCTCCATGTCCACAACCTTTGCCCAGGATTCACCTGGCTCTCCAAAAAATGGATATGAATACTCGAGAACCGGAAACCCCACGCGCCACGCCTACGAAGCCTGTGTGGCCTCTTTAGAGGGTGCGCAATACGGCTTTGCTTTCGCTAGTGGACTTTCCGCCGAAGATGCCCTATTTCGGCAATTGGATCCCGGGTCTCAAATTTTGTTAGGTAATGACGCTTATGGAGGCACTTTTCGGTTGATCGATAGCGTCCACGGAAAGAAGTCAGGACTAGCAAACGCGGCAGTCGATCTAACGAAACCAGAGCAAATCAAGGATGCCTGGACCCCGGACTCAAGAATGGTCTGGCTAGAAACACCGACAAATCCGATGCTTTCGGTCTTCGATATTCAAGCTATCTCCGATGTAGTGCACGACCTAGGAGGCATGGTCGTAGTCGACAACACATTTGCGACTCCCTATTTGCAGCAACCATTAGCTTTAGGTGCCGATGTGGTAGTTCACTCAGCCACTAAGTACATCGGCGGTCACAGTGATGTTGTCGGTGGGTTCGTAGCGACCAACAATGAGTCGTTAGCTGAAGATTTGGTGTACATACAGAATGCAGTTGGTGCAATCCCGAGCCCATTTGACTGCTATCTGGCCCTGAGAGGGGTTAAGACATTGCCCGTGCGCATGGACCGGCACTGCGAAAACGCTCAGCTAATCGTCGATGTATTGGGTGACCATGATGCCGTTAGTCAAGTCTTGTATCCGGGCCTTAAAGACCACCCGGGCCACGAGGTCGCGAAAAGGCAAATGAAAAATTTTGGTGGGATGGTGAGTTTCCGGCTAGCTGGGGGACAAGCTGCCGCTGAACGTCTTGTTACCCAAACTGAAGTGTTTACCCTTGCTGAGTCCCTAGGAGCGGTCGAGTCACTCATAGAACACCCAGGAGTGATGACGCATCTCTCGGTCGCCGGTTCGGCACTCGAAGTCCCAGACGACCTCATACGTATTTCGGTAGGCATCGAATCAGCAGACGACCTAGTCGCAGACCTCGTTCAGGCACTCGACCAAGCAGGCTGAGATCCTCCGGGAACCTCAAGCAGAATTTACAGTGCCTTAACACAAACGAAACTGCGTGATGATTTTCCTTGTCTAGTTTCTAATGGAGCGGATCCCATCCGCGCGGAAGGAAGATCGAATGGAAGGCAATATCGCCTGGATCCTGACCTCTGCTGCTTTGGTGCTTTTTATGGTGCCAGGTTTAGCCCTTTTCTACGGGGGTATGGTCAGAGCCAAGAACGCGTTGAACATGTTGAACATGAACATGTGGTGCTTAGGAATTGTGCCCGTGGTCTGGGTACTAGTCGGATTTAGTTTGGCTTCGGGCGATAGTGGTCGAAGCTGGCTTGGGGACTTAAGCGTCGTCGGTATGAAGGGCATTCACGATGCCGAAGGGATAGCAACATTCGCGTTTCTTATGACTTTCGCATGCATTACCCCAGCTTTGATTTCAGGAGCTGTTGCAGATCGCATGAAATTCTCTGCCTGGATGATCTTCGTGCCAGTTTGGTCCCTAGTTGTTTATGCTCCCGTTGTCTACTGGGTTTACGGCGCGGACGGCTGGATCTTTAATTTGCCCGCCCACGACTTTGCAGGTGGTACAGCGATTCATGTGAACGCTGGGGCTGCGGCATTGGCATTGGCAATCGTGCTTGGTAAGAGAACAGGCTGGCCTCAGAACCGTCCCGCACCGCACAACATCCCATTCGTAATGCTAGGAGCCGGGATTCTCTGGTTCGGGTGGTTCGGTTTCAATGCCGGATCAGCTTTGGCAGCCGATGGAGCAGCAACTCAAGCATTCGTAAATACGTTCATAGCGGGTGCCGCCGGCATGGTTGCATGGATGATCGTAGAAATGGCCAAGACAGGGAAGGTCAGCACCATAGGAATGGCATCGGGTGTAGTCGCTGCATTAGTTGCCATAACACCGGCCGCTGGATTTGTCGGATCTATGCACTCGTTTGTGTTCGGTGCCTTGGCTGGAATCATCTGTTTCTTTGCTATCGAAGCAAAGTTCCGCTTCGGTTTCGATGACAGCCTTGACGTCGTCGGTATCCACTTTGTAGGTGGCGCTGTTGGCGGGATACTTCTTGGCTTTATGGCTGATGCCTCCGCAGTTCCTGGTGGCGACTTCGAAAATGGCGTGTTCTTCGGTGGCGGGATCCTTTTGTGGAATCAGATCCTCTCGATAGCTGTTGTTACCGCCTTCTCTTTCGTAGCTACCTACATAATTGCCAAAGTTATGGACAAGACAATTGGGCTTAGAGTTACAGAAAGCACTGAAATGACAGGCCTAGACGTCAGCGACCACGGCGAAGCCGCATACGTAATGGAGCCCTAACCGATATATAAGTAGCTCCACGGAGCCCGTCGACCTAGCCGACATAGGGGACAGGCAACTGGCTGTGCAACCTCCATGACCTAAACAGCAAGCTCGCATCGAACCAAAATCGATGCGAGCTTGCTACGTTTCTTCACGTGACAACAGACGACGAAGGCCCAGAGCAGTTTGCTCAACAACGGTGGCAACGAACCCCAGACTCAACCGAAGTCATGCTTCTACGGCACGGAGCGTCGCAACCGTTCGTGCCGGGAACACCATTCCCACTCATCGAGGGTCAAGGGGATCCGCCGCTGTCAGCGATAGGTGAGAAGCAAGCTCAAGCGTCAGCTGCCCGACTAAGCCAAGAGCCAATCACAGCTTTGTATGCAACGAACATGCAGAGAACTCAGCAAACGCTTGCCCCCTTGGGAGCAACGCTGAACCTTGATATAGCTGTCGAAAGAGACCTTAGAGAAATTGGACTAGGAGAATGGGAAGGTGGCCTTCTACGGCAAAAAGCAGCAGAAAATCACCCCATTTACCAACAAATGCTGAGGGAACAACGATGGGATGTCATCCCCGGTGCAGAGAGCAATGAGGAGTTCGGTGGCCGATGTATGGATGCGTTGAATCAGATAGTCCGACGTCACCCAGGAGAGCTGATCTTATGTGGCGTGCACGGCGGCGTCATTGGTTCCATCCTTGCTCAAATAGCGCAATCAAGGCCATTTGCGTTCGGAGGAGCTGACAACTGTTCCATCAGTCAGATCGTATGGACTGCAGATGATTGGGCTATCCGACGGTTCAACGACAGCAGTCACTTATTCGAACAACTTCACCACGGGTGAGAGCCACGTAATGGCGACCAACTGTGTTACGTGTCAGCCAAAAAAGCGCCAAGTGCAGATGTCAGATAGGCAGGATCAGAGGAACCAGCCATCTCACGCGCCGAATGCATTGACAATTGAGGGCTTCCGACATCAACCACTGACATCCCAAGCTGGGCAGCAGTAATTGGACCGATTGTGCTTCCGCACAACAAGTTCGTCCGATGCGCGTATTGCTGAAAGGGGACACCAGCTGATCGGCAAGCAGCCTGAAAGAGAGCGCTGCTCTCCGCGTCGGTAGCGTACCGAACATTCGCATTGAGTTTGATCACCGGCCCTGCATTCAAAGCGACATGATGCTCGGGTTCATGGCGGTCAACATAGTTGGGATGAACAGCATGGGCTCCATCTGCTGACACGCAAGACGATTTGGTTAAAGCGCGAAGAAACTGTTCACGAGAGACGGCTCTG
This sequence comes from Actinomycetota bacterium, assembly GCA_036163555.1. Taxonomy (GTDB): domain Bacteria; phylum Actinomycetota; class Acidimicrobiia; order Acidimicrobiales; family Poriferisodalaceae; genus MedAcidi-G3. The sequence continues at coordinate 46,635 of JAYZKK010000052.1, forward strand.
GTGCCGGCCAGCCGCTCTAAAGCGTTTGAGAGCATCGGTCCCCGGGCGCCGCTAGATGACTCGCTACCGATTTCCTCATGATCGAACAATGCCACTACGGAAATGGTGTTGTCCTCCATAGTCCCGATTCCAGTCAACGCTTCTAACGCTGCATGACAAGAAGCAAGATTGTCTATCCGAGGCGCGGCATAAAATTCTTCATTTCTCCCTAGAGATGAAGCTGGAGTCAGGTCATGACACATGATGTCCCAGGACAGAACGTCTGAATCGCTCACACCAAGTTCATCAGCAAGGAAGGAACGAAATGCGCCCTGCTCAGTATCACCAAGTCCCCAGATCGGAACGAGGTGTGACTGGCGGTCTAACTTCAGACCATCGTTGACATCCCGATCCAAATGAATTGCTAATTGAGCTACGCGAAGCAGCGGCCGATCGACCTGGAGCAGATGTGTTTCGTGACTGGTTTGGTCGCCAACCACTACTCGACCCGAAATACCTAAGTCTCGATCCAGCCAAGAATTTAGAAGGACGCCTCCATAGACCTCTACTCCCAACTGTTGGTAACCGACATTGCTGAGATCAGGGTTTGGTTTGATTCGTAAATTAGGGCTATCTGTGTGAGCACCAACTAAACGAAAACGGAGTCGATCGGGGTCTAGTTGCTCGCTGAACGCAGCTGCTACAACGACCCCACCCCAAC
>JAYZKK010000053.1:0-11466 GCA_036163555.1 Actinomycetota bacterium
GTTCCCAGATTTCGGCAAGCCCCACTATTAGTTCTGGATTAAGCGAATTCCGAGACTCAGGACGGTTCAGGGTCAGCAACCCGACATGCCCCTCCAACTGGTATTCGAGCACGCTCACATCAAATCCCTATGTCCCGCAAGTTGTAATCACGCAAGTGATCTTTTGTTTCTTTGCTCCAGATGAATTGATCTTCAAGGCCTCTGAACGGTTCGTAAACATAACGATCCTCATCAGGGAAATGCTGCGAACGAGCATCGATGCCCCAGGCAATGGCCTTTGAGCGTTCAAAGATGTATTCCTCGTCGTACTCGGAAACGGGATTATGCACACCCCCGCTTCGGATGCCCAGAACCGAGGATCGACGATGAAATCCGAAGTTAATGGTCACTCGCACCTTTGAACTGGTGTTGGCGAAAGAGCCATGAACTGCTTGACGACTTGTCATAGCCACATCACCCGGATCACAGATCACAGGCACAGCTTCAGGAAGCCGATCTGAACCAGCCTCCTCGACCATTTTCTTTATATTGACTTTGCCCATCCGGTTCGAGCCTGGAACAACCCACAGACCGTTCGTGGCATCGCAACCATATAACTGGGCCATGAAATTGAATCCATGCGTGTGGTCATCTAATTCGGGGCTATCCCAATGAGTCCAACCATCCTGATGCCAAGCGACTGAACCACCTAAGCCCGGCTGCTTGATCCACACAGCTTCGTTAAAGGGCGTGAAATCGGGCCCGTTGACTGCTTCAGCGACTCTTAGTAGATCAGGGTGCCCGTAAAGGCGTAGACACGCGTCAGAAAACTGAAGTGAACCTAAAAATAATTGAACAACATGATCTGGTGCCTCGACAGGTGGAACAGGTTCGTTCATTTTTGCTTCATGACGACCGTAGGAAGCATCGGTCCCACCTAGAGGGTCTGAAAGAGGACGGACCCAGCTGATGTTTCTGGCCGTAAGACCTACGCCTAAAGCTGGATTGCCATGTTTGTCGACCTCTGCGTCCTTACTGACCGGCGATCTTTCGAGCATCCCTGCCACATCAGCTTCGATTTCTTGGAGTTCCTGCTCATCTATGACGTCAGTAAAGACATAAAAGCCATTTCGACTATACGAGTCCATAATCTCTGGATGTAAACGTCCATCGACTCCGAAACGGATTGGCCCTCGATTATCCAACTGGAGGGCGCGAGTCGTGCCGCTTTCTCGATAGGCGACCATATCGTTCTCATCGGCTCCGTAGTCAACTATTGGAACCTGAACCAACGGAAGTTTCGTATCCACCATGCCCCCTGACGCTAGTTCTTTCGTTTGTGTGATGACTCCTAGTACAGCACGTCAAGATGTTGGAATGCCTCACCATCCTTGTTGCTGTACGGTCCGTCTATGCGCCTAGTTGAGAATTACATTGGTGGCCTACTTAAGTACGCACACTTCCATGGCAGGGCCAGTCGTTCTGAATATTGGTGGTTTGCCGCCGCAAACTTGATTCTTGGGTTGATCTTTTGGGTTATCGGCAATCTAGGTTCACCATTGGGAAGTCTCAGCCTTCTATATGCGATCGCGGTGCTCGTTCCCAACCTGTCGATAACGGTTCGACGTCTTCACGACATAGGCCGAAGTGGATGGTGGTTACCGCTTGGGATAGTCCCGACGCCGTTTGTTTTTCTCATCATTTTTTTTATGTGTCAGAGAGGACAGGTCGAAGCCAATCGGTACGGCCCGCCGTTAGATCGGTGAATAAAGTCCTCAACGAATCCGAACATCAGTCGAAGTGTCTCCTTAGTGCCCAATGAAAGCCAGTAGCTTTGATAGCGTGCCGGACTTTCTTTACAGCGACCTGCTTCCCAGCGGCGAAAGCGAAATCGCTTACCGAAAGATCACAGACGACTACGTTTCAACCTTTGAAGCTGGCGGTCTGAGTTTCTTGAAGGTTGAACCTGAAGGCTTACGTCTGTTAACAGCGGAAGCGATGCGCGACATAGCTCACTTGTTCCGGGCGGAACACCTTTCCCAATTGTCAGCAATTCTTGATGACAACGAAGCATCGGATAACGACAGATTCGTTGCAATTGAGTTACTCAAGAACGCCAATATCGCAGCTGGCGGTGTGTTGCCGAGTTGCCAAGACACGGGGACAGCAATTATCTGGGGTACCAAAGGTGAACGAGTTATCACAGATGCTGATGATGGCGAAGCGATCAGCCAAGGGGTCTATGACACCTACCAGACCTCTAATCTTCGTTACTCCCAACTCGCTCCCTTAACAATGTTCGAGGAGAAAAACACCGGCAATAATTTGCCGGCACAGATTGATATTTATTCAGGACCAGGAGACATCTACAAGCTGGCGTTCATGGCGAAAGGTGGTGGTTCAGCAAACAAAAGTTTTCTGTTTCAAGAAACCAAAGCCCTTCTCAACCCAACGAGCTTAAGTAAGTTCCTTGACGAGAAGCTCCGAACTTTAGGCACCGCGGCCTGCCCTCCGTACCACCTCGCTGTCGTCATAGGCGGAACTTCCGCTGAGCATGCCCTCAAGACAGCGAAGTATGCCTCAGCTAAGTATCTTGAGATGCTCCCGGTCGTTGGAAGCGATGCTGGGCACGGATTCCGTGACCTTGAGTGGGAGCAGCGAATTCTTGAACTGACACAACAGTTTGGCATCGGCGCACAATTTGGCGGTAAATACTTTTGTCACGACGTTCGCGTCGTGAGATTACCGAGGCACGGGGCGAGTTGCCCGGTGGCGATCGCAGTTTCCTGCTCAGCTGACCGACAGGCATTCGCCAAAATTTCTTCGGATGGGATTTTCCTGGAACAACTAGAAGAAGACCCGGCTAAATATCTTCCCGAAACCGCAGATTCGGAGTTGTCCGATGAAGTGGTCGCTGTGGATTTGAATCGCCCCATGAACGAAATTCGCCAAGAGCTCTCGAAGTACCCGGTCAAAACGCGGCTTTCGTTGACCGGAACCTTGGTTGTAGCTCGAGACATCGCTCACGCCAGAATTCAGGAACGACTTGACGCTGGTGAGGAAATGCCTGAATACATGAGGGAATTTCCGGTCTACTACGCCGGCCCCGCAAAGACACCTGAGGGATATGCCTCGGGATCATTCGGTCCCACCACTGCTGGACGTATGGATAGCTACGTCGAACCCTTCCAAGCAGCAGGCGGCAGCATGGTGATGCTTGCGAAAGGGAACAGATCTCAGCAAGTCACTGACGCGTGTAAGACCCACGGCGGATTTTATCTTGGCTCAATTGGAGGGCCAGCTGCCCGACTTGCCAAAGATTCGATACGCAAGGTCGAAGTTCTTGAGTATCCGGAGCTAGGAATGGAAGCCATTTGGAAGATCGAGGTTGAAAACTTTCCAGCGTTCGTCGTCGTCGACGACAAAGGAAATGACTTCTTTTCGGAGGTCTCCACTCCAGTTTCGATCAACTGAGTCGAAACAAAGTTCGTTCAGGAGCTTTGAGTAATTACCGGAGAAACGTCACCCACGCCGAAAACGCAATCCCGGCCAACGCCATAACGATCATCGTCACGATGCTTGACCTAGGGAGACGTCCGTCGCTGTCGCTTGGCAGTCGACGCCGCACTATTTGAAGTAGACGATCAGCCCAGGCCACGTCTCTGCTCAGGATTCCTAATCCGACAGCAACTACGAGCAGTCCGGGTCCAGGCAGAGGCATCAAGATCACCCCGAGAATCGTTACAAATACGCCAGATGTCATCCGGAATAGTCGCGTGACTACACCCCGTCGAGCCTCTTCACGAGTTTCTTCCCGGTAACCAGTATCAAACTCAGCCTCAATAGCTGCCTCTTCAAAACGGTTTTCTTCGTCGTTCACCAAGCATTCCTCTCGCTTCACGACCGCACGGCCTATTGGCAGACCCCTAGTCTGACTCATGGAATCATCAGACTGTAGGCGGTCTCAAGTCAAGAGCGGGGAAGCTATGGCTACATGGAACATCGGGAATGTCGAAATTACCAAGGTGTTAGAGATGGAAAAGCATTGGCCTTTTTCTGCGTTACTCCCCGGCGCCGATGAAGTCATCGATGAGTATGAATGGCTTAGCCCCGACTTCGTCACCGAGGAAGGGAGAATGAAACTTTCCATTCACGCCCTAGTCGTTGAATCGGAAGGCTTGACGATCATCGTTGATACATGCTGCGGAAACAATAAGCAGCGGCCGGGTGCAACCCCATTTGACAACCTCCAAACAGACTTCATTGGCGAGCTCGGAAGGTGCGGCTACAAGCCTGAAGATATCGATGTTGTCATCAGTACCCATCTCCATGTCGATCATGTCGGCTGGAATACCACGTTGGTGGATGATAGGTGGGTGCCAACTTTCCCTAACGCCGATTATCTCTTTTTAAAAACCGAACTCGAACATTGGTCTAGTGAACCCCAGCACTATGGACCTGTGTTCGAAGACTCAGTGCAACCAATACTTGATGCAGAGATGGCAACGATTATCGATATTGACTACCAAATCACCAGCGAAATTGGACTGGAGCTCACGGCAGGTCACACTCCCGGTCACGTCAGCGTAACTATTAACTCCGAAAACGAATCAGCCCTAATTACTGGGGATATGACTCATCATCCCGTCCAATTCGCCAGACCCGATTTGGCATCATCGGCAGATTGGAGTCAAGACATGTCGACAGCTACCCGATACGAGGCCTACAGGCGCTGGAGTGATGGGCGGCTCGTCATTGGCACTCATTTTGCTGGAAGGACTGCGGGAACGCTCATATCTGAAGGAAATGGTTGGCGATTCGAAGCGATGTGAAAATCGGATTCCCCTCAGAAGTATCGCCGCGGAGTGAACGCCCAGCGGTAGGCCATCACACCAGCAGGTTGAGTCGAAGAGCGACGATGGTGTCCGAATGGATTCCCAAATGTTCAACTAAGAATTGTTCAACGCCACCATGGGCGCTATCGAGATAAGTCAACGTCTGCTCCATCGCCGGTCGCGGAGCTGAGAGAGCTGGTCGAATCGCGTCGATATCCGCTCCCGCTTCCTCCAGGCTTGGCCTCAGGTGCTCAATTCGACGCTCAGATCTCAAAGCGTTTGTGAGTTCGTAATCGTCGAGAACAAGGTTTCGTTCAACACCGCACAATTCGAGTATCAGTGCAGCGGCAATCCCTGTCCGGTCTTTGCCGGCCGTGCAGTGAAACAACAACGGCCAACAGTCGACGTCAGCTGCTATCTCGAGAAAGTTAACGAATTGATGTCCAGAATCTGAAAGCATTTCGATGTAGCTATCCGCGACCTCAGCAACACTTACAGACGTAATTTCACCCGAACGTATTCTGTCGACGAACTCTGTTTGCTGAGCGATTTCATCCCCGATTGGGAGTGGGGCATGGGTCGTAACGGTGCCCCATAGACGCGACACATCGCGCTGTGCTTCTGCTGAAGTGCGAAAATCCACCACTGTGCGTATGCCGTAGCTAGCTAACTCTTCTTGGTCATCTTCGGTTAGGTCACTGAGGCGATCCGATCGAAAGATCGCGTTTGTTCGAATGTGTCGACCTTCACGAGTCGGATAGCCACCGAGGTCACGGCAGTTCATCGCCCCGCTCAACGGGAGTACGGCAGCGTCGCGGTTCACGATTGCGGACGCGGCTCTCTAGGTAATCCGAGGATTCTTTCCCCGATGATGTTTCGAAGGATCTGAGTGGTGCCGCCCATGATTGTGTATGCGGGTGCATATATGAGGTTTCGCGACACTCTGTTCCTCAACATCGATTCTGCCCCAGTTACGTAACCGACGAAGTTGGCCACCTTCTGTTCGAATTCGGTACACCAAGTCTTCGTGACAGCCGAGTATTGAGGAAATGGATTTTGCCTCAATACGTTGCGAAGCACCATGTCGCGCCCAATCTTGTATCCGGTTTCTATGTGAGCCATCTCTTGTCGAACTAGGGGATTTCCGGTGTCGGCTAGTTCTTTAGTGTCTAGGTATAAACGTTGATTTGAAGCAAGGCGGTCAATGCCGCCGCGTTCATGTTCGAGTTGACGCATCGTTTGACCAAAGCTGTTGTTGAGTTCACCTACAAGATTTTCTCCCGGCACGAGTACATCGTTGAAGAACACTTCGTTGAAATGAGAATCCCCGGAAGCGTCTTTGATGGGTTTGATTTCGATCCCGGGTGATTTCATGTCGACGATGAATTCACTCATGCCTTTGTGCGGTGGAGCCTCAAGGTCAGTGCGGCATATCAAATAGCACCAGTCAGCAGACTGGGCGCCGCTCGTCCAAATCTTTTGGCCATTTACAACCCAGTTAGAGCCATCTTTGATTGCTCTGGTGCTAATCCCGGCAACGTTGGATCCAGCATCAGGCTCAGACATACCTATGCACCACTTGGATTTACCTTGTCGCATCGAGGGCAAGAATCGCTGCTGTTGTTCAGGAGTCCCATAGGCGAGTAGGACTGGACCAATTTGTCTGTCTGGGAAGAACGACCCAGCCATGGGAGCGCGTCCTAGCAGGAGCTGCTCTGTTACAACGAATCGTTCAATTTCAGGACGTCCATCACCCCCTTTGTCGACTGGCCAGGTCATGCCGATCCAACCCTTTTCTGCCAGCCTTAGCGTGAATTCGTCGCTGTAACCAACTAGCCAACCGTCATCGGTGTTGAATAAATCAGACGTCGCTTCAGCGACCCATTCACTGGCTTCAGCAGCTAGGTCATCAAATTCTTTTGGCCAGGTGTAATCCATTGGGTTCTGAGCGTAGCCAAGACCCTTGGCTTCCAGCGATTTTGGTTGGTCGATTACCGCTAACCTCGCCCGAATGCGAGCAGTGGTGATAACCGAATACGGCAATGAGGACGTTCTAGAAGTCCAAGAGGTACCGGACCCCAGCCCAGGACCTGACCAGGTCGTAGTCGGCGTTGCAGCTTCAGCGATGAACCGAGCTGACTTACTTCAACGAGTCGGCCAATACCCGGCACCGGGTCCCAAACCTGTGCATGAGATACCGGGTTTGGAATATTCGGGGGAGATTGTGAGGGTTGGTTCGGAAGTCTCAAACTGGTCTGTGGGTGATGCAGTGATGGGCATAGTTTCCGGCGGAGCAATGGCTGAGATGGTGGTTACCCATGAACGAATGCTTCAATCGGTTCCCCAGGGCATCGGCGTTGCTGACGCAGCGGCAATCCCTGAGGTCTTCATGACCGCGCACGACGCGCTCGTCACCCAAGGAACTCTCAGTTCGGGTGGCCGAGCATTGGTTCATGCAGGGGCATCTGGTGTGGGGACTGCAGCTATACAAATCGTGAAGGCTCTTGGAGCTCAGATAGCAGTCACATGTTCCTCAAGCAAGGTCACAGCCTGCCGAGATTTAGGGGCGGATTTGGTGGTTGATTACACCCAACAAGATTTTGCGGAGGCCATAGAAGGTTGGACCGAAGGCATAGGAGTCGACGTTGTTCTTGATGTCGTCGGTGGCGATTATCTAGCTAAGAACATCCAGTGCGTGAAGGTTCAGGGTCGGATAGTCCAGGTCGGTGTTATGGGCGGGCCGATGGCTTCGTTCGCGCTGGGCGCTCTGCTGCCTAAGAGAGCTTCTTTGATAGGAACTGTGTTGCGTTCAAGGCCGATTGAACAAAAGATCGAAGCTAACCAACGTTTCGTGGCGGAGATGTTGCCACGTTTCGATGATGGGAGCCTAAAGCCCGTTATCGATTCGAGGTTCTCGTTAGATGACATATCGGAAGCTCACGCGTACATGGATTCAAACGCAAATATTGGGAAGATACTGATTGATATCTGAGGTAATTCTTCGGGTGAGTTAGCGGTTTGAGATCTGCACGTAGTCGCGCTCGTCAGGTCCCGTGTACATCTGTCTTGGGCGATAAATCTTTTGCTCTGGGTCATCAAGCATTTCCTGCCAGTGAGCAAGCCAGCCTGGTGTCCGGCCAATGGCGAACAACACGGTGAACATGTCCATAGGGAAGCCCATAGCTTCGTAAATCAGACCGGAGTAGAAGTCGACATTTGGGTACAGGTTCCTATCAATGAAGTACGGGTCGCTTAGAGCAACCTCTTCCAGCTTCATTGCAATATCTAGAAGGGGGTTCATGCCGGTTACTTCGAAAACCTGATCAGCGGTCTTTTTGATGATTGTTGCTCGAGGGTCGTAGCTCTTGTAAACGCGGTGACCGAATCCCTGAAGGAGAGTTTCACCCGACTTAACTTTTTCGACGTAGGCCGCGACGTTGTCGAAGCTGCCGATGTCGTGGAGCATGTGAATGACGGCTTCGTTGGCGCCGCCGTGCAGTGGACCATAGAGGCCGCAAGTCGCGGCGGCGACAGCTGAGTATGGGTCTGCGTTACTTGAACCGACTGTTCTCATAGTCGTTGTCGAACAGTTCTGTTCGTGGTCTGCGTGAAGAATCAAAAGAATGTCCAGAGCCCGAGTAAGGGTGGGGTCGGGTTCATAACCAGGGTCGGCAACATTCCACATCATTCGAAGAAAGTTGCCGGTGTAGCCGAGGTGATTGACCGGGTACTCATATGGCAGCCCCAGCCGGTTTTTGTAGGCAAAAGCTGCCATGGTTGGCATCTTGGCTATCAGTCGGTGGGTCTGGATCAGGCGGTTGTGAGGGTCGCTTATGTTCTTTGCTTCTGGGTAGAAGGTTGATAGCGCCGCAACGGTAGAGACCAAAGTTCCCATTGGGTGGGCGTCGTAGCGTAAGCCCTTCATAAATTGAGCAATATCTTCGTGAACGTATGTGTGATAGGTGATGTGGTGCACCCATTCTTCGGCTTCGGCTTCGGTAGGAAGTTCGCCGTTGAGCAATAGGTAACAAACTTCCAGGAAGTTTGAGTGTTCGGCGAGTTGTTCTATGGGATACCCGCGATAGCGAAGGATTCCGTTTCCGCCGTCGATGTAGGTGATTTTGCTGTTGCAGTTGGCAGTAGACATGTAGGCCGGGTCATAAAACCACATTCCTTTGTCGAGCTCGCGAAGAGCGGCCGAGGAGATCGTGCCGTCCACGATTGGCACTGTGACTGTTTCTCCGCTGCGGTTATCTGTGATCGTGAAGGACTCTTCGGACACGATTGTTCCTTTGCATTTTGTACGTCTTGTATGTCGACAACGGGGTCAAGCCCTCAGGTGCGCCGTTGCACAGCTTGATAATCCCCGCCCGGACCGTACCTCAAGTTGAAGCGTTTCGCCTCTTTCAGTGAGCCAGTTTTTGTGGTGCTTACTGAGAATTAGCTAGATTTTGTGCCCGATATTGCATCAAGGGCATCAAAGTGGTGAGTTATCGTGCCGTCGTTGCGGCAATTGTTCTCGTTTTGAGCTGAAGAGCTCAACGAGGTCAGCTAATTCTTGTCGTGTGTCAGCTGGGTCAATTACCGCGTCGACGAATCCTCGTTCTGCGCCAACATATGGGTTTAGGTAAGTCTCTTCGTATTCTTCTACCCAGGTAGCGATTGTTTCTTCGGATTCGCCCCGTTGCAGAATCTGAGCAGCTTGGGTTGCTCCCATTACAGCGATCTCTGCAGTGGGCCAGGCAAGGTACGCGTCATTGCCCATCGTTTTGGAGTCCATAACTATGAAGGCTCCGCCATATGACTTTCTCAGGACTAATGAGATTCGCGGAACGGTTGCTCTCGCGTAGGCGAACGCCATCTGGGCGCCGTGTCTAATCATTCCTCGCCACTCAAGATCCTTACCGGGGTAGAACCCGGGGGTATCCACCAAGGTGATTATGGGCAAATTGAATGCGTCACACATGGAGACGAAACGCGCTCCTTTTTGGGAAGCTGGTATGTCTAGGGTTCCGGCAATTGCCATCGGTTGATTGGCGATGATTCCGACAGGTCTGCCACCGATGCTTGCTAGGCCCGTAACGAGATTTTCTGCCCAGCCGCCGCGCAATTCCAAGAAGTCATTGTCGTCGACAATTAAACCGACAACATCGCGAACATCGTAAGAACCGGTGGGTGTATCGGGGAGAAGGTCTCCGGCTTCTGGAGTTTTTCTGTCAACAGGGTCTGCGGTCGTGAGGAACGGTGCTTCTTCGCGATTGTGGTCCGGTAAGAAGCGGAGAATGTCACTGATTGTTGAGAGTACGTCGTCGTGGGAAACAACAATGCTGGCCGCTCCGGTATCTCGATAGTGGACAGCAGCTCCGCCTAACTCTTCAACGTCGACTTGCACCCCGGTCATTTGTTGTACTGGAACTGGTCCGCTTACGAAGGCGTAGGCGTCATCGGCCATCACTACTATGTCGGCGAGTCCTATAAGTAAAGCAGTTCCTGACACTGCTGGTCCTGTGACTCCTGCCAGGATTGGGACTACACCGGACGCCTTTGCAAGTACTCGCGCAGCTCGACCCCAACCATCAAGAGCAGCGACGCCATGGTTTGCATCTGCACCTGATGAAGCGAGCAGCAGCACGATCGGGAGATGTTTCTCTAAGGCCAGCGTTGCGGCAGCGGTAAGTGTGTCGCCATCTTCTGGGGTGAGCGCTCCTCGATGTTCGGGGTCCTCTGCTCTGATGAGAATGACTGAGCGACCATCTAGGTCGTGTACGCCGGCAACGGCATGGGCCGGGGTGCCTTGACGTATGTGTAGCGTGCTGGGAGTCGTCACATGATTGAGCGTAGGCGAGTTAGACGGGCTAGTAGTGCTGGCAGGTCGAAACGGTCTTAAACAGCGGTCAAACCTTCGATGTTCGGTGCTTGATCTCGAACCACGCGTCTGAGCACATCTCTTGTCGCTGAGGCCGGTGCCGAAAGCATTCCTCGTCGACGAATAGCTAATCCGACAAGGCGTCGTGGCATCTCTTGGAGTGTGAGCACAGCCCACCCGCCCCGACCGATCCATGATGGTATGGCTGTTACTGGAACGATAGCTGGCGCATAACCTTGAAACGCCATGGTTGCGGCGAGTCGGATGCCGTCAAGTTCAGCGATTGTGCGTAGTACTACATTTTCTTGTCGGGCCTTGTCGTCGATTAATACCCGGAGGTTTGAGCCCGGAGGGCTAAGCAGCAGGTCGTGTCTTGCAAGTTCACCAATGTGGATTGGTCTATCGCCGTCAGCGGCGAGGGGATGTCCATCCGGTGCTATTACGACTAGTTGTTCTTCAAATAGCGGGGTAGTGAATAACTCGTCATGTTGGAGAGGTGTGTTTATGACGGTTAAGTCCAGGTCGCCGTGTTCGAGGAGTGGGATTAGCGCGGTCGTGGTCGAATCTATAACGGTGGTGACGACATCTGGAAAGCTACGGCTTAGTTCATCCAGTAAAGGTGGCAAGAGCCAACGCCCGGTAGTGCCGATGATCCCGATCCGTACTTGGCCACTCACTCTTGACGTCATGGATGTGACGTCATCGCGAAGAGCGGCGAGCTCTGTGTTTATTCGTCGCGCACGTGTCAGTACGGCTTGACCTTCGGGGGTTAGTTCGCCAGCGCTT
>JAYZKK010000054.1:0-49862 GCA_036163555.1 Actinomycetota bacterium
TCGCTCGACTGAACCCATCCAACCGAGCATTTGACAGCCACTCTTTGAGATCGGGATCAGAATTCCATCGAATCGAGTTGAGTGCATTGTCCATCGTTGTTCGCACCCAGTCCAAGGTGTCATTGGGGTGTGGGACGACTTTGCATATCTCGTTTTTGGTTTCATCATCATCGTAAGTCGCCTCGACGTGGGCGATGAGCGCGGCGCTAAACACCTGTTGACAAGTTCTCACCGTCTGTAACGTCAGATGGCCAGGTTCGAAAATGGGGCGCACCGGTCGGTTCGCTAAACCATCAGCTGTGCAATCGACATGAACCGTGTCACTTGTCGTCGGAATTTGGCCATGGTCGAGGTCGATGTGATCTAGCCCTATTGTTTGAACCCGACCCAGACGAACCACATTGTGAATGCGACGCAGTTCGTCTAACTCGGCGACCGTAACAGTGCAGCATCGGTACATCGTTGGGCGAACCGAATGGTCAAGTTGAAGCAACGCTCCCCTTTGCACCAATTCATCAAACATCTGATCCATGGAAACGGACTCAGCGACGATCTCCATCGTTTCGACCTGACGAAGCAGAGCCTGAACCGCGAACTCTTCTCCCGGTTGGATGGACGCTCGATCCAACATCCACTGATCTCGCGGAACAATCCACCTAATCGCATCGGGGTTGACCCCGTTGCCGAGCAGCCAAAGACATGAGTCAATCGCTGTCTTTCCCCCACCTACAACGACATAGTCTCCCGGGGTCTCACCAATTTCAGGGAGCCCGTTAGGAGGAATGCACGTAACTCCTTGCGACACCTTGTAACTCGGGGTGGTGACCGATGGAACGGTCACATTCATGTATGTCGCATCAACGGTCTTTTTGGCTTCGCAGTGTGTTTCGACCCCAGATATCAGATTCCTAACGGTTCCATTCCCAATGTATCCACACATGGGTAAATACTTGACTCTTCCCGTTGGCAAGAACTGTTGGTTCATGACCTGCTCGAAATACGTGACTACCTCAGTCCCGGACGCCAATTCGTACAATCCGGCATTCAAACCGACCAAATCCTTCTGGTTGGTCCCCAACGCTCGCGAATTGACCCCATAGAACGAAGACGGCTGGTGCAGCCGCACGAACGGGTATGAGTCGTTCCAGTGACCGCCGGGACGCCCGTGCCGGTCAACAATGGTGACCGTAGCGTCGGTTTCGTTCATGAGTACGTCGGTAAACGCCATTCCCATCGCGCCGGCACCTACAACCAAATAGTCGCTGGCACCGTTTTCGCTCATGACAACTAACCCTGAATGTCGGGGCCGGCGACCTCTATCTCAAACTTGACGATGCACCTTTGGTCATCGGCCATCGCTCTTCGGTAATCGTCCCAATCGGGGTGTTCCCCACTCAGCGTTCGGTAATAAGCAACTAAAAGGTCCATGGCTTCTGGCAGACTCACAATTTCTGCTCGACATTGCAACTGCACCCATCGTCCAAGCCACTTGTCCGGAAAAACACACAGCCACGAAGTGGGGTCACGACGAAGGTTCCAGGTCTTGATTGCTGTCTCTCTCGTGCTCATAATGATTTCGTTATCGACCACAGCGAGCGTCACAGGGGACATCTGAGGGGAACTGTCTCGACGTCGAGTCGCTAGGACGGCTCGGGAGTTGTCGCGAACGTAGTCGAGGCCTTTTTCGATTTCCATATGGTCATCCTGACACGTAAACCACTGTTCAAGCGGCCCTGATTCTTAGAGACTGTTCTATGGTGAGTTAATGGCCGTGACTCACGAAATCGACAGTGGTCGCGGCTGGGTGGTGGCATTTGCTGGCTGTCTGATTAACACGTGGACATTCGGCGTCTTTTACGCCTTCGCAACGGCGTTGGAACAAATGGTCGCGGAGTTCAACGCCAGCCTTTCGGGAATCGCTGCCTTCTTTTCGGTCACAACATTTCTCTTTTTTGCAACCGGCATGATTGCGGGGCCGCTCGCTGACCGCTTTGGTGCCCGACGCCTGGTGGCGGTAGGCGCATTGCTTATGGGTGGAGGCCTGTGGCTCACCGCTCAAGTCGACTCTCTGTTCGCTGGAATCCTGATCTACGGTCTTGGCGTCGGGCTGGGCATTGGCTCCTATTTGGTGCCGCTTAGCGTGGCTACTGGGGCGTGGTTCGACAAACGCAGAACATTGGCTCTGGGTGTCAACACTGTTGGTATAGGACTCGGCACTCTGACCCTGGTTCCTGTCGCAGAATGGCTGATCCGCACGACTGGATGGCGAAGCGCTTTTGAACTGATGGGTATCGGGAGCGTAATTGTCTACGGCGTGGTGGCCCTCGTGTCCTTTAGGCCCCCGACTCCGCCTGCTCCGGTATCGGTGAGCATTTCAGCGGCCCGTCAAGCCGTACGGCGGTCAGAATTTTGGCGCCTGTACATCGCTGGCTTTCTAATGTCGGTGGCTCTCTTTATTCCTTTCGTTTTTTTGGTTCAGTACGCCAAAGATCAAGGGATTGCATCCAGTACGGCGGCATTTCTTATCACTTCACTCGGTCTTGGCAGTGTGCTCGGGCGACTTGGTCTTGGAGTACTGGGCATGCGACTCGGAGTCTTGCCGTTGATCATCATGTGCTTTGGGATCCAACCCATCGCGTACGTGTTGTGGTTGATCTCGGGACCGAACTATTTATTACTGCTTTTGTTTGCGGCTCTCTTGGGGATGGGTTACGGCGGATTCGTTGCTTTGAGTCCCGTAGCCATGGCCGGAATATTTGGTCTTGAAGGTTTGGGTGGTGTCCTGGGTGTTCAGTACACGTCCGCTGGAGTTGGCGCGCTGATCGGGCCGATCGCAGCCGGAGCCGTAATTGAAGCAACCGGCTCCTACACGGTTGCAATTGTTGGTGCGATCTTCGTTTCGTTAGTCGCCGCTATCTCTGTGGTGCCGATGTGGCGGTTGGGTGATGGTTCGCCCCCCGTGGCCCCATCTCGTTCCTATTTGGTTGAGCCAACGGTGTGGCTGGTATCGCCTAGAGCACGTTAAGGAAGATGGGTCAGCGAGTAGACCTCATAGGTCACTCCGCCTCCGGGGTGCAGTTGACCAATTCCAACTCCTTGGACATTGTTCAGCCAGGCGTATCTTTCGTCACCGGTTTCAAATTGAGGCGCGGATCTTGCTACGCCCGCCGCTGGTTCAGCAATGCCTTTGTATTGCATCAAGATCACAGCGTCGTCATCGGTGACGAGCGTCAAACGAACGTCTAGTTGGATGTTCCGATCGGCTCGTGCCGTGACCCAATCGCCGCCCGGTGACACGACGCTACCTGTGAGACGTTCACCTGTGAAGGTTCCGCCGGCTACCTCAGCAATTATTCTTGTGCCGTGTGGGCCTCCCTTGATGATTTGTGCCCCTTCTGCGACCTGAAGGTCGAGAGTGAAGAGATGTTCGACGTCAAGTTGTTCAGCTGCCATTTCTTAAGCCTTACACATTTCTTTCGGGGTTAACCCAAATTAAAGAACTCAGCCAATTCGGACGGCATTTCGTCGATGTCCACTTCGAAAAGCTCTAAGAGAACGTCGTCTGGCGCAGAGCACATGAGGTATCGCCAATTTCCAAATTCTCTAATGCCGGAACGAAACTCGACACCGTTTGCGGCCATTCTGTCTTTTAACTCGGCAAGCCCTTCAACTCGTATACCCACGTGGTGATAAGCACCGTTGGATGCACCGCGCGGTTGCTGGTCGTAAACGTTGATACGTCCGCGTCCGACCTTCATAAAAATATTTCGAGATCCGCCGAACTCTCCGTCGTAGCTGACGATTGCACCGAGGTTGCTTTTCCACCACTCCACGGTGGTCGACACATCACTCGCGAAGATATGGACGTGATGCAGGTCAAGCACTGAACAAACTCAGAGGGTTCGGTTATCGGAACGCGCACCCTTGTAAATGATCCGCCTCATTGTGTCGGCCGCTCGTTTATGGAAGTCCACTGCTGCTGGCTCCAGGTCATATGCAGGTTGTGGGCAGTGTTCAAAGTTGTTGTATTGGTCTTCTCCACGTACCAACGCCGCACTGTCCCATTCGCTCAATGTTTGTTCGGTATAGGTGGGCATGTAGTGGAAAGAAAGCCCGATTCGCCGGTCATCTGTGGTGTTCGGACCTGAACCGTGGGCTGTCCGGACGTTATGAAATGAAACCTGTCCTGGTTTCAAGGGCATGGGAACAGTTTCGTGTTGTGTGACATCTATTTGGAGTTCTTGCCCTCGACTTAACAGGTTGTCCTTTGCGTAGGTCTCTTCGTGTCCGAGGACCTCTTTGTGGCTTCCCGGAATGACACTCATGCATCCAGCTGCCTCACTGGCATCGCTGAGTGCTATCCAAATGGAAACCACATCAGTATTGGAAAGTCCCCAGTATTGAAGGTCTTGGTGCCATCCCACGTAGCTGGGACTGTGTGATTCTTTGATCCAAAAGACCGAACTCCAGCAGAGAATGTCTGGACCAATTAGGTCTTCTACAGCATCGAGAATTGTTTCGTTTCTCATGAGATCGTCGATCCATGGGAACAATATGTGCCCCCCAGATCGCTCATGTGCAGGGAGGGAGCCGCCGCGCGACGATTCCCATGCCTCTAGACGGGTCCGATATTCATGCACCTGCTCTTGGGTCAGGACATCAACCGGTGAAACCCAGCCATCCGTTTCGTATTGCTCGAGTTGACTGGCGCTGAAGACCTTTCCCATTTCATGAGGCTATTCGGATCTGACTTGCTGCGCTGGACTTGTCGCCTCAACTACAACGAATGCAGAAGTTTCAACTGGCAGGCATCAGTGAACGTATGCTCTTAGAAAATTAGGGGGCGGGATGTTAGAACACATCCGTGTTATCGATCTGTGTGATGGCATCAGTCAATTCGCTGGTCACATTTTGGCGCGACTCGGTGCTGAGGTCATTGCCGTCGAGCCTCCTGCTGGTGTCGCTACTCGCTCTCTGGGTCCATTCGTTGGCGATGAACGTGACGTCGAGTCAAGTCTGACTCATTGGGCTTATAACCGCGGTAAGAAATCTGTCAGTTTGGACATTGAGTCAGCCGAAGATCGAGAACGGTTTCATTCGCTAGTTGCTGGCGCTGACATCCTGTTCGAAGATCGACATCCGGGATTTCTTCAATCCCTTGGTCTCTCCTATGAGGCCCTCAGCGAACTTAACCCTGCGTTGATACATGCCTCAATAACTCCGTATGGGCTAACAGGACCAAGGTCGCATTGGTTGGGAACGGATCTAACGGCTGTAGCTGGGAGCTCCTTCATGTACGCGAGTGGGGATGCGGATCGGGCCCCGCTCAGAGTCGGAGTGCCGCACAGCTTTCTGCACGCGTCCGCTGATGCGGCAGCGGCGAGCCTGGTCGCCCTACAAGAGCGTTCGCGAAGTGGCATGGGGCAGCACATCGACGTCTCGGCACAAGAGTCAGTGACCATCGGGTTCCCACAAAACGTAGCTCCCCTGGAAAACGCGCTAGCCGCAGACCGGATGGCTGGCGGAATCAGTCTCGGCGGAATGAACATTCCTCTGTTGTTCCCTTGTAAGGATGGTCACACCATCTGCGTTATTTTGCCCGGAGCAGCTTTTGCTCCCTTCTCTCGGCGGCTCACTGAGTGGCTGCAAGAGGAAGGAGCTACCGATGAAAACTTGGAATCAATCGATTGGGACACCATCGGTGTTCAACTATTTGCCGGTGAAGTCAGTTTCGACATAGTGGAGGCAGCGTTTGCAACTTACGCGAAGTTCCTCGCATCGAAATCGAAAATGGAGTTGTGGGAAGCCGCGTTAGAACGAAATCTCCTCATCACTCCTTCAATGACAATCGCTGATTTGGTGGAGTACCAGCATTTGGATTCCCGAGACTTTTGGGATGTCCACCTCACCGAGAACGGCAACAAAATTCAGTACCCCGGCCACCTCGTGAAGTTCAGGAATGACCCGACAGAGTTTGGAGGTTCCCCACCGAAGTTGGGTCAACACAACAATCTGGTGTTGGAAAGTCGAGACAGCAGCGTCGAGGTTTCTCAGCCGGTTAAGGATTCACTTCCTCTGGAAGGGTTGAAGGTCGTCGAGTTTTCTTGGGTGATAGCCACACCGTCCGCAGTTCGAATTCTTTGTGATTATGGAGCAGATGTCGTAAAGGTTGAAACAGCAAGCCGACCCGACACGATGCGCACAGTAAATCCGTTCGTCAACGAGGACCCTCACCCCGACAACAGTGTGGGTTATGGCGTTTACAACGCAGGCAAGCGCAGCCTTAGTCTTGATTTGACTAAACCTGAAGCGAAAGAAGTTGTCCTTGATCTAATTAGGTGGGCTGACATCGCGACGGAATCATTTGCCCCGGGAGCTATGGAGCGCCTTGGTTTTGGGTACGACGTCTTATCCGCTGCCAACCCCCAGCTGATCATGCTCTCCAGCTCCCTTCTTGGCCAGACGGGCCCTCACTCCAGCCTCGCAGGTTACGGATTTATGGCTGCTGCCATTGCGGGCTACTACGAACTCACCGGGTGGCCCGATCGGCCGCCTGCCGGGCCTTACGGTCCGTATACCGACTTTCTAGCGCCGCGGATCGTCGTCTCTACTTTGATGGCCGCTTTAGAGAATCGGAAGAAAACTGGGCATGGGGAATACATAGACCTGTCCCAGACGGAGTGTGCTCTTCACTATTTGGCTCCAGCAATCTTGGACCAAAGTGTCAATGGGAGAACGATTCAACGACAAGGCAACGACGATCCCAGCATGTTTCCTCACGGCGTGTTCCCTTCCAAAGGTGATGATTCGTGGATTGCTATCGCTTGTTCTGACGAAAGCTGGCCCGCGTTAGCAACAATCATTGGCTTAGAGGAACTTCAAGAACACGACCAAGTGCAGCGTCGTCAGAATCATGCATTAATCGAAGACACTTTGAACAGCTGGTCGTCCATGCGAGATAACTCCGATGCGGCGGAAGCACTCCAAAAGGGTGGGGTCGCCGCTTACCCGGTGCACGATGCTTCAGGAACTAACACCGACCCCCAACTGGCTCACCGTCAACATCAGATCCAGGTACCCCAAAGCCACGCCGGCCAGATGTGGACACACTCATGTAGAACAAAGATGTCGCGAACCCCAGCGGTGTTGAATCGCGGCGGTCCTTGCCTAGGTGAAGATAACTTTGAAGTGCTCAGTGAGCTGCTCGGCTACTCCGTCGATCAGATAGCGGATCTCGCCGCAGCCGAAGCTCTCGAATAACCGTTAAAACTTACTGTGCCTGCCAAACGAGCGGATATTGGTCGCTGTCAAGCTGTTCGCCGTCATTGTGTAAATCAGAGCGAAGATGACCCTGCGTTCCCTTACGGGTGTCATACACCGCATCGTCTCCGCAATATCGCACCGTGTACCCACGGCGACGAACATCCGTGCGCAAATTACCTCCCGAGCCATGGACTGTCATGGCATGAAACGCATACACATCGCCTGGTTCTAAGTCCCAAGTGATGATGTCATATTGATCGCGCGTCGCCTCAATATCGGGAATATCGATGTAGTCAGAATTGCGTTCGTATTCTCCGTGACCTGAAGTCTTTCCGAAGGTTTCTGGCTGATACCAGACATCCCACAGATGGGACCCCTTTATGAATTCAAGCCCACCGCTTTCGGTGCTGACATTGTCCAATGCAACCCAAAACGACATGATCTGTTGTCCCCGAACCGGCCAATAAGGCAAATCGTTGTGCCAACGGGTCCGATTCTCGGTCCCAGGTTCTTTTACGAACAACTGGTCATAGAAGAGATTCAGCTTTGATGACCCAAAAAACTGGGTTGCTAACGGAACCAATGGGCCCTCCGTACAAAATTTTGCCATTTCGGGATCGTTTTCCCAGATCCTGATATTCCCGTGAAACCTGCCGATCCCATTGTCAGGGACGTACCCGTGGAAAAACGGTCCGGGCTCATTTATGTCTCGCTCAACGCCAGCCTCTAAGACCTTCAGCCACTCGTCACTGATGACCTTCCTTAAAGGCACTGCGCCGTCTCTACTGCATGCGTTTCGTTCTTCTTCGGAAACTACATAGCTCATCTATATGACCTTATGCTCCAGCCGTCAGACCGTGGGCCAATAACTTAGGGGTCGCTGTTCGGGGGGAGGTATTCGCCGCCCGTCAAGCTGCCGTAAGTCATCTACGAGGACCTTTCTTGTATCTGCGGGGTCAATTACTTCGTCGATTCGAAGTGTCCCCGCCGCTTCATAGGGTGACGTCGCAAGCCCAATCTCGGAAACCAGCCTGGCCCGCTCTTCTTCGGCCTCATCTGGTTCCAAGTTCTCTAGTCGAGATGCATACGCGACGTTGACTCCGACTTCTGGGTCCATGAAACCAATCTCTGCTCCGGGCCATGAGTAAAGACCAGAGGAACCCAGACCAGAACCATTCATCGCCGGGAAAGCCAATCCGAAACCTTTTCTGAGAGTCACAGTCAAGGTAGGGGTAGACATGTTTCCAAGAGCCTCCACGAATCGAATAGCGAGAGCGAGGATCCGGTCGTGTTCAACTGCTTTTCCGACCATAAAGCCTGGTACGTCCATCAAGAAAATAACGGGCAGGTTAAAGGCGTCACAAAGACACATAAGCCGGATGGCTTTTCGGCAGGCTTCGGGATCTAATACACCCGCGTTGAACATTGGGTTATTTCCAATAACTCCAACCGAAAAGCCATCAAGTCTTCCTAACCCAGTGGTGAGATTACGGGCGTAACCGGGTTGTAATTCCATAAAGGTCCCAGGGTCGAGAAGGGCGGCGGTAAATCGCCTCATGTCATACCCTCGGGTCCGTTTCGCCGGAATCATCGCGGCTAGTGACTCATCGGCTGATAGGTCCGCTCGTACCTCACTGCGAGGCGCCTCCGTCCACGCGTTTGATGGTAGATAAGAAAGCCATCTTCGAACCGCGCTATAACTCTCCTCGAAGGTCTCTACACCAAGGTCTATTTGGCCAGTAATTCGCGAATGAACATCCACCCCTCCGAGTTCTTCGAATCCGATGATTTCTCCGGTTGCTACTTCGAAAACTCTTGGAGATGTAACCGCTAGAACCGAGCCGCGTACCTGAACCACAAAATCCGAGAATGCTGACTGGAATGAAGAACCACCAAAGCTTTGACCAACGATGACAGTTGCCATTGGGATCTGACGTCTCCTGCGAGCTAGTTCAGGGTCAGGTGCCACATCAGAGATCCCTTCGGCCCCAATAAGGTCAGGAATTCGACCTCCTCCTGTTTCTCCGACGTAGACGTAAGGCATTCCACGTTCCATCGCTCGTTCATACAGTCGGTGTAATCGGCGACTTCCCACGATTGCGCTCGACCCCTTTTTGACGGTGATGTCATCGCCTCCGATGGCTACAGACCGACCATCAATTTGACCTTCGCCGCCTACTTTCCCGTCTCCTGGTGTATTGGCGCGATCTTCTAAGCGCATTGAGCGGCTGTGGGTTCCCAATTCACGAAAAGTTCCGCTGTCCAAGAGTCCGTCGATATGTTCGCGGATAGTTGGAGTTCCTTCTTCTTGCATCTTGGCAACACGATCCGCTCCGCCCATTTCTTGGCGAATTTGTCGCTGCCTCTCGTGGAGATCAGCTACCGGATCAAATTCAGTTTCATCTGTTTCTTCAGTCATTGGTTCCTCACGATGAGAGGACAGTTCATCACTTTCTGTCCACCTACGCTAAAGGCCAACACTACGATCGTCACCTAAGACGATGGAAGCAAGGGGGGCCGATGCTGTCGCATTACCGAATTCTCGATCTAACAGATGATCGCGGCCACTTCGCCGGCTTCCTGTTAGCTCAGTTAGGCGCTGATGTGATCGCGGTGGAACCACCCGAAGGGCAACGTTCCAGGAGCCTTCCGCCATTCGCATCCAACACCGAAGACCTTGAACTCTCGCTCCAACATTGGGCCTATAACCGCGGTAAGCGATCAGTCGTTATTCACGATCAGGAAACTCTTCATGAATTAGTGAGCACGGCCGACGTTTTAATCGAGTGCGGTGCCTTTGACCTTGATCTTGATCAGCTCCGAAAGCTGAACCCGTCATTAGTAACAGTGTCGATGAGCAATTTTGGTGACGATGGCCCCAAATCTGAATGGGTTGGGACTGATCTCACTCTCAGCGCAGCAGCAGGCCCAATGTCGCTTAACGGGCATAGGGACCGGGCCCCGGTTCGTATTTCTGCACCTCAGGTCTGGGTGAATGCCGCTTCAGAAGCTGCCTGTGCGGCTCTAATCGCGTTGACTGAACGGAAAGTCAGCGGAGTTGGTCAACACGTTGACGTTTCAGCCCAAGAAGCAATGATTCTGACAGCTCAAGGATGGATGACCCCCTCTCTGTGCGACAATCCACCAGCGCAACGCACCGGTGGAGGGTTTGAACTGCTGGGGATGATCAAGTTCCGGTTTGTTTATGAGTGCGCTGATGGTCATGTCACGATCACTTTCTTACCCGGAGTGCTCGTCGGATCTTTCACTAACCGACTACTTGAGTGGGTATGGGATGAAGGTCATTTAGATGAGGACCTACATGGGCTTGATTGGACGGACCTACTAGTCGATCGCCCCCTAGAAGAAGTTGCGGCAATCACCGAGCGAACAGCACAGTGCTTAGCCAAAGCACTTCTCCCTTACTCGAAACAAGACTTATTCACGATGGCGCAGCGAGACAAACTCTTGTTGGTTCCAGTGATCACTCCATCTGATGTTCTCGATACACCTCATTACACCGAACGAGAATTCTGGGATGAAGTTGAGATGCCTCAATTAGGGAGGGTTGTGAAATTTCCAGGGCCGTGGGCACACGGCGATCCTGTTGGGGTTAAGAGATTGGGTAGACCGCCGACATTGGGCGAGCACACTGAGGAGGTCTTAGCCGAAACCCGAGATATCGAAGAACTGGAAGTCTCGGCGTCGCCCCCAAAACTTCCTTTCGATGGATTGACAGTGCTCGACTTCACTTGGGTATACGCGGGCCCATTCGCTACGCGTATGTTGGGCTACTACGGCGCTCGTGTTATTCGGGTGGAGTCCCAGACGCGGCCTGATCAGGTTCGCACCTCTGGCTTAACTCGAGACCCTGATGATCCAGACGGCCCCGAGAACAGCCAGCAGTGGCACTCGATAAATGCTCATAAGGAAAGCTTGCAGATTAATTTGAAAGCTCCTGAGGCTCGCCAAGTTGTTTTAGACCTTGCGGCCAAATGCGACATCGTCGTCAATGCCTTTTCCGCAGGAGTTCTCGATCGATTGGGTCTAAGCCCAGCAGAATTAATGGAAGTCAATCCACGTTTAATCGTGTGTTCCACAACCCTTTTCGGGCAAACCGGTCCCCTTTCTCCAATTCCTGGTTTCGGCAACATGGGCGCTGCAACCGGAGGCTATTACGAGCTAACCGGTTGGGCAGATCGACTGCCCGCAGGGCCTTTTCTCGCTTACACAGATGCAACCTCACCGCGACTAACCGCGGCTCTACTCATTGCTGCCTTGGACCACCGAGAACGCACTGGAGAAGGCATGATTTTGGATTTCTCACAAGCTGAAGGTGGGGTGCACTTTTTGGCCGAAGCGATCCTCGACCAAGAAGTGAACGGATTCGCCCAAACGAGGATGGGGAATGCTGATCGCTGGATGACACCACACTCTGTGTATCAATGTGCGAATGACCAAGACGATCAGTGGGTGGCCATAGCTTGTGAAAGCGATAAGCAGTGGGAAGTTCTTGCGAACACGATTGGTAGCGATGGCCTCGCGAATTTAGGACTAGCGGAACGACAGGCGAGAGAAGCGGAACTCGACGATATTTTGCGGGATTGGTGCATTTCGAAAGACCCTGTTGAAATCACCGAATTGCTCCAAAAGGCCGGAGTGCCGGCACACCAAGTTCAAAACAGTCCAGAAATAACGACCGATGAACAGCTCATTCACCGTTCTCACTTTGTTGAGGTGCCCCACGAGGTTTACCAATCGACGTGGGTTGAACAGTATGGCTTTCGCTTGTCTCGAAGCGATGGGACGCCCAATCGCAGTGGACCCTTATGGGGTGAACATAATTTCGAGATTCTTCACGACCTCTTGGGGTATGACGGGGATGAAATAGCTGACTTGGTTGTTGCTGGCGTTCTTGAATAACTACTGCGCTAATCGGTGCGCAAACTCCTTCGTGGCTGATACGCCTTCGTCTGTCGCAAGCCATGTCAGGTAGTCAGGCCGGCTGCGATTACGGAAGATCGGGTTTCCAAATGTCTCGATCCACCACTCAACAGGACGCAACGTCGATGCCATTGACTCTTCCCACTCGCTCCATCCTTTTGCATGTTGTTCAGACCTGAACAAGTTCATGCCACCTCACCGGAAGGGTTGGTCAGGCTCTTGCATTCCGAGACGACTTCGCGTGTAACCGACAATGGTCGCTGGCTCAGACAACAACAGCTGCCCATCCTTCATTTCAAGGTGGAGGGGTTCTTCCCCCAATAAGCAGGGTGCATCGATGTGCACCGTCTCTCCTGGAAACATCCAACAACAGGCCAGGGCCTCAAATCCGCATTGTGCAAACCACCGTTGCTCCCCTCTTACTGAGATTCGGTACGGGGTTGGTTGATTGTTAAACGGAGGAAAAGATGCGATGTAGTCAGTGCCCGGGGCCATCCATCCTGGAGTCACTGCCATGATTCGATCTATGCGCCGCAGCGCCTCTTCTGGTGAGATTCCCAAAAGAGGTGCCAATTCTGCGTAATGAGGAGCAACTCCGGTCGCCACGATCTCATCCATGATTGCCGCGTAGGTGACGTCGAGCTCCGCTTCCACAACAATTCCTCCCTGAGTTGCCAACCATAAGGCTGCCACAAGCAGGATTCTGTTTGGGTATCTAATCTGTGTCGAAACATTTGGAGGGTTCTAATGACTGGACGTATGGCCGGGAAAGTAGCGATCGTCACTGGAGGAGCGTCTGGGATAGGGAAATCGTGCTGTCTTCGTTTCGCGGAGGAAGGAGCGAAGATAGTGGTGGCCGACATAAATCTTGAGCGAGCCACAGATGTAGCTAGCGAGGTTCAAAGCGCAGGAGGGCAAGCCACGCCAGTGGCTGTGGACACTTCTATTCCGGAAGAGGTGGAAGCCATGGCCAACGTTGCAGTTGAGACCTTCGGCAGTCTTGATGCCTGCGTAGCTGCAGCAGGAATCTCTCATGCCGGGTACGTAAGTCGTGAACCAGACCAGCAAGCAAGCCAAGATCGCCATGACCGACAGGACATGCTTCTGATTGAAAAATCCTTGGCTAACTGGCAGCGCGTTATTGACGTAAACCTCACCGGCGTCATGTTGACCAATCAATCCGTAGCCAAACAAATGGTCGCTTCAGGAGGCGGGGCTATCGTCAACATTGCATCGGTGGCAGGGAGAACAGCACTTATGGGCGCTTCCGATTACTGCGTGTCCAAAGCTGGGGTCTGGATGCTTACCAAATGCGGCGCTATTGAACTCGCACGTCACGGCATTCGAGTTAACGCCGTGGGCCCTGGCTACATAAAGACCTCAATGAGTGGAGCTGCCACCAGTAATGAAAAATGGGTCGACGAACGAATAAAGGAAACACCTTTGCGTCGCCTTGGAGAACCGTCTGATATCGCAAATGCCTGTCTTTACCTCTGCAGTGACGAAGCAAGCTTTGTGACAGGAGAAATTATTTTCCCAGATGGTGGTCTTATTGCTGACAGTCGGGCATAGGACGGACCCACATGGATGGCCTGCTCGTCTGGCCGACGATTCCTTGGAACGACTCTAGGCTTAACAGATGGGACTACGAGTCGCTTCGCTTCACCGCAATTGATCCCGAGGGCAACATGTGGAGTTTCGGAACCTATTCCGGAGAGTTACGTGACTGAACATCCGGTTACACACTTCGGGCGTCTAGCGTCTTTGCCATGGTAAAAGTTGCTGTCGAGCCAGAATGTTGGCGTCGTGAGTCCTTAGTTCAAGCGGTTGAGGCTGGCGGTGGTGAGGTCACGGATCCTGAAGTCGCCGAAGCGTTGGTGTGGGCCGAACCGGCTCGGGCGGATCTTTTGCCGCCAATGCTTGACGACAATGTCAATATTGAATGGGTGCAATTGCCCTACGCCGGAATCGAACCCTTTCTCGAAATGTTGCGATCTCGACCCAACCTCACTTGGACTTGCGGCAAAGGGGTGTACGCCTCGCCGGTTGCCGAGCACGTGTTGGCGATGGCCTTAGCAGGTTTACGAGGACTGACTTCGTACGCCCAAGCTGACAGTTGGTCAGAACCGCAAGGCAGCAACCTATTCGGCGCCAACGTCACAATTCTGGGAGGCGGGGGCATCACCGAACATTTAATCCCACTGCTGGAACCTTTTAATTGCAGAATAACCGTGGTCAGAAATCAGTTAATCCCAATGCAAGGTGCGACAGAGGTGGTAGCTAGTCATGATTTACATTCGGTCCTGCCATCAACTGATCTGCTAGTTCTGGCCTTAGCTCTTACCCCTGAAACTGCTGGGATTATCAGCAAAACAGAACTGGCTTTACTGCCCGATGACGCCTGGTTAATAAATGTTGCTCGCGGCGGACATGTCGTAACAGAAGATCTTGTTGACGCTCTCCGGGAGGGCTTAATTGGCGGAGCGGCGCTGGACGTCACGGACCCTGAGCCACTGCCAGATGGGCATCCGCTTTGGTCATTCGATAATTGTCTTATCACGCCTCATATTGGTAATACGCCGGAGATGGGACTTCCTCTTCTCGCTCAACGTGTGACCGAGAATGTTGAAAGGCGGATCGCAGGTTCAGAGCTGATAGGGCCGGTGGACGTCGACCTCGGTTATTAGGTCTTACCTAAGAGCGAAGAGTTGCTTTGTGGGAAGTCTGTACTGCATCAATGCAACGTTGCCGCAAGGCTCCCACCTCTTCGTCGGTCAAGGTTCGATCTTTGGCTTGGAGCCTGAGTGAAAAAGCAAGGGAACGATATCCCTCATCTAGCTGGTCACTTCGAAATACATCGAACAGCTGAAGCGCTTGGAGTTCGGCGCCGGCAGCATGTCGCAACGTTGCTTCGATGGTCGATGCCTGCACTTCTTCATCAACCAAAAAGGCGAGGTCCACATCGCTGGAAGGGAACGTGGAAACTGGTTCATAGATGCTGTCCGCGGTTGCCGTAGCCGCTTCGATGAGGAGATCGAGTCTCAGTTCAAGCCAGGCGCACCTGTCTTCAATTTCGTAGCGTTGCGCAACGATGGGGTCCAATTCGCCCACTGACCCAATCTCTGTTCCGGCAACAGATACTCGAGCCCCTCGAGTGGGATGCAATCCCGGGAGGTCGTCGGTGTTGGTTAATTCAAGTTCAACCTTGAGCGCTGATGACAGTTCTCTGACTAGTCCCATGACAGCAAACGCATCACTATCCGATAGCAACGCTCCCAGATATTCATGCTCATCAGGTAAGGCAGCAGAATTTCCCGCATTTCGGAAAACAGCCCCGGTTTCAAACAACTTCACTCCCGTGTTGCGATGTGAATAGTTGTAGGCAACCGATGTCAGCAGACCAGGGAGAAGCGACGGCCTAAGGACTGACTCTTCAACTGCTAGCGGGTTGAGTAACTGCACAGGATCTTCTACCGAAAGTCCGGCCTTAGCAACGTCGTCGGGGGCTAGGAATGGGTTGGGCATGGCTTCGATTAGGCCGGTGCCAATCATGATTTGTCGTATGGCTCTACGAAACTTTTGCCCGGTAGTTAAATGGCCGGCATCGGGAGAGCGAGGGACCGTGGTGCCGAGGGCGCTATATCCATAATGACGTGCTACTTCTTCCGCGATATCAGTTTCTGTTTCAGTATCGGGACGAAAGGAAGGAACCGTAACGAGTTGGACATCTTCATTGTCTGTCGTTGCAACATCAAATCCGATGGGCACCAACAAATCTCGAATCTCTTCTGATTCGAAAGTTCGGCCGAGCAACATGCTTATTCGCGATGTTCTCACCGCAACCGGCGGATCTTCTGGGAGGTCTCCTTTTGCATCGAGGACCTCTCCTATCACGTCGATTCCATCTGAACTGATCTGATTGAGGAGATAACAGAACCGTTCGACCGCGTTTACATTTAAACGCCAGTCCGTTCCGCGTTCGAATCGCGCTGAGGCTTCCGAGCGGAGACCAAGTCGCTGTGAGGTTCTGGCTATTGATTCAGGTTGCCAGCTGGCCAACTCAAGCAGCACAGCATCAGTTGATGCGGAGATCTCGGTGCTCGCCCCTCCCATGACGCCTGCTATGCCAATTGGGTCGCCTGCCTCGTTGACGATGACCCCGTCGTCGGGCAGCAAAGCACGTTCTTGATCGTCAAGAGTGATGATTGTTTCCCCGCTGACTGCCCGTCGCACACCGATGTGCCCGTTAGGAACTAGTGCGAGATCGTAGGTGTGGTTGGGAGTTCCTAGTTCAAGCATCACGTAGTTAGATACGTCCACTACTGAATTGATCGGACGCATACCCATCAGTGTTAAGCGCATCTGCATCCACAGTGGAGAATCCTCAACAGTTACCCCTCGGATAACACGTGCTGTGAACCTCGGACAGAGCACTCCATCATCGATGTGAATACTCGCGGGGGCGTCCTCTGATCCTTCTGAGGTCGAGATGGTCCATTCTGGTATTTCAAATGGGACCTTTAACTTGGCGGCTAAGTCACGGGCGACACCCGCGACTGACATTGCGTCTGGGCGATTCGGGTTGATTTCTAAGTCCCATAGGACATCTCCAACTAGCCCTAACTGCTCCATTAAGGGAGTTCCAAGTTGTAGGTCCTGGGGCAGGATCATTATCCCGTCATGGTCTGAGCCCAAACCAAGTTCAGCGGCGGAGCAACACATGCCGTTTGATAGTTCACCTCGCATTTTTCGCTGTGCTATCTCCATACCATCGGGCATGACCGTTCCGATGGTCGCGAAGGGGATGAGGTCTCCGACCGACATGTTGAAGGCTCCGCAACAGACCTGAAGCCGGTCTCCTTCTTCTACTTCGACATCGACTAGTTGAATTCTGTCCGCCTCGGGATGGCTTCTTAGCTCCGCGACTCTGGCAACTACAACTCCTTCAAGGGGGTCAAGAATGCGCGTATCTTCAACCGCCATGCCCAGATCACTCATGTGGTCTGCTAGTTCGTATGGGTCGCCCTCGATTGGGGCAAATTCACGCAGCCAGGAAAGGAGAACTTTCATTCTGAGTCTCGCTTAAAACTGCTCGAGGAATCGAACATCGTTGGTGTACATATCACGCAAATCTTTGATCCCGTATCGCATAAGCGCCAGTCGATCGATACCGAAGCCGAAAGCAAAGCCAGTCCATTCCTCACTGTCGATCCCGCAGTTTGTCAGAACGTTCGGGTGCACCATTCCGCAGCCTCCAAGTTCGATCCAGCCGGTTCTTTGACAGGTTTGGCACCCGTCGCCTTCACAAATGACGCACGTGATGTCGAATTCTGCGCTTGGTTCAGTAAACGGGAAGTAGGAGGGTCTTAGTCGACTGCGAATCGCTCCTCCGAAATAGGCAGCAGTAAATTCATTAAGGGTCCCGGCGAGGTCGGTGAGACTAATGCCGTGATCAACCACTAGTCCTTCGATCTGATGGAAGACCGGCATGTGACTGGCGTCAGCTGTGTCTCGGCGGAAAACACGACCTGGACAAACTGTGTAGATAGGTGGTGGGCTTGACTCCATAACCCGAATTTGTACCGGTGACGTGTGAGTCCGAAGCAAGATGTTTGTGGCTTCGCCTCCTTCGCCGTCCCCTATCTCCGTGCGTTCGCCTAGATCCAAGTAAAGAGTGTCGAACATGGACCTTGCTGGGTGCGCTGCAGGCAGGTTCAGGGCTTCGAAGTTATACCAGTCGGTCTCCGCTTGAGGTCCTTCCGAGACCGTGAAACCCATGCCAACAAAAACATCTTCTAGACGTTCCATGGTCTGAGTCACTAAATGCAGATGTCCTCTTTTGTTAGCGGTGAGGGATTCTGTGAGATCTAATCGTTCAGTCTCTAACTGGATCCGACGGTTCTGTGCGATGAACCGTTCTTTGACCGCTGTGTGGGCATCCCTTACGTCGGTCTGGGCCTGATTCAGCGCTTGACCCACCTCGGCTCGTTCCGCTTCATCGACTTCACCCATTAAGCGCTTCAGACTTCCAAGCGTTGACTTTTTTCCAAAAAGCATTGGTTCAAGCGCGGTGAGGCTCTCCATGTCATCAACTTGTTCGATTTCGCCGATTGCGGAAGCTCGTGCCTGGGCGATCTGGTCGTACACGCTCACACTCTGAAGGATACGACCAGCAAGGCGACTATCAGAAGTCAATAACGGAATGAGTTAATGATCATTTTCGACGGTTTGCATGCGATACATCACTAGGCCACCTGCGACAGCAACGTTTAGCGATTCGACATGGTGGCTCATGGGGATGGTCACAAGAGCACTGGCACGCTCCAAAATAGAGTCAGATAGTCCGTGCGCTTCGCTTCCTAGCACCAACGTCATGTTGTCTGTGATCTCAAGGGATCTGAAATCTTGTTCACCTTTTGAGTTGGCAGCTACCACGAAATGACCTTCCGCTGATAAGGAATCGAGAGCCGAGCCGAGGTCCACGCTTCTGGCGGTTTGCAGTCCGAAAACGGTTCCAGCACTTGCTCTAATGGCGCGAGGACTTAGTAGGTCTGCCGTACCCGGCGACGTGATAACTGCTTCAAACCCTGCCGCTACCGCGGTACGAACAATCGCGCCTACGTTGCCTGGGTCTTGTACCGAATCGACTACAACTATCCGCCGACATTTAGCTATTGATGACAACGCAGAATCATGCGCCTTCGCAACAGCGAGTAGGCCTTGAGGTGAGCCGCTATCCGCTATTTGATCGAGGACATCGCTTTCTACTTCGTGAGTTATTAACCCGTTTTCGCGAAAGATGTCAGCCGTTCGACTTTGGTCAGAGCGATGAAATATTTCCTGCAGGTCAGCGCCGATATCGAGAGCTGTTTGAATAGCACGCGGGCCTTCTACGACCGTTTGGCCTTCAGAATCGCGATAATGCCGGTCGCGGACTAGGCGCCTAAGCCGAGTCAGTCGTGACGACTGGGAGGAAAGAGTCAGCTTGCTTGTCGAGCTGATTCAGCTTTTTCTACCAATTTGCTGAACGCCTCGGGATCATTGACAGCCATGTCTGACAGGATTTTTCGGTCAACTTGAACTCCGGCTGCGTTAAGCCCATTAACCAATTTGCTGTAGCTCGTGCCGTTCTGTCGAGCTGCAGCATTAATGCGTTGAATCCAAAGACGCCGAAACTCTCCTTTTCGGGCTCTGCGGTCTCGAAACGCGTAGTTTCCGCTATGCATCACTTGTTCATTAGCTGCTCTGTAGGAGCGGCTCTTATTGCCGTAGTAACCCTTAGCTTTGTCTAGGGTCGCTTTGCGACTTTTTCTGCCTGCGACAGAACGCTTTACTCGTGCCACTGTGACATCTCCTCTAAAAGTTCTCTTTTACTTGCCCAGCATCTTGTTGATGCGTGGGAGGTCGGCTTTGCTTATTTCGCCTTCAAGGGCAAGTCGACGCTTTCTTTTGGCGGACTTCTTTTCCAAAATGTGGTTTCTGCCTTGTTTCCGGCGGACCAGTTTTCCTGAGCCGCTGGTTTTGAACCTCTTCTTGGCTCCGCTGTGTGTTTTCATTTTGGGCATAACTTTTCCTTATCGAAGGGTTCGAGGGGATTTCTTAGACTCTTGAGATCTGACTGATCTCTACTCGTTCGGGCTTTCCTCAGTGTTTTTACGTCGTTGTTTGGCGGCCTTGTCAGGGCTCAGAACCATGGTCATATTGCGGCCATCTAGTTTGGGGAATTGGTCAACTTTTCCTACTGTTTCAACATTTTCTGCGACTCGCTCAAGAATTTCCCGGCCTAGTTCGGGGTGGAAGACCTCTCGGCCTCGGAACATGATGGTGATCTTTACTTTGTGACCGTCTGACAGAAATTTCTCGACTTTTGAGGTCTTGGTGTCAAAATCACCTTGTCCGATTTTCGGCCGATATTTCATCTCCTTTAGGGAAACTGCACTGGCCTTTTTCCTTGACTCTTTCGCCCTTTGTGATGACTCATATTTGAACTTTCCGTAGTCCATGATTCGACATACCGGAGGATTAGCGTCTGGGGCTACCTCGACTAGGTCAAGATCAAGTTCTTGTGCAATGTTCAATGCTTCTGGCAAGGGTTTGATTCCGATCTGTTCACCGTCAGGTGCAACCAGTCGAACCTCCCGTACCCGAATCTCATCGTTGATCCGGGCATCGCCTTCATCTGGGCGTGCTATGGCCTTACTCGCTTAACCAAGGACATTCTCCAAGTCCGTTGATGGCACCTTCCGTTGAAAGACGAAAGGCGGACACATTTGGTGCCCGCCTCACATATCGAAGCCTTCGGTAACGATCGTTACTTCAACTCGACAGGGACCGAATCGCACCTTTCAGTGGAACGGTGGGGGCGGAACCCCGCTTGTATCTATTGTCAACGGCGTAGGGTAACACGGTCGAGAGCAATTCCGAACAAGTAGTGTCTCTCGCAAATACACTGCGCGTTGTTGAAAGAGGTTATGTGAGTAGCTTTTGGACTCCTTCAGGAGAGCACGAAGTTCCTGGGGAAACTAGTGACCCTGAGCCAATGCCTGGTCTGGCGGGAGATACTGAGATCGATCCCGATACAGCCGCTGCGATGGAGCAACAACTTCGTGAGGCTCAAGAACAACTGCTTTCGGTTCCTGCAGGTCAGATAGTCGCGAACCACGTCATCGGGCTTTTCGAACTCGCTGCTCTTCACCTGCGAGTTGATCCCCCAAACTTGGAGGAAGCCCGTTTACCTATTGACGCCATGGGTATTTTGGTTGAAGAGCTCGGCGATCAACTTCCTGAACACCAAACACTGTCAGCGGCTCTTCATCAGATAAGGCTGGCATTTGTAGAAGTCCAGAACCAACCAGAAGAAGACGACTAGCGCACGTTGGTGCTAGGGAACAATCTTTGAGATAGGGAGTTCGATCACATCTGTTGCACCAAGGTCAAGTAACTGGGGGATCAGAACATTGATATCCCTCTTATTTACGACAGTTTCGACAGCAAAACCTCCGCCGCCCCACAACTCATTCACTGTCGGAGCCTTCATTGAGGGAAGCACATCTATTACTTGGTCTAGGTCCGGTGCAGATACGTTTAGTTTCATTAGGACGCGTCCACGAGCATCTAAGACTCCGTCCAGAAGTGTTTTCAGTTGCTCCATAGCTTTACGTTTTTCGGGATCTGCATAAGATTCGCGGTTGGCAAAAATCTCCGTGTAGCTCGTCAATATTTCGTCAATGATTTTCAGTCCCGCCGCTCTTAGGGCACTTCCAGTCTCGGTTAAATCCACCACGGCATCAACGATCTCTGGGGCCTTAGCCTCAGTAGCTCCGTAACTCAGCCTTACGTCTGCCTTGACACCTGCAGCAGCGAAGTGTCGGTTGGTTAGCTCTGGATATTCACTTGAGACTCTTACGCCTTGCGGTAAGTCTGACAACACTTCGTAATCACTATCGGCGGGGACGGCCACCACAATTTTGACCGGCTTAGCGGTCACTTTCGAATACTTCAGTTCGCCTAGGGAAACTACATCGCTGCTGGTTTCTTCAATCCAATCTCTACCGGCAATACCTATGTCAAACAGTCCGTCCTCTACATAGGACGGAATTTCTTGAGGTCGAAGAATCCTTACGTCAGTAATTCTCGGATCGTCGATGGAGGCCCTGTAATCGACGTCGCTGGTTCGGCGAACAGCAAGGTCGGCCTCCTCAAACAACTGGAAGGTCGCCTTTTCAAGAGAACCCTTAGGTAATACGAGTTTCAGCATGCTGTTGACGGTACCGGCCGAGTAAGTCGAATCACTAGTTAATTATCTGATTGAAATGTTGCGTGAGCGGTCTCGATCGACGACTCGCACTTACAGATCTAGTCGGCGGCAACGTCGTCAAGGCCGTCGATGAGATGACCCAAGCGCATCTGTTTGGTCCTCAAGTACGCCAAATTCTCTGGGTTTGCTCCCGGCGCGGTAGAAACGCGTTCGACGATTTCAAGTCCGTATCCCGCTAGGCCACCGATCTTGTCCGGGTTGTTGGTAATCAAACGCATCTTGGTTACCCCAAGTTCAACAAGAATTTGGGCGCCGATCCCATATTCACGGCTGTCAATAGGTAAGCCAAGTTCGAGGTTCGCATCAACAGTGTCGCGGCCATCATCTTGGAGCGAGTAGGCAGCAATTTTATGTCCGATACCAATGCCGCGACCTTCATGGCCTCGAAGGTAAACAAGTACCCCGGCCTCCTCTTCGGCTATTGCCTCGAGGGCAGTGTGTAGCTGACTACCACAGTCGCATCGCATCGAAGTAAGAATGTCGCCGGTTAAGCACTCGCTGTGCACTCGCACCAAGACTGGTTCTGAGCCCATGATCTGGCCACGCACGAGAGCAAGGTGTTCCGTTCCGTCGAAGTCTCGAAATACGTGACCGGTGAAGTCGCCATAAATGGTCGGAATTCGCGCTTGAGCGACCGGATCGACGAGTCGCTCGTTAGCACGTCTGTAGCGAATCAGATCAGCAATGGAGATTAGGAGTAGGTCATGTTCTTCGCAGAATTCGATCAGATCTGGGAGTCGAGACATAGTGCCATCTTCATTGACTACTTCAGCAAGCACTCCAGCGGGTTCGCAACCAGCCAAACGCGCTAGGTCAACGGCGGCTTCTGTGTGGCCGGCGCGTTTCAGCACCCCACCGGGTCTATATCGCAGTGGTAGCACATGCCCAGGGCGAACGAAATCGTGGGGTTCACTACTTGGAGAGGCGAGAAGGGAAAGAGTTTTTGAACGGTCACCAGCCGAAATGCCAGTTGTGGTCCCTTCAGCAGCATCGACGGTGATGGTGTAAGCGGTTCTCATGGGTTCAGTGTTGATCGCGACCATGAGAGGCAGAGCCAGATCATCAAGGCGCTCGCCAGTCATAGGAGCACACAAGACCCCTGAGGTGTAACGAACGAAAAAAGCGATGCTCTCAGGTGTTGCATGTTCCGCAGCCATAATGAGGTCGCCCTCATTCTCTCGGTCTTCGTCATCCACCACGACGACGATTTCGCCACGCCCTATCGCTGCTATTGCATCATCGACAGCGGCCAACGGAGAATCAGCATCTCCCGACATTTGGTTCCTGGTCTTTGATTTAGGCATTGCTGAGAACCTCTGCGGGGATTATCACGAGTTATCTCCATCGTGGGGCGCCAGGAGTCGCTCGACATATTTCGCAATTACATCAACTTCAATGTTTACGTTATCGCCCTCTGCATACGACCCGAGTGTCGTTACCTCGAGGGTATGGGGAATAAGCGCCACTGCAAACGCTCCATCTCGGACATCGAAACAAGTCAAACTGACTCCATCGACCGTAATGGAGCCTTTTTCGACTAGGTAGCGGCCTAAATGTTCCGGTATGCGAATTCGAAGATCTGGTCCCGGGTTGAGCACTGTCCCTATTCCGTCCACATGGCCTTGCACCATGTGGCCGCCTAAACGATCTGAATATCTGACGGCGCGTTCCAAGTTGACTGGATCTCCAGGCCGCAGATTACCGAGTGAGGTTCGTTCGATTGTTTCGGCCACAACATCAGCTTCCCACCAGCCATCTCCTAGCGCCACCACCGTCAGACAACACCCGTTAACCGATATCGAATCGTCCACCTCGGTGCCCTCAATGACCTCTTCAGCGGCGAACCTATAGCGGTCTCCTTCGTTGGCTACAAAAGCGCCCAGTTCTTCAATCAATCCCGTAAACATCAATCTCCTTCAACGGGCCGAAATTCAACCCGAAGATCAGAACCAACTTTGCGGACATCGCGAAGATCTCCACGCCATAGGTCTGCCATTGTCGCAGAACCAGGGCCTACAAACACGGGGCGACCTTCGTCACCGCCCATTAAAGCGGGAGCTATATAGAAGACATATTCGTTTACGAGACCTTTTCCATGGAGGGTCGCTGCCACATGGGCTCCTCCTTCGACCAACAAATCAACTACTCCCCTGCTACCCAGTTCGAGCATCAATTCGTCTATATCCCCTTCTAACTCCCAACACGGATGGACTCGCGCATCAACCGGCGCTTTACCTAGGACGATTCGTTGTGGATCGCTTCCTGACACAGAGCGTGTAGTCAAGGACGGATCGTCGGATCTTATGGTCCCAGCTCCAACTAATACGGCATCGCATCTCGCGCGCAACGCATGAACGTCGCTCCGCGCTTCGTCGCTAGTTATCCACTCAGACGAACCATCTGGGGCCGCTGTTCTTCCGTCCATAGTTAGCGCCATCTTGAGCACGACCCATGGTTTACCGGTAGCCCGGTGATGCACATATGGTTCAAGTTGGTCTTCTATTTGCTTCTTCCTAACCCCCTCAACTACCTCAATCCCAGCGTCTCGCAGCGCGCTAACTCCCCCGCCTGAGACATGAGGGTCGGGGTCAGTCATACCGATAACGACGCGACTTACCCCCGATTCGATGATGTGTGAAACACACGGAGGAGTCCTTCCTTCATGGCAACACGGTTCAAGTGTTGTAAATAGTGTTGCTCCCTGAGCTTTCGACCCAGCTAGATCAATTGCAACTCGCTCCGCGTGCGGCCCCCCAGGGGGCTCTGTAGCGCCGTCATACACTTCACCATCTGAACTCAATACGACTGCTCCCACCCAAGGGTTCGGAGCGGTTGTTCCTCGAACTCCCCGCGCGTTGATTATGGCTCGATCCATTAGCGAGGCGTCGGTGTGTGGTTTGGAAGTATTCACAGTCAGTGAAGCCGTTCGCCATGAAGTAGCCGCAAAGCATGAGGCACTACATCAGCCACGGCTTCAAAACACTCGACACACCCAGCGGTAGAACCGGGGGTGTTAAGAATAATGGACTTTCCTGCGATGCCAGCAACCCCACGAGATAGTCGACCTAAGGGATTGGTGAGACGCATGGCCTCCGCTATTCCCGGCGCGTTTCTCTCTATCACCCGAAGAGTCCCTTCAGGAGTCAAATCTCTTTCGGTGAAGCCAGTGCCCCCGGTTGTGATGATCAAACCGGCAAAACCATTGCTCATCTCGGTCAAGCTGTCAGCGACGCTTTCTACACCGTCGGCAACCACTCGATGTTCGAGAACTTCAAAGCTGTGAGAAATCAGCGCAGAAACTAGTGCTTCGCCACTCTTGTCTTGTCTCTCTCCCGCGACAACACCATCAGACACAGTCAGTACTTTTGCCAACAGGGAGTCTTCACCGCTCGTTGGGGGTCGGGAATCATTAGATGACTCATCAAGGTTTTCACGCTGGGCCATATTCGGAGGTTACCGCCCCGTCTTCTGAAGCATCCCTGTCATGTAATCAAGTACCGTTTTGGCATGAGCTACGCACGAGACCGTATTTATCTAGATGCTGACAGTCATCTCATGGAATTACCTGATTTTTTGAGCGCTCACGCAGAACCTGAGATTCGCGATCGCATCCCTGAAATTAATTTTGATGCTGGGGCAAGAAGTAGTGAATCTTGGGAGACGGCAGCAGAAACAGGCGCCCATTCACCAGACAAAGTCGCTGAACTTGTGGCCCTTGGTGATGATCTTATCGCCGGTCCTAAGGGGTACTTCGCTCTCGGTGCCTTCAATAAGGAAGAGCGTGGCGTTGCTCTCGATCTTTTAGGATTTCAACAGCAGTTCGTTTTTTCGACCTTCAGTGGGCCCATCGCATTCGATCCAACATCTGACCTTGAACTTCGTTACGGGGCTACTCGGGCCCATAACCGCGCAATGGCAGAATTTTGTTCTGATGATCCTCGTCTCATCGGAGTCGCCCTGCTCCCGTTAGACGACCCAGAATTGACTTTGAAGGAACTCGACTTCGCAATTTCTTTGGGCCTTGAAGCTATGTGGGTCCCTCACCGGCCCGCCGGTGGAGGCTCACCCGGACATAACGCTCTGGACCCTGTTTGGGCGCGCATGGCCGAGGCCAACGTTCCGTTTCTTCTTCACGTCGGGGGTAACCCCCTTCAAATCAAGCCTGCTTGGATGAACACCGGACGGCCCATACCGACAGATTGGATAGGTGGAGGTGAAAATGTGCGCGGCAAAGACATGATCGCTCTCCATCATGCTGCCGAAACGTTCGTCGGTACTTTGGTCTTAGATGGGGTTCTTCAGCGACACCCCAACCTACGAGGTGCGGTCGTAGAACTCGGCGCTGGCTGGGTGCCTTCACTTCTTCGCCGACTGGACCTGATAGCCCAAATCTGGAAACGGTCAGAACCTGATCTAGAGGGGTTAAAGACCTTGCCTTCGGAGGCAATCTCTCGACAAATGGCATTTACTCCGTACCCATTCGAAGACGTGGGAGCAATGATTCGCGAGTCGAATCCTGACCTTTATCTGTTCTCCTCGGACTACCCCCATATCGAAGGGGGAAGAAATCCTCTTGGGCGATTCGCAGCTTCTTTGGAGGGAATGTCGGACGAGATTCTTGACAAGTTTTATGCGCAGAACATGGCTGACCTTCTCAGTCCTTAACCTGCGTGCCGTAGTATCACCTAAGAACACATCATCAGATCCCAGAGGCAGGGCAAGTGAGAGACGTTACTTTTGACAGCGAAACACTACGCGTATTACTTCACGTTCTAGCGGTATGCGTTTGGGTTGGGGGTCAAATCGTGGTGGGAGCCATTGTTCCAGCATTGAGGCGCACACACCCAGAAGCACTTCCGGGGATAGCCAAAGCATTCGGTCGCATTGCTTGGCCGTTCTTCGGTATCGCCGTTATCACTGGAATCTGGAACATGGTCTCTCTACCAGGGACCAGTTCAAGTTGGAATGCCTTATTGGGGATCAAGATGCTTCTTGTAGCACTCTCAGGTGCTTGCGCATGGCTACATCAGTCAACAGATAAGGCCTCCATTAGAGGCGCTAGCGCTGGTGTAGCCCTCTTGGCTTCTTTAGCCGCTCTAGTTATGGGCGTGATGCTGTCGGGCTAGTTGCATTACATGCGGCTACGAGTCGCATCAACCTCGGCTGGCACCTAACCTCGCCCTGTGACATATACCTGCTTTAACGTTGAAACAAGTGACCATGTCGCTCACGTCCGAATGATTCGGCCTGAGCGGGCAAACTCGATGATTCCTGAATTTTGGCATGAGCTACCAGAAATTATCGACCAATTATCCGAGGGAGATGAAGCGCGAGTTATCGTCCTCTCGGCTGAGGGAAGACACTTCTGCTCAGGCATGGACCTAAGCGTTTTCGCGGGCAACAACGATGTGAGCGTGCAGGGAGATTCGAGCCACGTAAGTCGACAACGCGCCAGCTTCCGCACTACAGCGAGGAACTTACAGCGCTCTTTCACTTGCCTTGAAGAGAGCCGACTTCCCGTACTATGCGCAATTCAAGGAGCCTGCATTGGTGGTGGCATCGACATGGTGTCCGCGACGGACCTTCGCTATGCGACCAAAGACGCTTTCTTTTCTATCCAAGAAATCAATATCGGGATGACAGCCGATGTCGGCACCTTACAAAGAATGCCCAAACTCGTTCCGGAGGGCATTGTTCGTGAACTTGCCTACACGGGTCGCAATATGCCCGCAAGTGAAGCGAAAGAACGGGGCTTCGTTAACGAAATCTATGACGACCAAGACGAAATGGTTGACGCAGTCTTCGCAATAGCTAAAGAAATCGCCTCCAAAAGCCCAATGGCCATTTGGGGGACCAAACAGACGTTGAATTATGGGCGCGACCATTCGGTCGCTGATGGGCTTGAGTACATAGCTACTTGGAATGCCGCAATGTTTGACCCTGACGATATGGCTGAGGCCTTCGCTGCTCAAACCGAAGAACGCGACGCTCAGTTCCCTGACCATAAGCGTCTTCGAAAAGGTTTATAGGAGGATCCAGATGGAGGAACTATGGCGGCTCAGTGCGGCTGAAATGGCGGCCGGCATCAGAGACCGGACATTCTCCGCTACAGAAGTAGCCGATTCGGTGCTCGATCGGGTAGCTGACAAAAACCCCGAACTTAACGCCATTACGGTCGAGTTTCCCGAACAAGTACGGGCTGAGGCAACAGCAGCAGACGATGCTTTAGCGAATGGCGAGCAAGTGGGTGCTTTACATGGGGTACCGGTAACCATCAAAGAAAACATTGACGTTGCTGGACAAGCAACACCTAATGGAGTTCCAGCATTCGCCGATTTGATGGCCTACGAAGATGCACCTCTCGTTAAGAATTTGCGCGATGCGGGAGCCATCGTTATTGGTCGAACTAACGTCCCGGAATTCTCCATGCGGGGAACAACAGTGAACCCACTAAGAGGCCGTACATTCAATCCGTGGGATCCTGATGCAAGCCCAGGAGGCTCTTCAGGAGGCGGAGGTGCGGCTGCGGCTGCTGGGTTCGGTCCCCTTCACCATGGAAACGACATAGGAGGCTCCCTTCGATTTCCTGCATTGGCTAATGGGATTACAACGGTAAAGCCCACTAATAACCGCATCCCAGTGTTCAACTCAAGTGCGCAAGCAGAACGCGGACCGTTATCCCAAGTCATGTCAGTTCAAGGGATTATGGCCCGAGACGCTGAGGACTTGTCTTTAGCAACAGAAGTCATGATCAGACCAGACCATCGGGACCCGTTATCTCCCCCGGTTCCGTGGAGTGGCCCACAACTTGACGGCCCAATACCCGTTGCAGTCACAAAGGAATCGTACGGTTATCCGATTCATGACGGCATTTTGGAACTAATCGATGAAGCCGCCGAAGCTCTGCGAGATGCTGGTTATCAAGTCGTCGAGGTGACGACGCCTTCAATTGATGAGCCATTCAGAGACTGGTTCAGAACATTAATAACGGAGATGAAGGTTGGACTCTTGCCGCAGATCCTTGAGCATGGCAGTGATGAGATCAAAACGACTTTTGATTACTTTTTTCAAATGGGTGAAATCCTTGAGCTTGAAGAGTTCATTGGTGATTTTGGAGACCGCACGAGAATGATGCGGGACTGGAATCTCTTCCTGTCAGAGTTTCCGTTAGCGCTGACCCCGATTTACATGAACAGCCTCTATGACTGGGACTATGACCTTCAAAGTTTCGAAGCATGCAAGGATTTCCTTGAAGCTTCCAGCTACTCCATGGCTATCAATTACTTGGGTTTGCCAGCCGGCGTTGTAGGAACAGGGCTAGTTGAAAATCGTCCGGCAGCGGTACAGGTCGTGGGTCAGCGGTACAGAGAAGACCTAATCTGTGAAGCCTTAGAGGCAATCCAACAACGATGTGGACGTTTGACTGATCAGCTGTGGGCTAGAGAAACACCCTGAACTAAGTTTCCTGCATTCGGTTGCCGTTAGGGCCTATCTTTCCTAAATGACTTCTCTTCGACTTGTTCCACTCGAATGCGGTTGGTTATCCACGTCAGCTTCTTCTGTAGTCGCCGGACTGGAAGGGAATGTCGAATTACCTATTCCTAGCTGGTTGGTGATACATCCCACCGGTCAGACTGCTGTATTTGACACTGGACTCCACCACGATTTAGTGGATGGTGTTGGGGTCAGGTATCCCTTAATGGCTCGCCAATTTGCATCACGCTTTGATTCTGACGACCGAGTCTCAGCGCGTCTAGAAAAGGTGGACGTAGACCCGCTCTCGGTCGACAACATTATCTTTAGCCATCTGCATTTCGATCACTGCGGGGGTACGTCTCTGATTCCGAACGCACGGATCGTCGTCCAACAGTCGGAATGGGTCTCAGCTCATCATCCAAAGCTCATTGAGCACGAGGTGTACAACCCAGCCGATTTTGATCTTGGCCATGATGTGTTGAAAATTGATGGACCTCATGACGTTTTTGGTGACGGTTCAGTCATGTGTGTTCCAACACCGGGACACACTGCAGGACATCAATCTCTTCGAGTTAATTTAGAGAGCGGGCCCGTTGTCTTAACAGGAGATTGCGTTTATTGGGAAGCTGTCCTTGAAGGAATGCTGTTGCCGCCGTTTGGTTTCGATCACGACTTGCAATTGGCTTCAATGAGAAAGCTAAGGGACTTAAGAGACGAGGATGGCTGCAGGCTGTTGTATGGCCATGATGCAACCCAATGGGCAGGTCTTCAACAGTCCCCGTCAGGAATCACCTAGCGCCGAACTGCCTTTATCTGCGTTCCCACAGTTGATCCGACATACGGAACAGCGCATGGCGACACAAGGTGTCGTTCACATCAACGTTCGGATGGTTGAAATCTTCATTCTCATCGCGCGTCATCCCTAAACGTTGCATCACCGCTATAGACCGCAAGTTAGATAGTGAGGTAAACGAAAGGACCTCGGTAAGTCGTAAAACGTTGAAACCATATTCAAGAACCTGCGTTGCTGCCTCTGTCGCGTATCCGAAGCCCCAATGTGGTCGAGCAAGCCGCCATCCAATCTCCACACACGGGGTAAACGCTGCCTCCCATATTGGGACTGAAAGACCAACGAAACCTATAAAGGGATTGCCATCACCATGGTCACCGTCGCAGATCTGGACCGCCCATAATCCAAAGTCACGTTCTTCAAGGCCCATCTGAATGGTTTCTGCGAACAGATCACTTTGATCGAAACTCAGAACCGACGGGAAATATTTCATGACCTCCGGATCAGCGTTAATAGCGGCAAAAGGTTTTCTATCCTCTGGACACCAGTGTCTCAGCAGCAACCGTGACGATCGAAGCTCTGGTGCTGCCATTACCCCGAGTTCAGACGATAAAAGCGGCGGGCCGACCCGGAGAACAGATCAGCCCGTTCAGAGTTACTCCATCCCGCTTCATCAGCGATGCGTTGAAAGGCATTAAACAAGACGGTGTAAGAACAGCCTTGCTTGTCAACAGGGAAGTTGCTCTCAAACATGCACCTTTCGGGCCCGAATGTCTCCACGCAATGCCGTATGTCCTCACTCCACAAACCGGCTACGTGTTCTGATGAAGGAGCTGTGGGTAAGCGGTTCAATCCGACTCCATAGATGCTCATACCAATCCCACCTAGCTTGACCATGACCTGTTCATGCTCAGCTAACGATTCAAGCGCCGGTCGCAAAGTCGCGCGAACCTGATCTCGCGCGTCCGTATATGGGCCAATACCCAGAGGGCCTCCGAGATGGTCCAACACAACCGGAGTTCCCGGCACCGCTGCTACTAGGTCAGCTAACTCTTCGACCTGCGGATGAAACATCCACGCGTCAAAGCTGAACCCCATCTCGCCCAGCTTGGCGAAACCTTCGCGGAAGTCTCCGTGGCTTAACAATCCAGGTGGGGGTTTGGTGTGTGATTCCCGAATTTGATCGCTGCCGTCCCATGCATTGGCATGACGGATACCCCGGAACTTCCCTCCACCTTCTGCATCTTGAGCAGCTAGGACTTCCTCTACGGAGTTTCCTCTCGTCAAGTCAGCAAATCCCACGATCCCTGCTATTTCCGCACCGTCAGCGTCCACTGAAAGTTCGGCTTGTTGTCGAACAAACTCGATTTCGCCTACAGGGCGAAGATGCTCCGGCCCGTCGTTTCGGTATTCAGCCCCACACTCAACGAAAACCGTCTGCACGACATTATGTCCAGAACCAGTGTCGATATGAAGCTCGGGAAGCAGATAGGTCCCGGTAGGAAAATCCCATAGATGGTGGTGAGGGTCAACGATCTCTTCCAACGGATCAATTGGTTCCTCAATGGTGCTCAATAACCAGTCACTTTTTTCCATTGCCATTTCTTTCTTGTAGCGCAATGTGAACAACTAAGAAGCTAGTCAACCTTCACCAAGGCCGCCCCCACGTATCCCAGTCGAAGGGTTCGATGCCGTCTTCAGTTAGTCTCCAAATCGATGCCTCTGCCGTCCCATCTCGGATGTCGAGAAACCCGATAGTTCCCATCTGAACGGACAGGTTGTGAGGAAAAGTAGGTGATCCCGGGTTGACGCATAAAACGTCATGCATCGTGGCGATGTGTTCAACATGGGTATCCCCATAAACGACGACATCGAGTTTGGAGCCGTCAAAGTGTCTGTCGATAGCATCAAGAACTCCATAGGAAGGCAACTCTGGAATTGGCATGTGGTGAGTTAACCCAATCTTGAGACCTCCAAAATC
This sequence comes from Actinomycetota bacterium, assembly GCA_036163555.1. Classification (GTDB taxonomy): domain Bacteria; phylum Actinomycetota; class Acidimicrobiia; order Acidimicrobiales; family Poriferisodalaceae; genus MedAcidi-G3. Next base: position 32,272 of record JAYZKK010000054.1, read on the forward strand.
ATGGATCCAAGACGCCGCTAGTTGAGCGTGTTCCGGCTGCATTTGGCGCCCTGAAGAACCATCATCGCCATTACCCCGGGCAGCCCATGTCGGGGCTATCTGGCTGAGTTTCTCAATGACTGAAATTTCGTATATATCTCCAGCGTGGAGGATGGCATCGCAGCCTTCAAAAGCTTCATACGTCTGTGGCCAAAGCTCTGGGCCTGCTTCCGGGATGTGAGTATCTGAAATTAAGCCAATTCGCATCAATTAATCCTCAGTTTTCGCGCTGCCATTGGAAGATGGCCATTCCGTCTGTTTCGTAATCATGAGGCAAAACCAGACCTCCATTGCAATGTGGTCGCCAATGTCGTCCCTGCAAATCGAGGCTTCTTAATTCTTGATGCCGTTCATGGAAGCCTTGAGCTACATCGCAGGTTTCTTGTTGGGTGATGGTGCAAACGCTGTAGGTGAGGACACCGTGCGGTCGCAATATTCGCAAAGCTTCTTCTAGTAATGCGTCTTGGGTGCCGGTGAGCCGACTAATTGCTTCTTCAGAGATGTGCCAGCGCGCATCGCTTCGTCGTCCCAACGCTCCGAGTCCACTGCAGGGCGCATCTACTAGGACTGCATCGGCAAAACGGTCATCGAAGGCTGTGTTCGTCCCGTCGCTAACCACAACCTGTATTTCCGGCCGATAATTCTGGACGACTTCTCTGAGCGCACGAGCCCTTGTTGGATCGATTTCGTTTGCCCAAATCTTCGACCACGCTGCCCCGCAGGCCGTGGCTTTCCCTCCCGGGGCAGCACACAAGTCCACGATTGTTCCTCCGTTAGGTGATGCATCGTCAACGGCTTCGGTGACCCAACGAGACGCTTGGCCTTGTATATATCCATCAATCCTGGGTTGTGGCCGTTCCGGTGTATTCATTGAGATCAGCGAAGCCCGTCCTTCCGGACCCCACGTTTCTAGGAAGAGATTCCAAATCCAATCGGGGTAGCTAAATTGCGTAGCCTCATCAGGCCATTCAGGATCGACATCCGCCACTTTGCGTAAAACAGCATTAACTAGACCGCTAGCTCTTCGAGGGGCCGCTTCGACGGTGTCATTTACTGCTGCGTGGGCTGGAGTGCGGAGATAGTGCAACTGGTATGCGCCCATACGAAGTGCCGCTAAGACATCTGGCTCCAATTTTCTGGTGATAAACGGTTGGAGAAGGTGGTCCACAGCGCGACGCATACGCGTCGTTCCCTGCACTAATTCGGTGACGAAAGCCCTATCTCTTTCGCTCAATCCTCTCCCCTGGTCGCCCAGGAAAGCTGCAAGAACTGCGTTGGCTCTCGATCCGGTTTGTATTTCCGTCAAAGCCTGAAGAGCTACCTTGCGGCTCGTCGGACTTCTCACGTCCCGAGTCGCGCTTTTGTGCCGAGGTGAGCGCCATTAATCCATGCACCGGCTTCCATACGTGACTTTCCTTCAGGCTGCACAATCAACAGCTGCAATAGATCTTTACTGGTCCCAACCAAATCATGATCTAGGACTCCTGGTTCGCCTTCCCCACTGACGACACATGTTTGGTGAATCTTTAAAAGAGAGGACTCATTGGTCGTCCAGGCTCCGCCTACCCGGACTACTCGATCGAGCTCAACAGCTGAAAGTTTCCAATCAAGACTCAAGTCAGATCTATGAATTTTGTTTGCTGTTGTTGCGGTTCCTATCTGCGGCACGGGATCCTTTAGTCCTTCTTGAATTGCGGAAACAAGTTCCTCGGCTCCCAGTTTCGCTAACTGTTCGCTTAATTCTTGCGCTGTTGTGTGCTCACCGATTTCCGTTTCTCGTCGTCGATAAACAGGGCCCGTATCTAACTCTGGTTCGAGGCCCATGACACAAACTCCCGTTGCCTTATCACCAGCCAAGATGGCACGCTCAACTGGTGCAGCTCCACGCCAGCGTGGAAGTAAAGAAAAATGAAGATTGATCATCGGTAGCTGAGCCAGAACTGTTCTGTTGATGAGCCGGCCATAGGCCACGACCACGCCGCAGTCAGCGTCGACAGATAAAGCATCTGCAACGTCTTCAGACACGGGGATTCCGAGTTGCGTAGCTACTTCCTTGACTGGCGTAGCTGTAGGTGCTGCCCTTCTACTTCGCCGACGATCGGGCATCGAGATCACTAAGGGAATTTCAAATCCAGCGTCTACTAATGCAAGCAACGCGGGTACCGCCGTTTCGGGGCTACCGAAATACACCAATGAACGTGGGTGTTCAGGCGGCCGGGGCAAGCTATCAGTCACGGTAGCGCTAGGTCATCTGAGGATGCTGGGTCAGCACCAGGTGCACTTTGGATTTCACGCCACCGACGAAGGGCAGCCTTTCGTTCATCACGTTCAAGGTGGTCAAGTAGAAGGACTCCGTCAAGGTGGTCAAGTTCGTGCTGAAACAACCGCGCCAACAACTCATCTGCCTCAATTGAAACCTCATTCCCATTTAGGTCTCGTCCTATTAAGTGAACTTCCTTGGGCCGAATAATCTCAAATGACAATCCTGGAACTGAGAGGCACCCTTCCTCGAAGGTCCATTCACCATCGGAATCGACGATTTCGGGATTTACAAGAGTTTGTGGGCCTTCACCAATGTCATAGACGAAAAGCCTCTTTTGGATGCCTACTTGCGGGGCTGCTAGTCCAATCCCTTCTGCCTGATACATCGCTGGAACCATGTCATCGACCATCTGAACAATTCGCCCATCAATATTGTCAATTGATTTTGCTTCTTGTCGGAGGACAGGGTCACCCATTACGCGTATCTGATAACTCATGATGATTCCTAGGTTATCGGTGTCAACCAATCAGGCTCTAAGCGGGTTGATTTCGATCCTCAATCTTCCTGTTGGCCGTTCAATATTCCCCAATATCTCAACCATGCGTTCACGGTCTTCACTTCGGATTCGCCATCGTTCATTATTTGAATTCATTATTTCTATCCCGTCGGGGTTCCCAACGCGATCAATAAATTCCTTCGCCGCAGAGCCAGAGACAATGGCCCAGTGAGCTAAAGGTGGTTGTTGGAGTTGTCTGCGCACCTCCAGTTCCGCTCGGGCTAAAGATCCGGGGTCGGCGTTGACGGCAGCTTGAAGAACCGGATGTTGAGGCATCCTTGTTTGAATCAGAATACGACCACCATTTTCTCTTCTGCCTACTAAACGAGCGGCTTGAGCCAACAGCGACATCGCTTCTTCCGCGGCTCGGTATCGGGGAGCTAAAATCTCTTGGTCGAAATCCAGAAATGCCACGAGGTCAGCCCCATCAAGTCGATGGAAGACCGCTTCGGTACCGACGTAGAGGTCTGCGTCCGCCGGCAGGTTTTCAGTGGAGGAGTCGACTTCTGTTACCGGCCGACGAGCGATATGTGTCAATTCTTCGGTAACCCCTGTAACTCCAAGTTTCACTCTGCGAAATTTCGTAGAAGAGCAGGATGCGCAGACCGCTGGTCTGTCATCACCGTCGACAGGATGAACTAGACGATCGCCGTCAAGACCTAAAGCTTTTCCGGTTTCTTCGGATCTGGCTAACTCACCGCATTGGTCGCAGTAGGCGAATCGGGCTCGTCCTTTCCGGTTCAGAACACATACGACTCTGCGATGATTTTGAAGGGACCGCGAGAGTTGGTCGGAGCACCATGATCCGGCCTTCGGTGCTTCATTTCGCAGATCGACTAACTCAATGATGGGCCACCCGGCTCGTTCTGTTGCGCGATCTGAAGTCAATAAAGGAGCACCGCATGTCAGTGCTTCAAGCGAAGGTGTGGGAGACGTTATTACCCACCTAGCTCCATCACGTCTAGCCCGTTCTAGGGCGATATCGCGAGCATGCCATGTGGGGGCCGATTCCTGTTGATAGGCCTCATCATGTTCATCCAACACTAGAACAGCTTCTATCGGGCTAATAGGTGCCCACGCCGCAGACCGGGTGCCAATTGTTACTGCCCCACCTGCGGAGACCCGCCAATCTCGCGGATAAAGAGCTACCTCTATTCCGGCTCTCTTCATCGCTACCGCAAGCCGTTGTGCTCGAGTAAGAGTCGGAGCGAGAATCAACGCCCGACCCTGCGATGCTGCTGCTACGGCCATTGAAACATCATCGCTCGTTGGTGGGGTTCGGACTACGGCCCCGCCTCGTCTAAATGCTTCCTCGGCCAAATTGTTGGTCGCATACGTTGCGTATTTCTGCTTGTTGTTTTGAGGGATAGAAGATACAACGCGGTCGTGAGTGGCTGTGCGTAGGAAGTGGACACGACTACCCAACCAATGTCGACTAGCCCAATTGGCGAGATCCACTAAGGACGCGGGGGGACCGTAACTGCTGACTTTCTTTACTTCACTTAGCTTGAGACCTTCCTGTGGTTTTACATCTAAAGCAGTTATCCAGCCTCGAACTCTTCGGCCTCGTAAATCAACCCGAACTACGGTGCCAACCCGGACCTCGGAACACTCTGAGGATTCAATGACCTTGTCACTAAGTAGATAGTCGAATTCTCGATCTACAGCGGGTTCATCTGGGAGAACTCGGACTACTCGTGACACGAGGTCATTTTGGTTGACGGGTGGGACTTCGACGAGTCACGGAAAGGATTTATAGACCGAGAGCTGCGCGTATGTCGTCCACTCGATCGGTTCGTTCCCAGGTAAATAGGTCACCGGAGGATTCGCGGCCGAAATGACCGTACGACGCTGTCGGCTGAAAAATTGGCCGGCGGAGATCCAAGTCTCTCAGAATAGCGGCGGGTCGGAGGTCGAAAATCTCGTTGATCGATGCTGTAATCCGCTCGGGGTCAACGTTTTCGGTGCCAAAGGTCTCCACTAGGACCGACACTGGGCGAGCTACACCTATCGCGTAGGCGACCTGAACCTCGCAACGGTCAGCCGCTCCAGCTGCTACGAGGTTCTTTGCCACCCAACGTGTTGCATACGCAGCTGACCGATCAACCTTAGAGGGGTCTTTCCCAGAGAATGCACCGCCGCCATGTCGGGCGTAGCCTCCGTAGGTGTCAACGATGATTTTCCTACCTGTAAGACCGCAATCACCAACGGGTCCACCAACAACGAAATTACCGGTCGGATTTACAAACACTTCAAAGTCATCATCCGCGAATTCTGCCGGCACGGAGGGTTTGATGACATGTTCAATTAAGTCTGGGCGAATCATGCCGTCTCTATCGATACCTGGATTGTGTTGAGTGGAAACGAGAACGGTCTTCAAGCTGACGGGGCGGCCATCCTCGTACTCGAAGGAAACCTGTGTCTTACCATCTGGCCTCAGATATGGAACCTGGCCGGATTTGCGTGCCTCAGTGAGTTGCTCAGCCATCCGATGGGCTACGTGGATTGGTAGTGGCATCAACACCTCTGTCTCCCGACAGGCGTAACCAAACATCATGCCCTGATCGCCAGCACCTTGGCGATCAAGCTCGTCCTCCTCACCTGCCTGGCCACTCCTAACTTCTTCAGAGTCATTCACCCCTTGCGCTATGTCGGGCGACTGTTCATCGAGAGAAACCATTACTCCACACGTGCTGCCGTTGAAATCAAGAGAGTCTCGGTCATATCCGATCTCATTAATTGTTTCTCTCACCACCGCCGGTATATCCACGAACCCGCTGGTGGTGATCTCCCCTGCAACGACGACGAGTCCAGTGGTCACCATTGTCTCGCAGGCGACTCTGCTAGCTGGATCTTGTTTCAGCATCGCATCCAGAATGGCGTCAGATATCTGATCTGCCATTTTGTCGGGATGACCTTCAGTCACCGACTCCGAGGTGAAAGTCCATCGACTCACGCCATCTCTCCTGATTATTCGACCGGCAAAGCTAAGGCTAGGCCAAAGAGCACCTTGAGAGACACCTCAAGTTACCTAGCAAGTATCTCAGCAACTGTATCCAACACTTCATCTGCTATTTGTCGCTTTGATCGAAGCGAAACATGTCTTTGGCAACCATTGGCTTCAAGGATTGTTACTTCGTTTGTTTCATGAGCAAATCCGACCTCTGGAGCTGAGACATCGTTAGCGACGATGACGTCAACGTTCTTTCGTTCAAGCTTTTTTTGTGCGTGGGCGATCAATTCGTCGGTCTCTGCAGCAAATCCCACAATCACCTGTCCCGGTAGCTTGGAGGAACCAAGATCGGACAAGATGTCCGCTGTAGCTTCAAGATGTAAATCCGGTGGTCCTCCGTCCTTTTTGATTTTGGAGTCTGATGTCTCAACCGGACGAAAATCAGCGACAGCTGCGGCCATAACAATCACATCCGCGTCGGTCCGTTCTAGAACGGCTTCATGCATCTGCGCAGCGGACTCAACCGAAATTAGGTCAACTCCTAGCGGAGCCTCGGTAGCAACCGTCGAAATTAGGGTGACCTCAGCTCCGCGAGCAACGGCTGCCTCAGCGATGGCATACCCCTGTTTGCCGGTAGAGCGGTTCCCAACATAGCGAACTGGGTCGATTGCTTCTCGAGTACCGCCAGCTGTAACAACGACCTTTCGTCCACTGAGATCACCCGTCGTGAGAATCTCTTTAATAACCTCGAATACTTTTTCTGGAGCCGCTAACCGTCCTGATCCCGAGTCTCCACCGGCAAGTTGTCCCTCCTCCGGAGCGACAACGGTGACTCCTCGACTCTTAAGGGTCTCAAGGTTATTTTGCACGGCTGCGTGTTCCCACATTTCAGTGTGCATAGCGGGACATACGACAACTGGTGCTCGCGTCGCTACCAAGGTTGCTGTTAGGAGATCATTCGAAATACCACTCGCATAACTCCCGATGCTCCGAGCAGTCGCAGGAGCTACGACAATTAGGTCTGCTGTCTGACCGAGGGTCGTGTGCGGAATCGGGTCTGGATCATCGAATATGGATGTTCTGACAGGTTCCGAGGCCAAGGCATCAAAAGTTGCCCGGCCAACAAATTTCTGGGCACTTTCCGTCATTACGGGGATCACATGTGCTCCAGCGTCGACCAGCATTCTGCACAGCAAAACTGCCTTGTAAGCAGCTATTCCCCCGGTAACGCCCAGGATGATGCGGCGGCCGGCCAGCATCGGCGGTTTCTACCTACTCTTCGTCAGGCACGGCCTCAAGAGCGGCTGCATCAGCCTCCGCCTGCGCCAGCGCCTCCGCCTCTAAGCGAGCACGTTCCTCCGGGTCGAACCGCTCGTAACCAATTTTGTCAGCCTGAATTTCTTCAAACGCCATCGACAACGACTTTCGTGCCGTGCTCGTGACTTGTGGAGGGACTTCGCTGCCTCCCCCTTCTCCAAGGCCAAGGTCATAGGCAATAAGTTGACGTGACCTCTTCGCGGCCAAACTCACCAACGTGAACTTGGAATCGACCTTTTCGAGTAACGCCTCAAGGCCCGGACTGATCATCGTGTCTTGTTCGTCAGACATCTGCTCTACCTCAGTAAGGATTCAACGGGTTAGACCGAACCACCATGCTATCAGCGGCCTGCTGGACTCGAACGAGCTGATCGCAGGATAACGCCGTTATGATTCCGATCTTTGTTGACGAAAATCAGCAATAACTGACTCGACTGCTGCTACTGCATGATCTAAGTCAGCGTTGATTATTACGGAATCTGCAAGCTCACGCCCGGTTTCTTCTTCAGCATCGGCCGCTTCGAGTCGCTGCGCTATATGTTCCTCACTATCGCCTCTGGCCCTCATACGTCGTTCTTGTTCAGGCCGATTGGGTGGGACAATCAAGACGACAACAGCGTCCTCTTGACGTTCTCTCACCGCAACTGCTCCCTGCACATCAATCTCCAACAGTAGGTCTTTCCCAGGTGGAACCGTTGGTGTTGGTGTTCCGTAGCGATGTCCGACAAATTTGGCCCATTCATAAAATCCGTTCTCGGCAATCCGGATATCGAACTCTTCATCTGTGACGTACACGTAGGCGTCCGATGCTTCGCTGGGCCGTCGTGACCGTGTAGTCCAAGATCGGCTGAGGTGCATTTTCGGATCGCGGCGCATCAGCTCTGCAACTATCGTTCCCTTGCCAGCGCCACCCGCGCCGCATATGACAAAGATGATCGGATTGCCGTTCTTCGTCACAGCGCTCGACTCCATGCCATTCAGCAAGCCAAATCTATGCAGCGAAAAAAGCCACTAATTGACTACGTTGATTTTCTCCGAGACCCTGCAATCTTCGACTTTCCGCTATTCCGACATCTCGCATCAACCGTCGGGCCTTAACTTTGCCAATCTTTGGCATCGACTCAAGAGCAGCGAGAGCCTTCATTTTTCCAACTAACTCATCTGTGTCCGCGAGTTCGAGCAGCTCATCAAAGGAAACTAATCCCATCTTTAATCGGTCTTTGGTTTCTGCTCTCACCCGGCGAGCTGCAGCAGCTTTTTCAAGGGCTGCTTCGCGTTGTTCAGGTGACAGGCTCGGGGGTGTAGGCATCGTTGAGGAGTCTAACGGTGTCGTGGCGAACGTGACCCCTATAGCTAAATAGCCTCCGCTACTTCTGCGGCGATGTTGCTCGCAGCCTCTTCAGGTTCACTAGACGCAGTCACTGCTCGACCAATAACCAAGATGCCTGCCCCTTGCTTGATGGCTTCTCGGGGAGTGGCCGGCCGTCCTTGGTCATTTGCCGCAACTCCCTCGGGTCTGATGCCGGGTACAACAGCAAGCAGCTCAGGGGCCACCAGAGACACCTCCGCAAGGTCGCTGGCTGCGCAGACAACACCTCCACAGTCTGCTTCGACCGCATATCCGAGTCTTTCTTGTAACAGCGACCCTGGAGCTTCCGAGTCCGAGGTCAAAACAGTCACAGCGAGCACCATAGGTGGAGTCAACCCAGCAGCTGATGCTCCTTCATTTAATCCATCAACTGCAGCCGCCAACATGTCGATTCCACCCGACGAGTGGACAGTCACATAGGAAACTCCGAGGCTTCCTAAGACTTTCGCTGCCTTCCCCACTGTGGTCGGGATGTCATGCAGCTTCAAATCGAGAAAGACCTCGTAGCCCTGATCTACAAAAGCACCTACAGCTTCTGGTCCTGAAGCAGAGAACAGTTCCAGTCCAACCTTTGCGACCGAAAACCATGGGAGCATTCGGCGTCCAAGCCGGCCTGCTTCGACAAGGTCGTCAACATCAAGCGCTAGGGCTAGGCGGGAACGCACGTCATTGGCTACATCAGGATGATTCATGAGCTGCTCCGGTCAGAGAATGCACGGAATCTACTTCACGTTTTCGACACCATCGCTCTAGGTCTCTGAGGATCCGTCGAGAGGCTTTTGGGTCCGCGAAGTGAGCTGAACCCACTTGAATAGCTGATGCCCCAGCAGCGAGAAATTCAACGACATGCTCTGCTTTGGTTATGCCTCCCACTCCAATGATCGGCACCGGGCCTAATGATTCGTAGACGTCATAGACAGCTCGAACAGCAACTGGTCGAATACTTGGCCCAGATAATCCTCCCCCGCCATTACCAAGGACCGGACGCAGCGTTTTAGGATCTATCACCATCCCCAACAGGGTGTTGGTAAGCGTCAAAGCTTCTGCCCCAGCTTCTATGGCCGCTTTAGCTATGGAGACAATGTCGGTTACGTTCGGGCTCAGTTTGGCCCAAGTAGGTAAACCTGAAATCAATGAGGCATTTATGGCGGCCTGACAACTATCGGGGTCATGAGCAAACATGTCGCCCCGGTCTTCCAAATTGGGACAACTCACGTTTACTTCAACCGCTGTTATTCCTTTGACCCCCGTCAGTCGACTGGCAACCTCTCGGTACTCATCGACGGTTCGTCCCCAGATGCTGACAACAACTCGAGCTTCATGACTTAACAAGGCGGGCAAATCTTCTTGAATCCAACTGTCTATACCTGGGTTCTGAAGACCTACTGAATTGATCATTCCTGATGCAGTGCCATGAACTCGAGGCGCTGAATTTCCGGGCCATGCTTCGGCTGAAAGTGACTTGACTACAACCGCACCAAGGTCTGCTAGATCGCAATAAGCAGCGAGTTCTGTGCCGTGGCCGACCGTTCCTGAAGCAGTCATCACAGGATTGGGAAGGGTTATTGAGCCAACCTGCACTGTGTGTCCTTGTTCCTTCATTCTGTCGAAACCTCAGGGTCTAGGAACTCCTGTAATGACCGAACCGTCAACGGATTGGACATCCATTCTCGCAGTCCAACAGCCGCAGCTCGCGCGGCTGCAACTGTGGTCAGACAAGGCACTTTGTGAGCGGTTGAGGCGAACCGGATTCGATAGCCATCACTTCGTGGGCCACGGCCGCGTGGTGTGTTGACAACGAGTCTGACCTGACCTGCTCCTATTAATTCAACGGCATCTACACCAGCGCTAATCTCGCGTCCTTCTTCACTTAGCTTCGCTACAACAGTCTCAACATGAACTCCGTTGTTATCTAAGAATTCAGCAGTTCCCGAGGTGGCTGCCAACGTAAAGCCAAGCTCAACAAATCCCTTGGCGGCTTCAAGTCCTTGGTCTTTATCTCTATCCGCCAGGGAGAAAAAGATGGTTCCGCCAAGAGGAAGGGCTTCCCCTGCAGCAATTTGGCTTTTCGCGAACGCCAACCCAAAAGTCCTATCGATACCCATTACTTCGCCTGTGGACCGCATCTCGGGGCCGAGAACTGTGTCAACATCCGGGAACCGTTGAAAGGGAAGTACTGCTTCTTTCACTGCTACGTGGCCTTCTCGAATAGGTTCTGGCAAAGCTCCCAATCCTCGTAGTTCGTCGAGTGTTTCTCCGGCCATCACTCGAGCAGCAACTTTCGCCAACTGCACTCCTGTGGCTTTAGCTATGAAAGGAACAGTTCGCGATGCCCGGGGGTTTGCCTCAATTACGAATACTTGACCCTGCTTAACCGCGAACTGCACGTTAAGAAGGCCAACGACTTCAAGCCGTTCAGCGAGCCGTTGGGTGTATTCGATTATTACTTCTTGGGTTTCTGGAGACAGGTTGGGTGGCGGTATCGCACATGCGCTGTCTCCTGAATGAACACCTGCTTCTTCGACATGTTCCAGAATTCCACCAAGAACAAATTCACCCGTGTGATCCCGAATGGAGTCAACATCTACTTCGGTCGCGTCTTCTAAGAACCGGTCGATGAGCACGGGACGATCAGCTGATAATCCGCCTTCTCGCCCTAAGCCCCCAAACTCGGTTAGTTCGACCATCGCTTCTTCAAGTTCTTGCAGGTCGTACACAATCGTCATCGCTCGACCACCAAGCACATAGCTCGGTCGTACTAAAACTGGAAAGCCGATGCGTTCACAGATCTGTGAAGCATCCTCAAAAGTGACTGCGGTTCCGCCCGGTGGTTGCGGGATCTCCAACTGGGCGCATAATGAATTCCAACGTTCCCGGTCTTCGGCGAGGTCTATAGAGTCAGGGGAGGTTCCGCAAACAAGTTCAGTTGGTAAATCGGATGCCAACTTCAACGGTGTTTGTCCACCAAGACTGACTATGACTCCAACAGGATTTTCAGCATCAATGACGTTGAGGACATCTTCTAGGGTCAATGGTTCAAAATAAAGACGGTCCGAAGTGTCGTAATCGGTGGAGACAGTTTCAGGGTTACAGTTCAGCATGATGGTTTCATAGCCGGCTTCTTCGAGCGCAAAGCTTGCATGAACGCAGCAGTAATCAAATTCAATACCTTGACCAATTCGATTAGGGCCTGAACCCAGAATCATCATCCGAGGTCGTGTCCCTTGACGTATCTCATCTTCGTCTTCATAGGTCGAGTAGTGATACGGCGTTATCGCGTCAAACTCAGCAGCACAGGTGTCAACAGTTTTGAAGGTCGTGCGGACACCTTTGGCAAGCCTTTCCGACCGAACGTCCGCTTCTTGCGCCTTTAAGAGGTAGGCCAGCTGTGCGTCTGAAAATCCAAGTTGCTTCGCTCGTCGCCATTCCGCCCTTGTAAGAGAAGAAAGATCTGATTGTTCTAAGTGGAGCCGTTCCTCGACAATCATCAGCATCTGGTCTAGGAACCAGCCATCAATGGCACAGGCGAGATGGATCTGGTCGATCGGAACGCCCCGCCTCATAAGTTCCCCTATCTGGAAGATTCTTTCAGCGGTAGGAACAGATATGGCCGAGAGAAGCTCAGCCTCATCTTGTTTCAAGTATTGACTTTCTCCGGGATCAGCGTTGAGACCTGCTCGACCTTGTTCAAGCGACCGGATGCCTTTTTGGAGACTCTCAGGGAAAGTGCGGCCTATCGACATTGCCTCACCTACCGATTGCATTTGGGGCCCTAGTACGCCCGAAGCACCTGGGAGCTTCTCAAATGCCCACCGAGGGATCTTGGTGACGACATAGTCGATCGTTGGCTCAAAACTCGCTGGTGTCTTTTCCGTGATGTCATTGGTGATCTCATCGAGGCGGTATCCCACCGCTAACCGCGCTGCTATTTTGGCTATCGGGAAACCTGTGGCCTTTGACGCTAGGGCTGAACTCCTACTCACACGGGGATTCATCTCAATAACAATTTGTTCACCTGTTTCTGGGTGAACTGCGAATTGGACGTTGGATCCGCCTGTCTCGACTCCAACTCGTCGAATACAGGCAAACGCGGCGTTGCGCATTTCTTGATATTCAACGTCGGAAAGTGTTTGTGCTGGGGCGACAGTGATGGAATCACCTGTATGAACTCCCATCGGATCAACATTCTCAATTGAACAGATCACGACACAGTTGTCAGCGTGATCTCTCATTACTTCGAGTTCGTATTCTTTCCAGCCTTTGATTGATTGCTCAATCAATATCTCTGAGATTGGACTCGCATCCAAACCGAGGGCCGCCACGCTTTCAAACTCTTCGATGGTGTGGGCAAAGGCGGTGCCTTTCCCACCCAAAATGTATGCAGGGCGGATGATGACCGGGAGTCCGATTTCTTCGATCACGGTCATGGCCTCGTCCATCGTGTGAGCGATTCCGGATCGAGCACATTTCAAACCGATCTGTTCCATCGCTTGTCTGAACAGGTCTCGATCTTCTGCGGTAGCGATGGCCTCACCACTAGCGCCGATCATTTCTACGTCGTATTCGTCCAGTACTCCAGATTCAACGAGTTCGGTCGCCAGATTAAGAGCTGTTTGGCCTCCGAGAGTTGGCAGGATCGCATCCGGTCTCTCGCGTTCGATGATCGCTGTCAGAACGTCAACCTCGAGCGGCTCTATGTAAGTAGCGTCCGCGAATTCGGGGTCGGTCATGATCGTTGCTGGATTCGAGTTAGCCAGAATTATTCGATAACCCTCGTCTCGCAGCACTCGACATGCTTGCGTCCCTGAATAGTCAAACTCGCAGGCTTGGCCGATCACAATGGGTCCAGATCCAATTATCAAAATGCTTTCGATATCGTCACGCTTCGGCATTACTTCGGGCTTCCGTGAAACGACGTCATCAAATCAGCAAATTGGTCAAACAGATAGCGGGAATCATGTGGCCCTGGACTCGCCTCAGGGTGGTACTGCACGCTGAATGCAGGTACGTCATTGCAGCGGAGGCCCTCGAGAGCGCCGTCATTTAGGCAGACGTGCGTTTCTGTTACTCCCGGCACGGAGCCTGACTCAATAGCAAAATTATGATTTTGACTGGTGATTTCAATCCGGCCGTTATCTAGGTTGCGAACAGGCACATTGCCCCCATGATGACCGAACTTCATCTTGTAGGACTTTCCTCCCAAAGCCAGAGAAAGAATCTGGTGTCCAAGACAGATTCCAAACACTGGCACTTTCCCGAGTAGGGCATCAAGGGCCGTTACGACTTGTCCCGCCATCATCGGGTCCCCTGGACCATTAGACAAGAAGACGCCATGGGGTTCCAAAGCAAGCACCTCTTCACTGGTGGTTTGAGCGGGCACCACAAAGACGGTGGCAATTTCAGAAAGCTGCTCCACAATTGATTTCTTGATACCTAAGTCGTAAGCGACAACGCGGAAGTGGCCGCCTCCAACTTCATAGGGTTTTGAAGTAGTCACGGTGCTGACAAGGTCTATGCCAGTGGTACCAGGCTCCGATGAGGCCGCCTGAGCGAGCAGCTCAAGAGACGTTGAACCGAACGCTGCCGGCATGGCTCCGTTCTCTCGCACGTGTCGGGTTAGTCGTCGCGTATCAACGCCGGCAATTCCTGGTATGCCTTCTGATCGTAGGTAAGTATCTAAGTCGCCTTCGCTGCGCCAATTAGACCTTCGTCTCGCCAGTTCACGGACAACCACGCCTCTACAAAAGGGACGGTTGGCCTCGTCATCAGCGCCAGTGACGCCGTAGTTCCCTATATGGGGGTAGGTGAAATTAATGATTTGTCCCGCGTAGGACGGGTCGGTTATCACTTCTTGGTATCCGCTCAAGACGGTGTTAAACACAACCTCACCGGAGGTGACCTCGACTTCTGCGCCTATAAGTTCTCCTTCGAACGTTGTGCCATCGGCGAACACCAACGCTCCCTCATGAATTTGGGTCACCTATTCTGCCCGCCGTCCATCATTTGTTCTCTTTTCCGATTTTGGTTATTTGCTTGCACATCAATCAATCTCTATTCCCGAGCCCAACAATCGGAAAAGAACTGCCATTCTCACCGCTACTCCGTTGGTGACTTGTTGGTTAATCAGGACATTTGCGCGTTTGTCCAAGACCGTGTCAGCGATCTCTATTCCTCGGTTTACTGGTCCGGGATGGAGAATCACGAGGTCGTCGTTCATCCTGTTGGCTCGAGATTCAGTTACTCCATAGTGCTCGATGTAGTCGTCTATAGAGCTCACAACGGTCTCACCTATGCGTTCTTTCTGGATTCTGAGTAATCCCACCACGTCCAAACTCGGAAGCACTTCATCTAGGTCGTCAGTAATGTCAACCGGCCAATTGTCGAGGTCGGTAGGTTGAAGTTCGGGGGGCGCCACGATGGTCACTTTCGCTCCCAGACTCCGGTAAGCGGCCAAGTCACTTCGCGCGACGCGGCTGTGCTTGACGTCACCAACTATGCCGATATGGATCCCAGACAAGGACGCTTCGATTCCTGCCGTCCCATGGAAGTGTTGACACAGGGTGTACGCATCCAACAGCCCTTGCGTTGGGTGAGCGTTTAATCCATCGCCAGCATTAATTACCGAAATTGTTTCCCCTACGGCTTCGGCGATCTCTCCTGGAAGACCATCGGAAGCATGACGAATGACAAGGGCATCAACTCCTAGAGCTCGAATTGTTTCCACAGTGTCTTGCAGTGACTCTCCCTTCGAAAGAGAAGAAGTGTGCGTGGGGAAGTCAATGACATCTGCGGAAAGTCGTTTGGCCGCTAAATCGAATGACATTCGCGTACGGGTCGAATCCTCGAAGAAGATCATCGCTATGGTGCGACCGCGTAATGCCGGAACTTTAGGAATTGGTCTTTGACTAACTTCAACAAAGCGATCCGTCAGGTGCAACAGCTCCCGAATGGCGTCGCGGTCTAAGTCTGCAAGATTGATGAGGTGGTTACTCATTTACGCATCTCCCCTAACAACACTCCTTCGGGGTTCACGTCAACAACCTCGTCGCGGCGAGTAGGCAAGTTCTTACCAACAAAATCGGGGCGGATCGGTAATTCTCGGTGACCGCGGTCGATCACGACGGCTAGTTGCACTGCGCGTGGTCGACCAAAATCGGTGAGAGCGTCGAGGGCAGCACGAATTGTTCTACCGGTGAACAAAACATCATCGACCAGCACGACTATCTTCCCTCCCAGATCAATTTGGATATCTGTTTCCGCTTCAGGCATCACGGGTCTGAGCCCTATGTCATCGCGATATAAAGCGACATCAAGGGTTCCGGTTGGGACGTCTACACCATCGATCTCAAACAGAAGCCTCGAAAGCAACCGAGCTATTTCAACTCCACCGGTCTGGAGTGCGACAAGCACAACATCCTCAAGTCCCTGGTTGCGTTCAATGATTTCATGGCTGATCCGGGTAAGGGCTCTATGGACCTGCGCCGCGTCTAACACGGTAGTACGGGCGACAAAAACGCCCCCATAGGGGGGCGTCATACGGCGCTCGCGGTCGGCCACTGTGTTTCCTCCTGTCCGTATGAGCCTCACTGGACTCGCTTCACGGTCAGGTGTGCAGCCTAGTCGGAAAAGCCTGCTCTTCAGTGACTAATTCGCAGCTCGTTACCGCGCCTATTTCATGTCCCGCGCCACGGCGCCAAGAATGCCGTTGATGAACTTCCCACTTTCTTCGGTTGCCCCAAATAGGTTTCCTAGTTCAACTGCTTCGTTAATGACGACGGCAACAGGTGCCTCCTCAAGGAGTAATTCATGAATACCTATTCGAAGAATCCATAGGTCAAGCATTCCTAGACGATCTAACGACCAGCCTTCGTGAAGGTACGCATCAATTTCGGCATCAATTCGTTCAACATCTGTGGATACTCCCTTAACAAGCTCTTCAACTAGTTGCGCGGCGGGTATCACCTGGCCGCTCAAAACATCATCAACCGATACCCCGCGGACTTCGGCTTCATATAACAGTTCAATGGCTCGCTCCCGAGCCTCTCGCTTCTGGATAGAGGGAACGGGGGCAAACGGATCTTCAGTCACCCGTTGGCTCTTTCGATGTAATCACCTGTTCTCGTGTCTACCTTCAGTCGTTCATCCATTTCAATGAAGAGTGGGACCTGCACGACCAGTCCGGTCTGCATAGTCGCCGCTTTCCGAGCGCCAGAGACCCGATCTCCTTGAATCCCGGGTTCAGTCTCAGTGACCGTTAATACCACCGAAGCTGGTAATTCAATATCGATTATTTCGCCGCCGTACATTTGTAAGACTGCCCCTTCTCCTTCTACGAGATAGTTCGGTGCCGTTCCGAGTTGTTGCCTTTCGACTTGAAGTTGTTCATAGGTTTCATTATCCATGAAGACCAGTTCGCTGCCGTCGGCATAGAGGTATTGCATTTCGCGTTTGTCGATTACCGCACGTTCCATTTTCTCTCCAGCCCGGAAAGTGCGTTCGATCACAGCTCCAGTCCGAACATTTCGTAGTGTGGTCCGGACGAACGCGC
Source organism: Actinomycetota bacterium (assembly GCA_036163555.1). Lineage (GTDB taxonomy): Bacteria > Actinomycetota > Acidimicrobiia > Acidimicrobiales > Poriferisodalaceae > MedAcidi-G3. The sequence goes on from JAYZKK010000054.1 coordinate 49,317, forward strand.
CTCCTTTGCCTGGTTTCACGTGCTGAAATTCTGATATCTGGAAAAGGCCGTCGTCTAAATCGACCGTCATGCCATTCTTAAAATCTGAGGTGGATATTGACATACGTTTCCTTGGGTTCGGGAACTGTCGACAAATAGGTCGACTTACACAATTGAATCTTTCGGGGCTGAGGTAAGTCGTCGAAATCCTGACGATGTAACCAACACTGTGTCTTCTACGCGCACGCCGCCGACACCGGGAAGGTACACGCCTGGCTCCACAGTCACTACTTGAGCTTCTTCGAGAACGTCAGAACTTTTTCCATTAATCCAAGGAGCCTCGTGGATCTCAAGACCTACTCCGTGACCTGTCCCGTGGACGAAATACTCTCCTAGGCCTGTGCTGCTCAAGTGAGACCGACATGCGTCGTCAACCTCAGAAGCTTTGACTCCCGGGCGGACCATTTCACATCCACGTTCTTGAGCTTCAGTAACACTATTTACCATGTCCCAAGAAGATTGATCGGTGTCACCCACAACGTAGGTTCTCGTCATATCGGAGTGGTA
>JAYZKK010000055.1:0-5657 GCA_036163555.1 Actinomycetota bacterium
CTCGCACTAGCTGTCTTCGGTCTTGGTATGTGGGCAGGAAGACGCCCAACATCAGACGCTCAACCCGACACTGATGACGGAACACCTATCGAACTAGATGATCCGCCTTGGAAGCAACGTTTCGAAAGACCCTGGAGCTGAACCATCCGAGAAGTCGGATGGTCGCTATCTAGCCGATCGTAGACCTAGTGCCTGCGATTGATTGCTAGAACCTTTGTCGTCCACTACGTCTACTTATGAGAGCCGCAAATGGAACGGCTGCTGGATCGATGAGATGACTGTTCCTTCAATTGGTGGGACCGGTCCCAGAGACTCGAAGGTCTGGTATCTGGTCAGCAAAGCGTCGAGAGCGAGGCGCGCTTCAAGGCGGGCTAAGTGGGCTCCCAGGCAGTGATGGAGACCCCATCCAAAGGTGAGATGCGGATTTGGCTCACGGTCGAGCATTAGCTGTCCTGGGTTGACAAAAAAATCAGGGTCGTGGTTTGCGGCAGCGACGCACAGTAGGACGTTGTCACCTACTTCAAGAGTCCGCCCTCCTCTTTCGTGTGCGACCGCGACCTTTCTGTACATGCTCCGCGTCGGTCCAAGCACGCGAAGAAACTCTTCGAGAGCTGTTTCTTTGTCGCTGACTCGTAGTTGTTCGATCAGCTCAGGTCGACTCGTGAGTAAACCCATCGTGTTCATAAGTAGCGACGTTGTTGTTTCGTGACCGGCGAACAAAATGAGGGTGCAGGCGCCAACTAGTTCAAGGTCAGACAATTCGTCGCCTCCTCCCTCCACCAGCAGGGTCATTAAGGTCCCGGAAGGGTCAGAACGTTCGCGGTCGATCATCTGTTGAAAGAACTCGCTGAATTCTCCGGCCGCTGCGGTCGCTTGCTGAGGCGCAGTCACATGTGGATCGGTGGCAAACACGATTGTCGCCAAGTCATCGGACCAACCTTGAAACCGGTCTCTTTCTTCAGCTCGAACTCCGAGAACCTCTGCGATCACCCATGCAGGGAGTGGTCCCGCGAAGTCTTTCCGCACATCGATCTCTCCGGTCAAGCCGTCAACGATTTCTTCAACAACTCGACTGACAGTCTGTTGAAGGCTCGCAACTCGCCTTGGTGTGAACACATTGCGTAATGGATCTCGAAGATGTGTGTGGAGCGGTGGGTCACGAAACACCATCCAGCCGCCTAAAAGTTCCACCACTTTCGCGAAGCTTGACGGGCGATGTTGTGCCACCCGTTCTAGGGGCGTGACTCTGTCGGCTGAAAGTAAATTCCCATCGCGAAAGGCTTCGCTGAGCTCTGAATGACCAAGAATTACCCATGCCCGATGAGCGTTACTCCATTGCACCGGTCCCAAGTCACGGAAGCGAGACCAATAGGCGTGTGGGTCCTCGATACTGGCGGGATCATTGAGGTCAATACCGCTCATTCAACTGATCCTAGTTCGGGAACCTCCGCTGCTTGGGTTCGATTCCGGTAGGTCCGAACGAGAAGTCGGCTGTCACTCGGCACTCAAAGAAATGTGACTAGAAGTCAACTGCGCGGAAGTTCCGACCAAGGTAATTCGCGTTGTTCCTTCTCACCAGGCTCTCTCGGCAATCCGAGCACTCTTTCCCCCACAATATTTTTCTGAACCTCGTCACTACCGCCCGCAATTGATTGAGCGGGAGTGAACATTGAATAGGCGTGGAAAAGACCGTCGGTTGGGGCGTCTTCGCCGTAAAGCATCCCGTGCGCTCCCATCGCTTCGAGTCCTACATCGCGAATTTCTCGTCCCATATCGGACCCAAGAAGTTTTAGGGTGGAAACCTCAGGACCTGGCTGGCCTCCTGATTTGATTTTCGCTGCAGCGCGCATGCCGGACCATTTGGAGGTTCGACGCATTTCGAGAATTCTTGCCAATGTCTGTCGGACTTGTGGGTCTTTTGTGGCGTCGAATTGCGCTGTCACATCGTCGAGAACCTTTGTAACTCCTCCACTTAAGGCAAGAGAGAATCCATCGTTTTTCGACGAAACTGTTGCACCATATTGACGAACACTCATAGTGAGGTCGATCGCGCCAAACGCCGCAGTTTCTCCCATTCCGGCGTTATCAGGGTCACGTTCGTGTGAGAGTGTTGTCATGGCCACGCGCCAGCCATCACCCAGGTCTCCTAAACGGTCGCTTTCGGCAACCCGGGCGTCGTTTAAGAAGACTTCATTGAATGCGGCGTCTCCTGTCATCTCCCTGAGCGGCCTCACATCGACACCCTCTTGCTCCATGTCAATAAGGAAGTATGTGATACCTCGATGCTTCGGTTGTTGTGGGTCAGTTCGAGCTATGAGGATCCCGTATTTCGCCCATTGGGCCCCTGAGTTCCATACTTTTTGGCCGTTAACTACCCACTCATCGCCGTCACGACTTGCTCGTGTCGCTAACCCAGCCATGTCTGACCCTGCGCCGGGTTCTGAAAATAATTGGCACCAAATATCGCGGCCGTTCACTATTCGCGGAAGGTATTTTGTCTGTTGTTCTTCGGTCCCGTAATGCATGATCGTCGGAGCAGCAAGAAAGGTTGACACGCCGTTTGGTGGGCCAAACGCCCCGGCGTCCCGTCGAGCTTGTAGCGCAGCCTTCGTCGCCGCAGAAGATAGGCCCCTTCCGCCGAACCCTTCTGGCCATGACGGGAACGCCCATCCAGAGTCCGCTAGGAGTTGCCACCAATCGCCGAGAGGCATGTCCTGATCCCAATATTGCGCAAACCATTGCGCAGCATCTGCTTTAACAGCTTCTGGGTTAATTAATGTCACGACTCCACCTTAAGACAGTGTTCCACGGTGAATCATGTCGCCTGATCCGAAGTCCGGTCGAGTTCTACACGATCATCTTCGAAGAAGTTCACCACCGGACTCGGAAGCCACATCTGTGGTTGGGTGATTACTCAACCCTGCGCTACCTTTTGCATTCGGGCTTTGAAATCTTCGACCGGTTGAATTCTTGCTGTTCCCATAGGAACTGCAGGGAACAAACCTTCAACTATCGCTTCATACGAATCGGACTCCACTACAAAGAAGAAATCATGGCCGGGCGGGTCCACCCATGCCCCGTGAACAGTTACTCCTTGCTCAGCTAATGACGGCAACACTTGTCCGAAGGTGGCCCCAACCTTTTCGGGTTCATGAGCCGGGCAGGTCTTCTCGTCGTGGTGATGGGTGATATGAAAAATCATTTAACGTTTCTTTCTATTTGGCCTAGAGCCGGCGCATCCGGCTCTAGGCCAAGGATATGAGGCCTCACGTGTGAGTTTCCCTCTGACCTTGGTTTTAAGCGAATAGGGATCGGGTCGACGTTTGGCGACGATGCCCGAAGTGGTGCCGGTCTTTCACCGTGATGGAACTCCGCTACAGCTAGTAGTTAGGCCAGTTGTCTCATGATCACACGACCAACTGGGCGCATGTCGTTCTTTGACATGATCTGCATCATTTCTGGATCGGCCAACATAGAGGCTCTAGAGACATTCATGGCATCTACCGAATCGGTCCACGCAAATGCTGCTCCGGTCCAACCAGCCATACCGGCGGCGACAACGCGACAGGTCATGAAGCCGTTGGCGCCAGACTGTGCGTGCTTCCAGCTGAGATCTGCGCCTTCATCGGTGACGGTTCCTGTCATGTAGGTACATGACAGGTATTTGCCTTCACGGACACCGTTCTCAGCGATGTTTTCCATGATGCTGCGACGCACGATAGAACTACCAGTACTCGCCATCCGTTCCCGTCCACCAGGCTGACTCATAATTGCTTCGGACGCTTCGAGAGCCACGTCGACAGATTCCCATTCCATCGAAATAGCCATCAACCCAGCCATCTCACCACCCATAACGAACTGGCCTACCGATGTGTCCAGGCTTCCCAGTTCCGTGGCCTTTGGTTTGACGTTCGCCTCAAAACCCTCAAGAAACCCAGCCCTGTCCTGCGTCGCGGCGATGGTCGCCGTAATAAATGTCATAACCCCTACCTTTTCCCACTCATGCGAGGCCAAGTCCTGACCGTCGTCCTCGGTTCATTTTCTAGCAGATTGCAATCTTGCATGACCCCAAAGGGTGAACTGAGAAACCTCACGCACCAATTGTTGCTTCAGACGAACTCAAGGCGCTGTCACAGTTGCGGACAAACAAGGCTTTTCCCTTGGGTACTCATTTGGGAGTATTCGTTCATGCTGTCCACATCGAGGACTGACTCCAAAGAAAGCGTGTGGCTGTAGGAACTCGCGAAGGTGGTGGTCAGTTCAGCTGCGACACGGCCTCGGAGCTTTTCGCTTCGTTCAGGCCCTATTTTGGCCAGGAAATTAGGGAGCAGCCAACCAGCCACGCCCCATGCCATCCCATAGTTTCTTCGCAGGAGGGTGGGCCCTCGGTCTAATCCCCCATAGATGTATAACTGCTTATGAGTTGTCGACCCGTACCGGCTGTATTCGTCGCTGCTTGAACTCGCCGCTACTTCCATGGCGTGAAGGAGTTCTGTGGTCAAGTCACCACCGCCAACGGCGTCAAAGCCAACTGTTGCTCCGGTTGTGGTGATGGCGTCGACTAAGTCGCTTCGAAAATCGGGCGAACTGGAGTTTATGACGTGCGTAGCTCCTTGTGATTTGAGGAGTTCTACGTGTTCTTGCCGTCGGACAGTGTTGACCAAAGCGATTCCATCGTCGATGCATATTCGGTTGAGCATCTGACCTAGATTCGATGCCGCGGCGGTGTGGATGAGCGCCGAATGGCCTTCAAGTCTCATGGTTTCGGTCATACCCAGGGCGGTGAGCGGGTTCACGAAACACGATGCGGCGTCAACGGCTTTAGTGCCTTCTTCGAGGACTAAGCAATCCCGTGCTTTCACTATGCGATGGGTGGCGTACATGCCACCGGCTAGGGCAGCAACAACCTGTCCCTGGAGAGCTTGGGCTTCTTGTCCGTTTCCTGCATCGATGACTATGCCAGCTCCTTCATTTCCCACAGGCATGGCCTGGTCAACTCGACCCGTGAGAGCATCAACCGCGCCGTCGGGAAGCGACAGGACAAGCCCGTTCTCTGATTTTGTAACAGTTGATGCGTCCGCGCCGGCAAGAAGAACCCCTAAATCGCTGGGGTTGATGGGTGATGCCTCGACCGCTACGAGTACTTCGTCAGGTCCCGGAGTCGGCACCTCGAATTCTTCAATACTCAAACGAACCGTCGATTGTGAAGTGACGGTCGAGACCAGCCGTTTTCCCTTAGACATATGCACCAAATCCTTTTCCAATTTCTAGACCTTACCGGACTGTCATTCCCTGACTTCTTTGACCTGAATTAGGGTTCGGGTATGGATCGGAAAGAAGCAGAGAAGATCACCAAGGGCTTTGAGGAAGCCTATGTAAGGGCCCACACCAGCCAAAACATCGAAGTCCTGAGGGAAGGATTTCATCCCGACGTTGAGATCTTTTTGAACGGTCGCCTGCAGGCCCAGGGTCTCGACGCCTACCTCACCCTGTATGAGCCCATGCTTTCATCTATGCGCGATTTCGTTCTGACTAAGACGTGTCGTGGCGTCAACGGCGACCGGATCACGGTTACCTATGAATGTTCGTTCACGACCCCTGAGGGGGACTCAAAGCTTGGCTACGGCATCGAAGTGTGGGACATGGAAAACGGTCAG